>NZ_JBVAYW010000021.1:0-59874 GCF_055412845.1 Pseudarthrobacter adonitolis | reverse complement strand
CCTCCGGGCAGCAATTCATCATGGGTGTATCGCACCCAGGTGCAGCGCTCCCGCGGTGACCCGCGGCCTGTTTGTTCCCTCGAAGTCCTGCAAGGGTTGAGATAACCGACCAACCACAACGATTCCCGGGAGTGAGAATGAAAAATGTCGCCATAGATGCGCACACGATGAGCCAGCGCCTACTTGGCGACCCGGTGGGTGCCATCGGCCTAGGTTGCATGGGCATGAGTGAGTTCTACGGACACACCGACGACGCCCAGTCCACCAAAGTCATCCACGCAGCACTGGACGCCGGCGTGAGCCTGCTGGACACGGCTGACATGTACGGCGACGGTCACAACGAGGAACTTATTGGCCGCGCCCTGGGCCCCCACCGGGATCGTGCTTTTGTCGCCACCAAGTTCGGCATCCGCCGCGAGGGCCGCAGCCGATGGAATGACGCCAGCGGCGACTACGCACGCGCGGCCTGTGATGCCTCGCTGCGGCGCCTCGGGATCGAGACCATCGATCTCTACTACCTGCACCGGTTAGATGGCCGCACCCCGATCGAAGAAACAATCGGCGCCATGGCAGAGTTGGTTCAGGCCGGAAAAGTGCGCTATATCGGGCTGTCCGAGGTCAATGTGCAGATCCTGCGCCGATCCAATGCCGTCCATCCAATCACGGCGCTGCAGAGCGAGTTATCGCTGTGGACCAGGGACGTGATCACCGACGGCGTACTCGACGCGGCGCGCGAACTTGGTACCGCCGTCGTCGCCTATTCCCCGCTGGGCCGTGGTCTGCTCACCGGCGAGATCGCCGCGCTGGACAGGCTGGACGACGACGACATCCGGCGGATCATGCCCCGGTTCGCGCACGGCAATCTCGAAGCCAATCTGGCACTGCTGGACGCGGTGAGTGCTGTGGCCGAGCGGCATGATGCTACTCGGGGGCAGATCGCCTTGGCCTGGGTCCTCGCCCAGGGCGCGGACGTGATCCCCATTCCCGGAACTAAGAGGGAAGAATACCTGGCCCAGAACATCGCCGCCGACGCCGTCAAACTGTCCCTCGCGCAACTCGAGGCGCTGGACTCCGCCTTCCTCGCGGACAACGTGAAGGGCGCAAGATACCCGGCCGCGACCTTGCCAGACACCCGCCCGATCCAGAAAGGCACATCATCATGACCTCTTCCGAATGGCAACAACCAAGCGAACGCGAACGCCTCGGCGGCGACGTCATGCGCAGCATCGGCCTCGACCCCGAAGCGGTGGTCGCCTCGGTGGCGCCGGTGGACGAGCGATTCGGCCACACGATCGTCGAATACGCCTTCGGCGAGATCATCGCCCGCCCCGAACTGGACCTACGCACCCGGCAATTAGTGACGGTCGCGGTGCTCGCCGCGATAGGCGGTTGCGAGGCCCAGTTAGAAGCGCACATCCCCGCCACACTGCGGGCTGGCGCCACCCGCACGGAGATCATTGCCGTACTCACCCACCTCACCCCGTACGCCGGCATTCCCCGAACGCTGAACGCGCTCTACCTGGCCAAAGGGCTGCTTGCCCCCGACCCAGCTGCCGGCAACGACACCAGCACCGAAATCAACTCCGAACGAAGGTCCGCGTGAGTACAACACCCCAAATGATGCCCCGCGCCGAGGCCGACCGCGGCGAAGTCACGGCCGCCGCGACCGATGGCGCGCGGTCGTGGCCCGCAGTGTGGGTTCTGGCCCTGGGAACCTTCTTGTTCGTCACGACTGAACTCCTGCCGGTCGGCCTGCTGCCGTCGATCGGGTCCGGGATGGGTGTCTCGATCGGTGTTGCCGGCCTACTCGTCTCGCTCTACGGGGGCATCGCCGCCGTCACCGCCGTACCACTGACCTCCCTGTTAGGGCGGCTGGACCGCCGTTGGCTGTTGTCCGGACTGCTGGGTGTGCTGATCGTCGGCAACCTGATCTCGGCGATCGCACCAAATTACGTGGTACTGATGCTGGCCCGGATGCTAATTGCGTTCGCGCACGGTGTGTTCTGGGCTACGACCCCCGCCGTGGGGACGCGACTGGTCGAACCCCGGCACGCCGTCCGCGCGATCGCAGTAGTGCTCGGCGGGATCTCTGTCGCCTCCGTCATCGGGGTGCCGCTGGGTACTGCCATCGGACAGGCGACTGATTGGCGCGTCGCTTTTCTTGTGATAGCCGGACTGGGTGTAATCGCATTGGTCGCCGTGCTCGCGCTCCTGCCCTCGTTGCCACCCCGCAACAGCGGCGGTCTGTCCGCAATTCCGAGGCTGCTACGCAACGGGCCGTTCCGAATCGCGATATTTGTTGCGGGCCTGACGATGATGGGCCACTACCTCGCCTACACCTACCTGACGCCTTATTTAGAGGCGGTTGTGGGCATTCCACCAGGCATGGTCAGCGTGCTGCTGCTGGTGTTCGGTGCCGCAGGTATCGCGGGTAACTTCCTCGCGGCCGGTGCGGTAGCGCGCAGCCTGCGGTGGTCACTGCTCGGGGCAGTTGGCCTGCTCGCCGCGTCATTGCTAGTCATGTCCCTCGGCGGCCAATCCACGGCGTTGGCCATCGTGTTGTTCGTGAGTTGGGGACTGTCCTACGCCGCCCTGCCGGTCTGCCTTCAGGCCTGGGTGCTGAGCTCGGCACCGCATGCCACCGACGCCGCTTCCTCGTTGTACGTCGCGGTCTTCAACGCCTCGATCGCACTGGGAGCCCTCACCGGAAGCTTTGCGGTCGAATCGGCCGGCATCGCCGCCGTCACCTGGCTCGGTGCTGCCCTAGTCGGCATCGGCCTGGTGGTGGTGACCATGTTCGGCACAAACACGGACAACCAGCCCTCTGATCATGAGACCCCGGAAATGAACGAGAAGAACGTCGACGCATAACAACGCACAGCACTTCACCCACCCTTCGTTCTGTTTTGAAAGGATGACTACGATAACGACCACTATTGAAACCTCGTACCCACTCCACACAGATCTCCACCCGCCCGTCGACTACGACCACGATGAGACCGTATGCCTGGTTGGCGACCGGTTCTCCGGCATGGCGGCGGTGCCAAGAGTGCAGACATTGAGCCGGTTCTTGGCGTCAACGCGTGGGTAGATATATCGCACGTTAGCCATACGAGATGTCACAGGGGTGTCTTGAAAAGCTTTTGGTTTAAGAGGCAGAAGCATCTGGCGCGGTCTCGGCGAGCTCCGCAGTTGCTGCAGGTCCGGAGGCCCGCGCCGGGGCGCCGGCCCTTCTATCCTGGGCCGGGTATCTCATCCGTTTTCATTGCTCCTGGGTGCTAGATTCTTTGCGTGCAGAAGGACTAGGGAATCTGCTTGGTCCAGGAGGCTTTTTCGCTCAGCGGGCGAATAGTCGGCGGCACCGATGGCGTTGCGCATCCGGCCCAGGTGGTCCAGGACCTCAGTGCGGTATCGGCCCCTTTGGTCGCACCAGGTGAGCTCGTGAAGCAGCTCCAGGAGGCGCGCTGCTACAGCCGAATCTGCCGCTCCGTATTGCCGGGGCTGGTTCATCGCCATTTCGAGAAGGTCCTTTAGCTCAGGAAGCGAAACCACCACCCTCACCCGACCGTCCTCGTCAGTGAGATGCTGCTGACCGGGATCCCTCTGTGCCAGCCTGCACAGGAGAACAGAGAGGTGCCCGATAATGTGCACCGCCGTGGTGGGGTCGTTGATGCCGGGAGAGAGCGCACGTGCGGCCACATCCACCAACTGGCGGAACCCGAACCCGACGTCCTGGACGTGGGTGCGTTCAAAGCCGGTGGCCACAGCAGCGTTAGCATCTTCGGTCAGCTTTTCCAGGACTTCGGGTGCAAACCTTGATCCCGGCTTGGCGGGCCAGGCGGTGGCGAAGGGAACGCCTTTCACCAGGGAGCTGCCCGGCTCCCGGTCAATCCGTATCACTGCCCCCGCATCTTCCGCCGCCCGCATCAGTGCTCCCTTGGCGAAGGAGGTCAGGAACCCGGAGCTGGTGGAGTTGATGAGGTACGTTTCGGACACCGGGACTGGATTCTGCCCCGGTGTAGGGCGGTCTTCCGGGAAAACGCGGTCGATGGTTTCCTGGGTTTCGACATTGACCCTGCGCATCATGGTTTCCACCCGGATCTCCCGCGTAAGGTGCGCCAGGAAGAGCACCAGCCCGATGACACTGGCTATCGCGAGCACGAACGCGACGGTGACGGAAATTTCAGGTACGAACGGGCTTGTTCCGTTGCTTTCACCACGAACGCTTCGAAGGACGGTCAACGCGAAGGCGAAGGCAGCTAGAAAGAGGGCCAGCGTACCGTGGACAAATGGGTCGGAGGTGAAAGTCCGAAGCAGTCGCGGGGAGAACTGGCTGCTGGCCAGCTGCAGCGTGACCACGGTAAGCGAAAAGGTCAGGGACGTCACCGTGATGAGGGATCCCGAGATCGCCTGCAGGACAGACCTGGCCGCCTCCGGTCCTCCGCTGAAGAGAAAAACAGTAACGCTTTCGGGCAACTCTCCGTCAACTGCAGCATCCAACGCGGGCAACGCTGTCCCCAGGACCAGCGCCAGGACAACCGCTAATACCGGAAGAGGCCACAGCTGTGTCCGCAAAGAGTCCATCCACTGCGCACCACGCCCAGTCATCCGCAGACATCCGCTGGCATTACAGGTGCTTCAGTCATTGTTTCTGCTCTCGTAAAAGGACCAGTGGCCGACAGGAGTTTTCGCAGTTCGCCCTACCCCGTCCGTCGGCTCGAAGCTGGCTGAACTGGAAATACTAAGCGTACTGTCAAGTAGTTCCTCTGTCCGTGGTAGCAGCCCAAAAACTCCAAGCTCGAAGGAGCGCCATGCTGATGAAAGCCCAAGTACTGCTGGAGACAAGGCAGGAATCGTATGTGGTTGACTCCTGGGCGGAGATCCTGCGCGTCCTGATTATCGGCTCGGTTTCGTATGCAGCCTTGGTGGTGCTCCTCCGGGTCTCCGGCAAAAGGACCCTGGGGCAGCTGAACGCATTCGACTTCATCGTCACAGTCGCCTTCGGCTCAACCCTGGCAACGATCCTGCTCAGTTCCGACGTCGCCTTTCTTGAAGGACTGACGGCGCTGGTGCTGCTGGCTGCGCTGCAGTTCGTCGTCGCATGGGCGTCCGCGCACGTGCCCGGAGCAGGGATCATCAGAGTGATCCCGGAGAGCAAACTCGGCAACAGCTCAGCCCTCAAAGGCGTCCAGGGCGCGCCCATGTCAGAGGGCCCATGACCGGCTCTGGACGAGGCCCCGCGCCCGGCGGTGGCACCGCCGGAAGCGACCGGCTACGCACAGCTGAAGTATTGGCCCGCCGTCTGGATAAGCCCATGGGGATCCTCGGCGTCATTTTCCTTTTTGTGGTCCTTGGCCAGCTCATTGCAACAGAGCCGGTCATGGCGGGAGTTCTCGCCGTCGTGGGATGGCTGTTCTGGGCAGTGTTCGTGGCTGAATTCCTGCTACGCGCCTACGTCGCAGGCTTCAGCAAAGACTTCTGGAGGAGGAGCTGGTGGCAGGTGGTCTTCCTCCTCGTACCGTTCCCTGAGGTTCTTCCGTGCTCTGCAGGCGCTCAGGCTCGTCCGCATCGCCAGGCTGGCCCGCTATGGCTCGATCCTCTCAGCAGGGGTTCGCGGCTCCCGCTCGGCCGGAAAGCTTTTGACCAGCAGGATTGGATGGTTAACCGCCGTCACAGCGGTGGTCATCCTGGCATCAAGTCAGCTCCTCTATGCAACAGGCGAACACGCCTCTTACGCCGAATCCCTCTTCGAGTCAGCCATGGCCGCCATCACGGGCACCGGAATCACGGGTTCCAGCATCTTTTCCCGCATCATCCAGGTCCTTCTGGCCATCTACTCGGTGGCAGTCTTCGCAACCCTCGCCGGTACCCTGGGCGCATTCTTCCTGAGAAAGAAGGACTAAGCGTCACTACGGGCCTTAGAGCATCCAAACATAGCAGCAGCTATTTCTCAGGGCGAGTCGTCCGTGGAGATGCGTTCCGGTAGGGGACCCTGCAAATGTGCGGACCGAAGGTCACGGGCGGCGGTCCTCTTCGTAAACGTCCGGGATGCCGTCCCGGTCAGTGTCGATGGCCTCTTCCGCTTCCACAGCACGGTACTGACGATTCCGGGCGCCCAAAACTACCGCAGCAAAAAGTGCCGCCAGCAGCGAGGCGGCGAGGATCCCCACCTTGGCGTGGTCATCGTGGGCGCTGCCTTGTCCGAAGCTCAGCTCGGCCACGAGGAGCGAAACTGTGAAGCCGATCCCGGCCAAAAGGGACACCCCGAATACATCGATCCATTTCAAGGACCGGTCCAGGGACGCTCTCGTTGCCTTGGTGAGGAGCCAGGTGGTGCCCATGATCCCGACCGGTTTGCCCAGCACCAACGCCACGATGATGCCGATGGCTACAGGGTCAGTCACTGCCGAGATCAGGCCGTCCCAGCCGCCCACGGCGACACCGGCGGAGAAGAAAGCAAAGACGGGGACCGCGATCCCGGCGGAAATCGGCCGGAACCGGTGTTCGAAGATCTCGGAGAGGCCAGGACCCGCAGAGGGGCCGCCGCTGGCCTGCGACCGGATCACAGGGATGGCGAAACCCAGCAGCACACCGGCGACGGTGGCATGGATACCGGAGGCATGCACCAACACCCAGGTGATCACGCCCAGCGGAAGAAGGATCACCCACGCCGCAGCGGGTCTGGTGCCGAAGAACCGGCGGTACTTTTGGGCCAGGAAGGTATATACCGCCAGCGGAATGAGGGCCAGGAGCAGCGGCCCGGCTTGGATGTCGCTGGAATAGAACACCGCGATAATGCTGATGGCCAGAAGGTCATCGACCACGGCCAAAGTCAGCAGGAAGATCCGCAGTGCGCTGGGCAGGTGCGAACCGATGATCGCCAACACAGCCAGGGCAAAAGCGATGTCCGTTGCCGTAGGGATAGCCCAGCCCCGCAGGGTATCGGGACTGGTCAGATTGATCAGTGCATAAATAGCCGCAGGAACTGCCACACCACCGACAGCCGCTGCAATGGGCACCACGGATTTGCTGAACTGGCGGAGGTCTCCGGCCACAAACTCACGCTTGAGTTCCAGCCCCACGAGGAAAAAGAAGATCGCCAACAGTCCGTCGGCAGCCCACGCGCCCAGGCTGAGTTCCAGGTGCCACGGCTCGTACCCGATGCGGAAATCACGCAACGCGAAATAGCTAGCGGAAACCGGGGAATTTGCCCAGATCAGGGCAATGACCGCTGCTGCGACCAACAAGATGCCGCCAACGGTTTCCTTCCGCAGGATCTCACCGATGCGCAGCACTTCGCCGTAGCTTCCCCGTCCCAAAACGGAGGAACGCGGAGGAACAGACAAATTCTCACTCATAAAGGCGTCCTAAACATAGGTTCGACAAAGAGCATGCCTACCAGACCTCCCGGCTCACCTGCATCAGTCTAGTCATCGGCATCGCTCAATGACTGGCAGCTGACAACTGCGCCTGGTCGGACTCAAGCGGACCGATTATGACCGGCATGCTGAACCGTACCGGGTTTGATGCCGCTTCCTTTTTTGTGAAGGATAGCGATTATGCCCACGCGATACCCCAGGATCAGCGTGAGCGTGCCGTGCGGATGGTCCTGGACCATCTCGGTGAGTACGACTCCGTTTTTGCCGCCTGCTCCGCCATCGGACCGAAGCTGAACATCGGCAGGGAGTCCCTGCGCCGGTGGGTTCTCCAGGCCCAGATCGACGCGGACGAACGCCCCGGCGTCAGCAGTGCCGAGCAGACCCGGATCAGGGAGCTGGAGAGGGAGAACAGTGAGCTGCGGGAGGCAAACGAGATCCTGAAGAAAGCCTCGATTTTCTTCGCGAGGGAGCTCGACCCTCGCCGCCGCAAATAGCCGGATTCATCGACGAACTGCGTGCCGATGGCCACGGGGTCGAGCCGGCCTGCAAGGTCCTGCGTGAGCAGGGCGTGCAGGTCGCCCCGCGGACCTACCGGTCCTGGAAAGCCAAAGCACCCGCTGCCCGGACTGTCACGGACGCTGCTATCGTCAACGCGCTAAAGGACACGGCGAAGATACCGGAATCCCTGTACGGACGGCGGAAAATGACCGCCTGGCTGCGCCGTGAAGGCCATGACGTCGGCCAGATGCACTGTGGACCGGCTCATGCGGGATGAAGCCATGAACGGCCTGATCCGGGGCCGGAAACCCAAAGCCGGTGCAGCCCCGAAGGACTCCCCGCGTGCCCCGGATCTGCTGAACAGTGACTTCACCGCGGCCCGGCCGAACGCCGTGTGGGTCACCGACTTCACCTATGTCAGGACGTGGTCCGGCTTTGCGTATGTGGCCTTCGCGATTGATGTCTTCTCCCGGGCGATCGTGGGCTGGCACAGCGCCACGATCAAGGACACGGATATGGTGCTCACCACCTTGAAGATGGCGCTCTGGCGCCGGGACCAGGCCGGAACGCCGGTCCCTGCGGGCATGGTCCATCACAGTGACGCCGGATCCCAGTACACCTCGATCCGGTTCGGAGAGGCACTGCTGCTCGAAGGCCTGGCGGCTTCTGTCGGCAGCGTCGGCGATGCGTACGATAACGCCCTCGCGGAATCCACGATCGGTCTGTTCAAGAACGAATGCGTCCGTAAAGGCAGCCCCTTCCTGAAAGGCCCGCTCAAGCAGTTGGCGGATGTGGAGAAGGCGACCATGGACTGGGTCCACTGGTACAACACAGAGCGGCTGCACAGCACCTTGGCCATGATCCCGCCCGACGAATTCGAGCGGAACTACTATGCTCAAATAGACGCCTTGTCAGACGACGAGGCCACCAGCAAGAAGACGGCCTAAAACCCGGTACGGTTCACTCACCCCGTACGGCGCGACTCTGGCGCGCGGGGATGGAGAGAGACGATGGTTCGCGGGAGGAAGACGCCGAGCAGGGGGCCCATGCAGAGCGCGACCAGGATAGTGCCGATGCCCAAAGTTCCGCCCAGCAGCCAGCCAGTGGTGGCGACGATGACTTCGATGCAGGTTCTGACGCGCCAGACGGGCTGGCCAGTCGTCCGTGTGAGGCCGGTCATGATCCCATCGCGGGGTCCAGCCCCGAATTGCGCCCCCAGATAGACCGCATCGAAGAAGGCCAACAACACAAGCCCGGACACAAGGTAGACGACTTGCGCCGTCAGGGTGTCGGCCGCCGGCAGCACCAGCGCAGTCCAGTCGGCAGCGAGCCCGACGAGACACACGTTGAGCAGCGTCCCAAGACCTGGCATCTCCCGCAGGGGAATCCACGCGAGCAACACGACCACGGCGATCGCATTGGTCGTCCAGCCAAAGCTCATTCCCGTCTGTCGGGCGACGCCCTCGGTCAGGACATTCCAACTCGCCGCTCCGAGCCCAGACTGGACCAATGTCATGACGGCCGCGCCATAGCCGACCAGGCCGACCAGCAGTTGGATGAGTCTGCGCGCCGTTCGACCGGCGCGCAGCTGTTCGACGGCGTTGAGGTTGAGAAGCGTCGGAGAGTCCTTCGAAGGCGTAGTGGTCATGCCCCATCTTCTGGGCAGCTGGACTGGTATTCCATAGCCAGATGAACGATGCTGGACCCGTGAACACGTCCCCCCACGCTGTCGCAAGGAAGATCGCCGACTGGCGCTCCGCCGATGGGCCAGCTCACCACAAGCTGGCGGCTGCTCTGCGACTCGCCGTCCTTGACGGCCGTATTGCCCTTGGTGACCGCCTGCCCAGCGAACGATCCCTGGCGCAGGCGATCGGGGTCAGCCGAACCACCGTCACCACCGCCTACCGAGATTTGGCCGACAATGGGTTTCTGTCCACCTCTGAACGACGTCGTACACTGGCGAGCCTTCCGCCGAGCCGTCTGGGGCCCGAGCCCGACACGCCCGCCACCGATGTGATCGACCTGTCCACGGCGTCACCTCTGGCTCCCGAACGCCACATCCACGCCGCCTACTCACACGCCCTCAACCGCCTGCCGGCCCACCTTGGCCACACCGGCTATGACCGCACTGGAATCCCTGAACTGCGCGCGGCAGTCGCTCGATGGTTCACTGCTCGAGGGCTGGTCACCGCTTCAGACCAGATCCTCATAACGCATGGCGCTCAGCACGCCCTGTCCTTGGTGGCCCAGACCCTGCTGAGCGCTCACCCGCGCATCCTGGTCGAACATCCCACCTACCCCAACGCTCTCGAACTGTTCCATCTGCTCGGCGCCCGGGTGACAGCGACGCCACCCGTGAGGAGCCCCGACGACCTGGATCTATGGCGCCCTCTGCTGCAGCAAGCCGACCTCGTCTACGTTGTGCCGGACTTCCACAACCCCACTGGAACCAGTCTGCCGATCTGGGCGCGTGAGGCCCTGCACACGCCTAACCTGTTGGTGGTGGATGAGTCCATGGTCGCGCTCGGCCTCGACGGCCAGTGCTTGCCCGATAGCCCGCCCATGGCCTCGTTCCACCCTGGAGCCATCACCGTCGGATCCGCGTCGAAGAGCCTGTGGGGAGGGCTACGGGTCGGGTGGCTGCGGGCGCCCCGTCCGCTCATCACCCGCTTGGCACGTCGACGTCCCGTTTCAGACTTGGGGAACTCCGTGCTCGATCAGCTGGCCGTTGCGGACCTGCTCGATGCCGGCCTCGCAGTCGACGAGCAGACCTCTTGGCAGCGAACCGAGCGCTGCGACCACCTCCGGGCCGCGCTGCTCGAATCTGCTCTCGACGTCAGCACCATCGAGCGACCCAGCGGCGGCTTGGCGCTCTGGGTGCAGCTCGAGGAACCCGTTGCGGCTCTGATGGCCACTCGCGCCAGCGCCTACGGGCTTGAGCTAAGCGCGGGCCCTCGGTTCAGCCCTCTCGGAGCTTTCCAACGCCACCTTCGTATCCCCTACACGCTGCCCATCGCACAACTCGACCAGGCCGTCAGCCGGCTCGTTGCCTTGCGTGCATCCGTGGGTTTGAGGAGATAGGGCAAAGACTCAGGCCAGGCTCGCGCGCACCCAGGGTGCTCTGCCTCCACGAAACCGAGAGGCCGGTCGGTTCCACGGCTCGTGGGAATTGTGCCCGGGCCATCCAGGCCCGCCGAGCAGGCACTGAAGGGGTTTCCTAGGTTCCGTCCGCGAGAAGTACAGGCCCTGCTTGCGGCAGCCGCCGCCTCCCTGGTAGCAGTGCAGCAGCCCGCCGAACACCTCGATCATGGCCACCGCATTCCCAGTCACGGTGAAGCTGCCGTGACCGGGAATGTTCGCCGCCAGGCTTTGGCCAACCGTCGGGAACGCCATCAACCAGGCCTTCTCATTGATGATGACCATGGGTGGACAGTGCCGGTTCGGCCTCGGTTTTTCGCCCGCTGGGGTCGTGACGGCCTTGAGCGTCACGTCGTCGAGTTTGGGGAGCGCATGCCCGAGCCGATGCTCGGCATCCCGGACGGTCTCTTCAACCGCCGACAGGGTGTTGTCGGCAACAATGACGGTTGCCGCGCCCTGGAGTCGGTGCCGACCCATTGCAGCTGCAGCCGTGGCACGGACAGAATGCCGGGCGTGCCCTCGAGGGTGGTTTGCGCGCGGGCGACGAGGTCGGGTTCGATGCCGTCCATGAGCCGGCGGCCAACGCTGCGTACCGTGCCCCACAGCAGGGCGATGATCGCCACGGAAATCAGCAGGCCAATGATCGGGTCGGCAAGCGGGAAGCCGAGCATCACGCCCACGGCGCCGAACACCACGGCGAGGGAGGTGAATCCGTCGGTGCGTGCGTGCACGCCATCGGCTACGAGTGCGGCCGACCCGATCTTTTGTCCGACCCGGATGCGGTACACCGCCACGATCTCGTTGCCGGCGAATCCGATCATACCTGCCGCGAGCACCCACCAGAGGTTTTCGAGCGGTTGCGGGTTGAACAGCCGCTCGATCGACTGCCATGCGGCAAGGACGGCGGACAGGGCGAGGACCACGACGATGAACAGTCCGGCCAGGTCCTCGGCCCGCCCGTAGCCGTAGGTGTATCGTTTAGTGGCCGCCCGGCGGCCCAGGATAAACGCTATCCACAAGGGCACGGCCGTCAGCGCATCTGAGAAGTTGTGGATGGTGTCTGCCAGCAGGGCCACGGAACCGCCAATCGCCACCACGATGACCTGTAGCGCCGTCGTGGCCAGCAGGATGACCATGCTGATTTTCAGTGCCCGGATGCCTTCCTTGCTTGCCTCCAAGGCATCATCGATTGAATCGGACGAGTCGTGGGTGTGTGGCACAAACAGTTCAAACAGCCAGCCCTTGAAACCCGAGTGGCCCTATGCCGTTTCGGTTTCAGGATGACCGAGAAAGGCCGTGGAGGGAGTGCCTGTGCATCCCTTACAACAGGGCCGAGACCACATGGCTGGCATCGCGCCCAACTCCCCGGAGCGTTGCCGAGGCAAAAGTGCGTTGTCCTTCAAGTCCGACAAAGCCCAGACGGGGAACCACCGTTGAGACGCCTTGGGTATGTAGCGGCATCCCGGACGGATCCAAGGCGCCACTTTGGGCCAGGTATTTTCACATGGGGTCGGAAGCCCGTGGCAAAAATCAGGACATCGATCGGTTCAATGGTGCCGTCGTCCCATTCCACCCCTTGAGGGTGGATCCGATGGAACATACGACGTTGCTCTGGCTTACCGCCGGCAAGTTGCCGACGGTAACCGTTGCCGTCGACCACGGGAACCGACCGAGGGACCCACGGAGACCGATCAATTCCGGTCTTGGCCAGCCACCAATGCAAATCCTTGCCGAGCATCCGCTGGCGCTGCCAGCGAACGGGGCTGCGCGTCACGAGGCTCACCCGCGCAGTCTCCGCCAGTTCGACGGCTATCTGGACCCCTGAGTTCCCACCACCCACCACCAAGACCCGTTGCCCGGCAAACGGTTCCGGCGATACGTACTCCGATGAATGCAAAACCTTTCCCTGGAAATTCGGAAGTCCGGGGATCTGCGGGGTGTAGGGCGAATCGAAGTTGCCGCTGGCCGCGACCACCCGGTGAACACGATGGGTCACACCGGCTGACGTAGTGACTTCAAAGGAATTCTCGTTTCGGGTAAGGGCCGTTACTTGCTGGTTCCACAGAAAGTCGGCGTCCAGACTGCCGGCATACCTGGTGAGATACGAAACCACTTCGTCTCGCCCGGGGTATCGATCCTCGTCGCCAGGGAAGGGTAAACCGGGCAGCGAGGAAAAACCTGCCGGGGAAAAGAGGGTAAGCGAGTCGTAGTAGCTGGCCCACGAGCCCCCGGCGCTTGGTGCCTTGTCCAGGACCAGCGGGCGGATGCCCTGCTGCATGAAGGCGTACGCGGCGACCAATCCCGATTGACCCGCACCAATCACCACAGCGTCATGTGTTTTCATGCCGCCAACATATCGTAATATCGCGACATGACGAAATTAGGCTATTCTGACTGCATGACTACCGAGGCCCAGTTTCCCGACATAACGACGACCTTTCTCAAGGCGTTGGCAAGTCCGGCAAGGCAGCAGATTCTGATGCTTTTCGCCCAGGGACAGACGCTGACGGTCGGGCAAGTGGCCAAAGCCTGCGGCATTGCCTCGTCCACCGCATCCGAGCAATTGAGCGCACTACGAACCGCCGGCATGCTTACCTCGTCCAAGCAAGGAAAAGTGGTTGAGTATCGCCCGAACGTGGAAGGACTGAGGGAGCACCTCAAAACCCTCGAAAGTTATCTCTTGGCATGCTGCCCGACACCGGATGCCACCTAGAGCTCGAAAGGTCGGCTCGCCCTCCTTGTCGCCATCGCATCGGTACTGCGCGGCCATTCTGCACCACCGTCCCCACCCATGAACGCAGGGAACAAACCCTCGCCAGGCACCTCGCCCAGTGGGCAGAACAGCCCTACCGTTAACTAGCTGTATTTTGTACGACAATTACCCGACTTACTCCCCCCCGGCTATCCAGCATGAGCGGAGATCCGGGGCAGCGACCGGCATGCTCAGCTGTCAGATTTTGATATTCACGATTAACTGCTCACCTTAACTCCTCACGCTCGTCAGGCTCTGCCCATTCGAGTGCGGCCACGATATGTCCTTCATCCGGCAGTATGTGCTGCTCTGCTGAAGGAAGTTTGTCGTAGGTGTAGGCGGCGACGGCCATTGGTGAGGTGGAGCGTCCGAGGCTGTAGCGCACGCGGCGGTCATTTTTGGTGCCGCAGATGAGGATGCCGATGGTTTCGTTGTGGTGGTCGCGCCGGAGCATGTCGTCCACGAGGGCGACGTAGAAGTTGAGTTTCCCGGCAAATTCTGGCTGGAACTTGCCGGTCTTAAGCTCGATGACGACGTACCGGAGCTGCTCGATGTGAAAAAACAGCATGTCTACGTAAAAATCGTCCCCGTCAACATCGAAGTGGACCTGCCGGCCGACGAAGGCAAATCCTGGGCCCAGTTCGCGGAGGGTTTCCGTGATCCTGCTGGTGAGGGCATTTTCGAGGTCGCGTTCCGCCACTTCACCGGAGAGGCCGAGGAATTCGAAGTTGTAGGGGTCCTTTGCCACCTGTTGAGCAAGCTCGGAGTCTCGCGCAACAAGCTGTTGCGCGAAATTCGAGGGTGCTGCCCCAGTACGTTCCAAGGTCTTGTTCATGATCATGTTCATCAAGACGTTTCGGGACCATCCGTACTCGACCGCCGCCGATGCGTACCAGTCCCGGTCCTTCTGGCTCTTGACCTTGTCCAGTAGCAGGGTGATGTGGCCCCATGGCAATTGCGCAACAGCCTGTTGCGCAATTGAGGTCGACCAGGCTTTGGCGAAGGTGGTCATGTACTGGAGGTTCCGGGGAGAGAATCCCTTCATCTCGGGGAACTCAGCGGCCCTGTGAACGGCAAACAACACCTGCCCCACCCGTGAGGGCCTGCCGGGGCCCGCCCCGCACACGGAAGCCCCGACCGACCTGAACACTCACGAAAATCAAGGATCGATCATGCCCCGCATCCCAGCACACACCGTCGACAGCGCCCCTGAAGGCTCGAAGGAAATAGCCGGCACTCTGGAACGCCGGATGGGTAAGTTCCTGAACATCCATGCCGGATGGCCCACTCACCGGCCGTCCTCGGCGCCTATGACGGGATTTCGCAGGCCATCACCGCCCATGGATCCTTCGACGCGCGCACCAAGGAAGCCATCGCCCTGGCGGTGGGAAATCGTGATCCGGAAATTTTGGGTGGCGCTTGCGCCGGTGAAGGACCGGCTAACGGGCACGTAGCCTGCGATTGTGAGGCACCATGGAGTCATGGCTACGAGACCACGAATGGCGCCCCAGGCAGGTACGGTGCTCGACGCCCTTGAGAACTCACTTGGTGCTAAGCCGACGCAGCGAGAGCTGGCGATGCTGAGTCTCGCCGAGCTAGACCAGCTCGCGGCTGTGCTGGAGGAGTTTTGGCTGGCTCAAGCAGACGAGGCGATCCCTGGTGGCGCCTCGCTTGTTGGCGGATGGAGGAGCGCCTACGGGAGTGAGCCATCTTTTCGTGAGGATTTGAGTGACTCACTGCTGTACTACCCGAGGATGCTGTTGCTCGACCCGCTCGCCAACTTTTTCGATGATCGATCCGCGTTGCCCGACCCTAGGGGTATCCGCTATCGACGTCGTGATGGGGTCGACAACGTGGTTCATGCCGGGGCCAAGATCTGGAGCCGAGCCGGCTCCTATGAGTCGATGCGGGAGGACCCCGCGTCGGCCGCCGCCCGGTTCGCCGGAATTGTCCATAACCTGTATGCCCTCGAGGGACTGATTCACGATGGCGTTGTCGTGCTCCGCAGCCAGTGGCCGATTCTCACCCGTCGTAGGGTGCAGCTGGAAGCCGTCGTCCGGCACGATGTTGCGTCGAAGGAGCTCCAGGACTTATCGCGTCGATCCCGCCGGACAAGATCGGGCCGACGGCCTGGGACAACCTGCAAGGTCTGTCGTCGTTGTCGCTTGACGGCCCGATACGTCCCGCTGACGAAAAGTGGTGAGCTGAGCCGTTCTTCTACTACATCGACAAGATGCTCGCGATTGCCGACGCGTTCGACGCGCAATACGTGCCGTCGTCAGAAGCCGATCTGAGCTTATTGAGGAAGAAGGTCACGATTGGAGCGCATCGTGTGCACCCCGAGGCGATGCTCCGAGAGGTGTCTCGCGTCGCGGTGCCGTCGATCGAGGTGTCCGTCCGGCAGGCGGCCGCAATCCGCAGATCATCGAGCGACTTCGAGGACTGGCGCAGTGTCTTGCGGAGCATCCAGCGCGGAGCGTCAGGCGACTCACCCGACGAGCTGCGGCCCCGAGTGAATAAAGTGCGCCGCGACCTCGAGAGCTCATCGCTTAGGGACCTCGTGCGAACTGACGGCACGGACGTAATCATCGATGGCGCTCTTGGGTTCTCTGTTGCCTTCGCGACCCAGGAGCCGCTTTGGGGAGCAGCCGCCACCGTCGGTTCGGGGGTTTTGCAGTGGATACGCAAGGCGTACACAAGGGACCGGCCGACTGGGGCGGATGCTGTGTTGACCACCCTCCTACGCGACCGGAAGTAGGGGTGACGGGGAGCTCAGGGGTCCCGTAAAAGTTCCTCATGCTGGGCGACCCACGCTGCAGCGAATCTGTCCCGCTGGGCGTTCCCGTTACGGACAAGTAGTGGGGGCCGTGCGGACGACGTTGGACATTTCGTGCAGACGACTTCGGAAAATGACAATTGAGGACGTCGGTCGGCGATAGGCTCTACGCCTAGTCGAGTTGAGCGGAGAGGCCCCTGGCCTTACAAGGCGCCGGCTATCGGCCCTGTTGGAGCTTGGGCGCCGGGGGCTCCTGGACAGAGCCACCATTCTGCTGTCGATTCCCAGCCAATTCCAAGGTTCAAGAACGAATAATGGACCGAAGCTTCGGTCAACCGCTATTTGACCGGAGCTTCGCCAATTGAGCGGCTCCGTCGGGCCGTCTGCATCTGCCTGACAGGCTCGAAGGTACGCCTCCGCCGTAACGAAAATGAACAAACGCTGGGGTCATGCACCGATCTGCCATGATGGGGCATGCGTGATCACTCTGTAGAGCGACAGGACAAGACCCAAGTTGCGGCCGCTTCCAGGCTCACAGGTCCACAGTCATGACGGTAAATGAACTGGTACGGGACGCAGTTCTGGCAGAAACCGGACTTCCAATCCCTGGGCCGGACCTGGAGTTAGCTGCCCCGATTGCATCGGAACGGCTACAGAATCTGGTCGAGCTGGCCCGAACGGTATGTGGGCAGCCGGTGACGGCGATCAACATCATCACCGAGGACCTGCAGTACCAGGTGGCAACCGCCGGCATGGAGCCGCATATGTGCGCCCGCGAAGACTCGATGTGCGCCGTCGGCTTCCTCAGCGGCGCCCCGACGGTTCTCGAAGATGCCTCGCTCGACCCTCGGTACAACACCAACCCCTATGTTGACGGCCGCAGGAGCAGCATCAGGTTTTACGCCTCCATACCGCTTGTCACCGAGGACGGATTTGTCCTGGGCACATTATGCGCTGGCGCCCATGAAACGGGACGGCTCAGTGACGAACAGATCCGGGGTTTGGAAATCCTGGCAGCCCAAGTCGTTGACGTCCTGCACCTCGAACACCGTTCCCGGCAACTGGCCAAAGCTCTGGCCGAGTCCCAGCGCAGCAACCGCCTTCTCGCGGAGTTCGCAGGGCGGATCAGCCACGACCTGCGCAACCCGCTGACCTCCATCATCGGGTACGCGGAACTATGCGAAATGGACATCGAAGCAGGCCTCGACGGACCGATGTCAGAGTACTTGAGGATTGTCGGCAATACGGGACGAAGAATGCTGTCCATGGTCGAGGACGTCCTCGCCTTCGCAACAATCGGCGGAGACCTCCACCCGAAGCAGGTCTTCCTGGCGGAGCTGGTCAAGGACGTGATGGAGGATTTGGCAGCCGCCCTGGATGAATCCGGCGCGTCTGTCGACTGCGGCGACCTGACATTCACCGCGGACCCCGTCCAGACGCGGGTACTGCTCCAGAACCTGATCCACAACGCCATGGCCTACAGCCGCCCGGGCGTCCCGCCGGTCATTCACATCACCGGTCACCGCGGCGAGGACGGCGCAGTCCTACGCGTGATCGATAACGGTAAAGGCATCGCTTTAGCTGACCGTGAGCGCATCCTGGATCCCCTCGTGCGCCTCCACCGTGAGGGCGACCCTCCGGGATCCGGGCTGGGTCTGGCAACTTGTTCACGCATCGCTGCAGCAGCCGGCGGAAGGATCGAGATCGGCCCTGTCCCCGGCGCAGGAACCATAGTGGCCGTCCACCTCGGACCGCTCAGCTGACACCAGCAGGCGGAGCATGTCTTGCGATTTCTTCTGCGGAGCTCAATATGACGGTCTTGCCGATGCCTCTGGCCAACTTCGATGTTGGGGATGCGTCTCGGAGCGTTCGCCCCTGGAGGAGGCCATACTCGAATTCGGCCAACATCCGGCGCGTCCGATCAGGTCCGGCGGCGTGGCTCCGGCCGTAGGTTTGTGGGTTCCGTACGGGGCCAGCCAGCCTACCAACACTCGTCAGGGTCGAGGCGTGCATCCGACTTCTCAGGGGCAGTTACTCACGATGTGGGAGCGTTGCGTTTCATCTGATGGTTTCACGTAGCCTGATTTTTATCCCACCCGCGGTGGATTGTGGCGATTCGGGCAGAGCCGGCATGTATCTGACGCGGTGCGGGGACTGTGCAAACCCCAACATCCGGCACTGAATCAAACCCTTGGAAGAAGCTACTTTGCATAATATTATCGGCACATGAAAAAGCGCCGGGGAGCGTCGGAATGTGGCTGCTCTAAGCAAACAGTAGGTGTCTTTGAGCCATTTCGCCGCTCTCTTTGAATCCGCTCCACGCCCTCGCACGACCCGTAACGTCGATCACCAGCAGTTCACCGTTGCCATCGATGGCGGCTTTTAGATCATCACGAACGGCGGCGGCGGTTAGCGGTGTGTTGACCCCTGGTCGGCGTCTGTGGCGGGGACGTCGGCCGCCCCTTCGCGTGCGCGGCTGAAGTGAACGTGCGCCGGTGACACGAGCAGATGAAGGACTTCTACGTCGTACCTGTAGCTTGCCGTCATGCCCTAAGGCTATCCACCATCGCGATGACCGGTGCACTTGCCCGGCTCGACTTCAGCCGCACGCCACACGGGCCGCCCGCACCACCGCCGCGTCCGTCACGTAGTACGCCATTGGATCGGTTCCATTCCAGGCGCCCAGTGAGAAAGCGCGGGGTGCTGTGGGGGACGCTTTCTGCTTAGCGGACAGGTGCACGGCGTCCGTCCCGGAACGCTTTACGGCCGGAATGTCGGCAGTCCTTAGCCCTCCGCCGGCCATCACCTGAAGGCGTCCGGCAGACCGCCGGGCCATCCGCGCGAGCATGTCCAAGCCTTCGTGCACTGACGCGGACTGGCCGGAGCTCAGTACCCGGGTGAAGCCGAGGTCCACCAGTACGTCCACGGCTGCCACTGCATCAGGGGTCTGATCGATGGCGCGGTGGAACGTAAGCTGCGCCATCGGGTTTGAGTTCCGCGCGGACTCAGCGAGGCGGCGCGTGGCGGGAATATCCAGTTCCCCGCCGGGCCTCAGTGCCCCGATCACCACCCCGTGTGCCCCCTGAATCAGCAGGCTGCGGATCTCGCGCTCCATGGTGTCCAGCTCAGCGGGGGAGTAGCTGAAATCTCCGGGCCGGCAGCGGATGAGCGGATGAATCTCCAGCCTGCCGTCAACCTGTTCCGCGGCCGCCTCCATCAGGCCCTGGGACGGCGTGATGCCGCCGAGCTCCAGGCTGCTGCACAGCTCGATCCGGTCTGCACCCTCAGCGGCGGCAATCCCCGCACCCTCGGCACTGACCACGGCAATTTCAAGTTTCACGGAAAGCTCCTGTGGTAAGGGCGGTCAGCCGGTCCGGCCCACCCGGTCAGAATCGAGTCCGAGTATGAGGCCAAAGAAACCATTGCTTATTGATTGTTAGTATAGTTTACTAACAATCATGAACGAATCTCCAGGTGTTCGCACAGCCGGCTCGGCTAGTGGCATCCTTCCCTCCGATGGCCGCGCACGCAACCTTTCCCTGGTGCGCCAGACCCTGCACTCCTTCGGCCCCATGAGCCGTGCGGATCTTTCACGGGCTCTCGGTCTGACCCGCGTGACCGTTTCGGACCTCGTCGCCGATCTGATGGAACGCGGCCACGTGGTGGAGCTGGGCCAGTCCGAGAAGGGCCGCCCGGGCAAACCGGCCGTCCTGGTGGACCTCAACCGCCGCGGGCTGCAGATCATCGGTATGGACCTGGCGGGAAACGGCGTACTGCGCGCCGCCGTGCTGGACCTTGACGGCAACATCGTGGACCGGCTCGAACGTTCCATCGGACCGGAAACTGGCGACGCCGTGGTCAGCCAGGTCCTCCGGCTCGCCGCCGACGCCGTGGAGCTGGCCACCGCCACGCTTCTGGGCATCGGCATCGGAACCCCGGGCATCGTCAACCCTGATGGCGTCGTAGTCGAGGCCTCCAACCTGGGCTGGAAGAACGTGCGGCTCCGGGACCTGCTGCAGCAGCACACTGGCCTGCCGGTGCTGGTGTCCAACGACGCCGACGCCGCCGTTCACGCGGAGTACACCTTCGGGGACGGCAGTGACGACATGATCCTGGTGAAGATCGGCCGCGGCATCGGCTCCGGGCTGATCGTGGGTGGCCGGCGTGTCCGGGGCGCCCACTCCGGCGCAGGCGAGATTGGCCACGTCACTGTCGGCACCGACGGCGGGGCCATGTGCAACTGCGGAAAGACCGGCTGCCTGGAAACCTGGATGTCCGTCCCCAACCTGGAGCGGAAGATGGCCGAAGCGGCCGCAAGCCCCGAACCGGAGGCTGCAGCCGACGCTTTGTTCCGTGAAGCGGGCGAACGGCTCGCCGTCGCACTGGCACCGGTAGTCGGCGCCCTCGACCTCTCGGAGGTAATCCTGAGCGGACCGCCGCACCTTCTGGACGGGCAGCTGCTCGAGTCTGTCGAGGCGACCTTGCTCTCACGGCTGCTGAAGCAGGACCCGGCGCCGGTGTCCGTCCGGCTGGCGGACGATGCCCCCGACATCGTCCTGCGGGGAACCTCCGTGCTGGTGCTCTGGAACCAGTTGGGCGTTGCGTGATGGGACCGATACTGACCGGACCCGCGTCATGAGGCTCGGACTGGATATCGGCGGAACCAAAACAGCCGCCGTGATACTGCACGACGACGGCTCGCTGGCGGCCCTTCGCACCGCACCTTTTGGCTACGGCGGGGACCAAGTGGTCCAGGTGGCCGCAGCCCTGGCCGGGGACGCCATGGCCGAGGCCGGCCTCGGACGGCTGGACTCCATAGGGGCGTGCATGCCCGGTCTGGTGGATCCGTCCACTGGAGTGGTCCGCCACGCCGTGAATCTGGGCGTGGAAACCCTCAACCTGGCGGGTGAGCTGGAGGAATTGCTCGGATCTCCTGTCGCCGTCGAGAACGATGTGAAGGCCGCAGCCCTTGGAGCCCACGGCGCCCTCACGGCCCGAACTGCCCATCGACCGGTGGTTCCGGTCGGGATGAGACCCTCGCGTGCCTGAACCTCGGCACCGGCCTGGCCGCCGGCGTCGTCCGGAACGGCAGGGTGCTGCGCGGACCGGACGGCATGCTGGGCGAAATCGGCCACCTGCCGGTAGGTGGGGACACCACCTGCGTCTGCGGCCAGGTGGGTTGCCTGGAATCCCTCGCGTCCGGGTCTGCGCTCGCCCGGATGTGGACTCCGCCGCCGGGCGGCGGACGGGATCCCTTCGCGGCAGCGCTCGCCGGCGACGAACAGGCCCGCTCAGCGGCTGCGGTGCTGTGCCGCGGCGTCGCCCTGGCGATCCAGGTCCTCGTGCTGTCCACGGGCGCCGACCGCATCATCATCGGCGGAGACCTCGCCGCCTTGGGCCCGTCCCTGCTGAATGGCATCCGGGCCGAACTCAAACACCGTGCCGAGAAGTCCCAGTTTCTCGAGTCCCTTGGGCTCCCAGGTCGCTTTGAGCTGCTCCCGTCGGACATTCCGCTGGCCGCGCTGGGCGCCGCGGCGCTGTCGCGGCAGATAAAAACCCCTCACGATGCCCTCACCTGAACGTCCTGGCTGTCGGAATGCCTGGCCGCCCTCGCACTGACATCCTGCGCCCCGCCCACCTCGGACAACGCTTCCCCTGATTCTCTCGGCCTACGTGATTGCCTGCGGCATGCGCATCGCTCAGGGTTCGGCTACCGTAGCCATCGTGACCACGGGCGGCATCCGGGCCCCTGTCCTCATAACCGGTGACTACTCGCAGCCGCAGCTGGCGCTGATCGCGATCGCCGCCTCCTCCGGATCCATCACCGCCAGCCACGTTAACGACGGCGGCTTCTGGATCATCGCCAAGTACTACAACATGTCAGTCAAGGACACGCTCAAGACCTGGACCGTCGTGGAAACCGTGCTCTCCGTGGTCGGATTCGGCATGGCAGCACTGATCTACCAGTTCGTCTAAACACCGTAGATATGAGCCGAAGCTTCATTAAAATCTATGCTGGTGCGCCGCAACCAAATCGGCGGTCCCCACCAAGGAGGGGACCGCCGTCGGACGTTTCTGGCGCCTGGCCGGCGCCGGCCCACTCCAGCTAGATGATTGCGGCCCGCAGCTCCTTGGCCGCGAGGGCGGGATCGTCTGCGCTGTAGATGGAGCCGCCGACAACGGCGACATCCGCGCCGGCGCGCTGCACGGCTTCAATGGTGGAGATATTCACTCCGCCAGCCACGGAGAACGGCACCCGGGCCTCCTCCCCGGCGCTAAGCAGGACGTTCAGGTTGTAGCCCGGTTTGGCCTGCTCGTCCAGGCCGGCGTGGAACTCGACGAACTTGGCGCCGAGTGCGCGGGCTTCCTTGGCGCGGGTCACTTTGTCCGCAACGCCGATCAGGTCCACCACCACACCCTTGTTGTGGGCCTTTGCTGCCTTGACCGCGCCGGCGATGGTGGAGTCGTCGGCGCCGCCGAGGACGGACACCAGGTCTGCGCCCGCGCTGAAGGCGATGTCGGCTTCGAGTTCGCCGGCGTCCATGGTCTTCAGGTCGGCGAAGACGATCTTATCCGGATGGGCGGTCTTGATGGCGGTCACGGCGGACAGGCCGGCGTTTTTCACCAGGGGCGTTCCGAGTTCGATGATGTCAACGTATTCGGCAACCTTGCCGGCGAGGTCGAGGGCGGCCTCGATGGTCAGGACGTCCATGGCGACTTGGAGTTTCATGTGGTTTCTCTTTCGGGTTGGGGGAGCGGTCTTGCTGAAAACAGGGTGGGGATGGCGCGGCTTGGTTATTCGAGGTTCGCGTGGCGCTGCCAGAGGTCCTCCGGCGATGCCGCATCCTCGTCCCAAAGGCTTTGGAACACCGCTTCGGTGGTGGTGAACAGCACCTGCTCGAAGAGGCTGCCCGAATACTGCCGTGACACGGCGGAGGCGTGGTCAGTCTTTTGGGCGGCGGGGATAAGTACGACGGCGGCAGCAACGGCCGCGAGTGGGGAACCGGGGCTGGTGGTGTAGGCAGCCACCCGGGCTCCTTGGGCGGCCGCGGTTTCCGCAGCCTTGACGACGCCGGCGGTGGTGCCGGAGCCGGAGGCTGCGAGCAGCAGGTCGCCGGCGCGGATGGCGGGTGCCGTGGTCTCGCCGACGACGTGCACTGTCAGCCCGAGGTGCATGAGCCGCATGGCCGCCATTTTCAGGACAAGGCCGCTGCGTCCGGCGCCGGTCACGAAGATCCTGTCGGTCAGCCTGAGTTCGGTTACGAGGGCTGCGACCTGCGACGGGTCAACGCGCTCGAACACCGCGTTGATCTCGTTCTGGACCAGAGTCCGGTTCCGGTCAAAGGCCTTGGACGTTCCGGCCAGGGCGGCCGGATCGGTTTCTGCGACGACGCTCATGGACGTTACCTCCTTGACGAATGTTGTGACTTATTCATCCTGACCCGTCCTTTGGGCTGGGCCAACGCCATACTTGGGCGGTCTTGCCTACCAAAACGGGTAGGCAGGCCGGGCAGCGCCCGTAAACTGGGCTGGTGGAAACGTCCAATACAGACTTGCTCGAAGCCATCGCCGCCCTGACTACCGCTCCGCTGGCCACCATTGCGCAGCGGCTGCGGGAGGCCACCCTGCCCTATCTCGGCAGCAGCGCCCTGGTCATCTTCACTGAGGACTGCACGGGACGGCCCCAGAAGAAGGCCGGTGATGAAGCCATCATCAGCCGTGTGTCCATCGCCGAGCTGGACCACATCCGGGCTTCCCTGTCTGGTGCAAGCGAGCCTTGGCAGGATGAAGCAACGCTCGGCGGCGAGCCGCGCCCGGTCCTTGCCTTGACTTCGCCGAGCAAAGCGCTGCTGGTCCTCGCCGATCCGCAACCCCTGCCGGATCCGGCAGGCCACGCCGAGGCAGAACGGATGCTCCGCTACCTCTGGACGCTGGCGGCCGAGCGCATCCGGGAAAAGGTGGCCGATGCGCCGCCGTCGTACCTCATCGAATCCCGCGCGGCGTCGGCCGAGCGCGTCAGGGTGACCGCCGAACTGGTGGACCAACACTCCACCACCCTCGAAACCCTGCTCGCCGCGCTGAGGTCGCCCGCGCTGAGTGACGACGCGGCGCGGAAGTCCGCCACCGACGTCGCGGCCAAGGCCCTGGTGGGACTCCGCACGCTCAACGACCGCACCACGGAACTGGTGGAGGAGCCGGTCACAACCGCGTTCCAGCGCCTCCGCGAGGACCTGAAACCGCTGATGAACTTCAGTGGCATCGACGTCCAGTTCATCGAACCTCCCGTCAACGGCCGCGCCCTGCCCGGCGAGGTGGCCCACGCGGCCAGGGCGATCGTCCGCGGCCTGGTCCTGGCAATGGTGGACCAGGCCGGGGTCCGACGCATCCGCACACAATGGGACTGCGACGGCGAGAACCTCTTGGTCAACGTCCGCGACGACGGCCCCGGCGAACTGTCCTCGACGGCACCCGCCATGGCCCGCCTCGCCCAGCGCGTCGAAGCACTGGACGGCAGCATGTCGGTGGATGTGATGCCCGGCTGGGGTGCCGACGTCGCCGTCTCCCTCCCGCTCGACCCGCCGGTGAGGCAACTGGCCGACGTCTCCGACTGGAAGCTCGGGGACCGCGAACTGGAGGTCCTCCAGCTGCTGGCCGCCGGCCAGCGCAACCGGGCCATCGCCGCCAAACTCCACATCAGCGAAAACACGGTGAAGTTCCACCTCCGCAACATCTATCGGAAGGTGGGTGCCTCGTCCCGTACCGAAGCCATCGCGATGGCCCACAGCAACGGGCTGCGGTGATCCAGCCGCGCACCGCAATGCCGGCTCCGATGCGTGTGGCGGCATAGGATCGAAAGCGTCGAACTAACCGAGAGGACGCTCTAAGCGGCCTTCGTGTCGGGCAAGCAAGCCGCACACTACTTGAGAGTATGGATCATGGCTTCGAACAATGACCGCGAATCAGAGGTTGATGCGGACGCAGGCCAGCACGGCGGTGTCCAGTCCGTGGACCGGGCCCTCGCGGTCCTGGAGATCCTGGCGCGGGACGGCCACGCCGGCGTGAGCGACATCGCCGAAGAGATGGGCATCCACAAGTCCACCGTCTCCCGGCTGTTGGGTTCGTTGGTGAGCCGGGAAATGGTCCACCAGAACAGCGAGCGGGGGAAGTATCAGCTGGGCTTCGGCATCCTCCGGCTGGCAAGCTCCATCCCCGGGCGGCTCAGCCTGGTCCGCGAAGCCCGGCCGGTGCTGGAAAGTCTGGCGGAGGAATTCAAGGAGACGGTGAACCTCGCGGTCCTGCGCTCCAACTACGCCGTCAACGTGGACCAGGCCATGGGCCCGTCAACGCTGGCCACCTATGACTGGGTGGGCAGCCTGACACCCCTGCACGCGACGTCGAGCGGGAAAGTCCTGCTAGCGGCGCTGCCCGCGGACGAGCGGGACTGGGTCCTGAAGGAGGCCGGCCTTCCGGCCCGGACCCCGCGGACCATCACCAACCGGAACAAGCTCGAAACCCAGCTGCTCGACGTCGCCCGCGACGGTTACGGTGTGGTGCGCGAGGAGTTCGAAATCGGGCTCAACTCGATGGCCGTGCCCGTGTACAACCATCTGGCTGCCGTGATCGGAGCGGTCAGCATCTCCGGTCCGGCCTTCCGCTTTGATCCCGAAAAGGAGCCCGGACTCCTCGAGGCGCTGAAACAGGCAGGCCTGCAGATCAGTTCCAAGATGGGCTACACCGGGACTCGGTGATCGGGCCTGTCGAGATCCAGGTCTCGACAAGCCCGACCACCGGGTTCGCTCAGACGCGCGGGGCGACGTCGCCGACCTTCTCCTGTACCCAGTCGTGGAAGGCGCCGATGTGGTGCTCGCTGGGCACCAGCACCCCGCCCTTGGCGTAGACTTTCGAGCCCATGGCCGGCTGGCAGCGCTCGCAGGCGTCGAAGTCCTGCTGGTTCACGCGGTGAAACAGCTCCACGGAAGCACTGACGTCCTTGCCGCTCTCCACGACGCTGGGCACATACAGCCAGTCGCATTCCACGATGGTGTGGTCCGCGGCCATGGGGAACATGCGGTGGATGATCACGTGGTCCGGGACCAGGTTCACGAACACTGTGGGCTTGATGGTGATGGCGTAGTAACGGCGGTCCTGGTCGTCCTCGATTCCCGGAATCAGGTCGAACCCTTCGGAGCCGTCCACGGTGAAGCCCTTGATGTCCGCACCGAACTCCGCGCCGTGCCCCACGAAGTACTGCGCGGCCAGACCGTCTGCGAACTCCGGCAGGACCTCCGTCAGTTCCGGGTGGATGGTGGCGCAGTGGTAGCACTCCATGAAGTTCTCAATGATGAGCTTCCAGTTCGCCTTCACGTCGTAGCGGATGCGGCGGCCGAGGCTGAGGTTGGCCACGTCGTAGCCCTCGATCGCCTTCAAATCGCCGAGCCGCTCCTCGATGGCACCCATCACGTCCTCTTCGAACGACGGCGGCTCGTCCGCCAGGCACACCCACACGTAGCCCAGGTATTCGCGGATGTGGACCTTCACCAGACCGTACTCGTCGCGGTCGATATCCGGCATCTTGGTCAGGTTGGGCGCCGCGATGAGCTTGCCCTCGAAATCGTAGGTCCAGGCGTGGTACGGGCACTGGAACGAGCGCGCAGCTTCACCCTGCTCCTCCATGCACAGCTTGACGCCCCGGTGCCGGCAGACGTTGTAGAAGGCGCGGATCCCGCCCTTGCGTGTGCGGCTGATCAGCACGCTCTCCCGCCCGATCTGGACCGTCCGCCAGGCGCCCGGCTTGTCCAGGTCGGCCGAGCGGATGGCACAGAACCACATCTGCTCGAAGATCCGCTCCTGCTCGGCACGGAACACGCCCTCATCCACATACGTATAGCCGGGAAGAGTGGGGATCAGACTCGGGGCACTTACCTCAACAGACAATTTGTCCTCCTAACGAACAAAAATCAACTAACAACAAAGGCCATAACGAAGGGACGGGGTTTCAGGTTTGGAGCGTCGGAACAGGGATTTCAGGACACGACGGCGGCCCCCACGAGTCCGGGAACGTCCAGCCGGACGGGTGCTGCCACACCGGGTGCCGCGGCCGGCGCCGCGAGGCTCCGTCGCCACTTGGTAAACAGCCGCGGCTGGTTCATGCCGAGGACCGCCACTGCCACATCGCCGCGGTAGTAGACGGCGAGGCAGCTGTGCGCGTGGACGTCGCCTACTTCGATCTCCACGCGGTCGTAGCCGGCGGAATGGCCGGCGAACTGCAGCTTGACGCCGTACTGGTCGGACCAGAAATAGTGCGGCTTGGCCGGCCTCGGCGCGGCGTCTGCGTCCAGGAGTGCCTCGACGGCGACGGCGGCCCGCTCCAGGGCGCCGGTCCAGTGTTCCATCCGCCGGTGCGTGCCCGCTGCCTGGTCGAACCAGGCGGCGCAGTCACCCACGGCCACGATTCCCGGCGCGCCGGTGCGCCCCATGGCGTCGCACACCACCCCGCCGCGCAGCTCCAGGCCGGAGCCCTCCAGCCACCCGATGTTGGGCTCGGCTCCAATGCCAACCACCACGACGTCGGCGGCCACGTAGCGTCCGCCGGCCAGCCGGATTCCGGTGACATTGCCTTCGCCGCTGTAGAAGTCCTCGATCACGGCAGAGGAAATGAGCTCCACCCCGTTGGCGGCGTGGAGTCCGGCAACCACGCCGCCCATCTCCGTTCCGAGCTGCGCGGCGAACGGCACCGACTTGGTATCGATCATGGTCACTTCCATGCCCCGCGACGCGGCAGCGGCGGCAACTTCGGCCCCGATGAAGCCGGCACCGATCACGGCCATCCTGCTTCCGGGCACCAGCTCAGGGGCAAGGCTCTGCGCGTCCGCGAGGGTACGGAGGGTAAAGACATTGCTCAGACCGGCCAGGGTGGGCAGCCGTCGCGCCCTTGCTCCGGTCGCGATGACGATGCCGTCGGCCTGTATGGTGCGGCCGTCCTTAAGGAGGATCGTCCGGGACGATGCATCCAGGGACACGGCCTCAGCATCCAGCACCCATTCAGCCGTCAGCTCATCGGCGTCGGTTTCCAGGAAGAGGTCCTCTACCGTGATCGCGCCGAGCAGGAAGTCCTTGGACAGCGGCGGGCGGTCGTACGGCCGGTGGGGTTCATCGCCGATGATGACCAGCCGTCCGGTAAAGCCTTGGGCGCGGGCCGCCCGGGCGGCGGAAAGACCCGCCAGGGAGGCTCCGATAATCGCAAGCGTCTGCATCAATACGGCCTCTTTCAATTGCTTCTTACGCAACAACAATCGCTATATGCAACAGCGTGATCTATGCCACGGTCGCTGTCAAGGGTGGAAAGTCGGGAAGTCGGGAGGCCGCAACAGAAGGGAAAACCCTTGACAAGTGGTGTGAGCTACCGCACTCTGTTGCTTATGGCGATTGCTGTTGTTCACTACGGAACTTAGCGGCCATCGCGGCAGACACAAGGGTCCCCGAAGAAAACAAGAGGTCCACCCATGCACAAGGCATGCCCGCTCAGTGAACTGGCTCCCGGGGAAGCGCTGCGGCTTAATACGTCGCCGCCCATCGCCGTCTTCCATACCGAGGAAGGCGAGCTCTTTGCCATCGACGACACGTGCACCCACCAGGACGCCTCGCTGGCGGACGGCTGGGTGGAGGACTGCTGGGTGGAATGCCCGCTGCACGCCTCAAGGTTCAACCTGCGCACGGGAAGCGTCGACGCACCGCCGGCCAAGCTGCCGGTGCGCTCCCACGAAGTAACAGTGATCGACGGCGACATCATGATCACCGAATCCACGGAGGTCCCCAACCTTCCCCCAGGCCTGACAGTGAACGGCCACGTCTAGCACCAGCCCATGCATCCGAACAAAAGGACTTGCTCATGGCTTTGAACAGCGACACCCGCGCGGTCAGCGAAATCCGCATCGGCACAGACGCCCTTCCGATAACCGGCCACGATCAGCTCGCGGAGGCCGAGGACACCGAACAAATAATGCAGGAACTCCGCCAGAACCGGTCCGAACAGGCCGTGGCGCAACGGCGGAACCGTAGGCTCACCCTCGACAAAACCACCTTCGGCATCACCGGAGCCCTCGCCCTGGCGTTCGTGGCCTGGGGCTTCCTCGGCCGGGACAGCCTGTCCGCCGCCTCAACACTCGCCCTCAACTGGGTCATGGAGTACACGGGCTGGCTCTTTATGGTCCTGGCCTCGTTGTTTGTGGTCTTTGTCCTCTGGCTGGCGCTCGGTAAATGGGGCAACATCCCGCTGGGCAAGGACGGGGAAAAGCCCGAGTTCAGGACGGTCTCATGGGTGTCCATGATGTTTGCCGCGGGCATGGGCATCGGCCTCATGTTCTACGGCGTGGCCGAGCCGCTTTACCACTACATCTCTCCGCCGCCCGGAACCGTGGACGGGAGGACGCCCGCGGCCATCCAGACAGCCATGGCCACCTCCATCTTCCACTGGACCCTGCACCCGTGGGCCATGTACGCCGTCGTGGGCATCGCGATGGCCTACGGCACCTACCGTCTGGGCCGCAAGCAACTGATCTCCGCGGCGTTCACGTCGCTGTTCGGCATCAGAACGGTCGAAGGGCCGGTGGGGAAGTTCATCAACATCCTCGCCATCTTCGCCACGCTCTTCGGCACGGCAGCTTCCCTCGGCCTCGGTGCCCTCCAGATCGGCAGCGGACTGACATCCAACGGCTGGGTCGGCGAAATCGGCACGCCCGTGCTGGTGGCCATCGTCGCCATCCTGACGGCCTGTTTCGTGGCCTCGGCGGTGTCCGGCATCAGCCGCGGTATCCAGTGGCTGTCCAACATCAACATGGTTTTGGCCGTGCTTCTGGCGCTCATCGTCTTCATCGCCGGGCCCACCCTGTTCATCCTCAACCTCATCCCTGCCGCCGTGGGCGACTACGCCCGGGACCTTGCGGAGATGGCATCCCGCACCGAGGCCGTCGGCGACGAGGCCCTGCGCACGTGGATGTCCGGCTGGACCATCTTCTACTGGGCGTGGTGGGTGTCATGGACACCTTTCGTGGGCATGTTCATCGCCCGAATCAGCCGGGGCCGCACCATCCGCCAGTTCGTCACCGGCGTCCTGCTGGTCCCCAGCATCGTCAGCGTCCTCTGGTTCGCGATCTTCGGCGGAACTGCCTTCCACGTCCAGCAGGAAGCCGACAAGGCAAACCAGCCCGGCCTGGTAACCATGACCGACGGAACACCGTCCATATCCTTCGACGGCGCCCTCTTCGACCTGGTGAAGAACCTGTCCATGCCCGCCTGGGTGACCGCAGCCGTCGTCGTCCTCGCCATGGTCCTGGTGGCGATCTTCTTCGTGACGGGGGCAGACTCGGCCTCCCTGATCATGTCGTCGCTGAGCTCAAACGGGTCCGCGGCACCGAATCGCGGGCTTGTCATCTTCTGGGGCCTCCTCACCGGTGCGGTGGCTGCCGTGATGCTGCTGGCCGGCGGCGACCAGCCCTCGGAAGCGCTGTCCGGCCTGCAGCGCATCACCATTGTGGCGGCCCTGCCGTTCGTGCTGGTCATGCTGCTCCTGTGCTTTGCCCTCGTCAAGGATTTGCGCCGGGACCCGCTGTCACTCCGACGGCGGCTGGCGACTTCCGTCGTCGAACGCGCCATCCGCGACGGCGTGGACCAGCACGGCGGAGTCCAGTTCGACCTCGTAACCAGGCATGAGTGCAGCGGACGCTGTTCAGCCGACGTCCGCTGCCCCGGCGACGCCACGAACGGCGATGACGCGAACGGTCACCCCGCGGACGGCGATGCCCCAGACAGCCATTCCGCAACCGACGGCTCCACCAAGCCCACGCCGGCACTTTAGGAGACAATCGTGACCACCATCATTGAAAGCCGCCCCCCGCGCAGCGTCACGGTCGTCGCGGGTGACGCGACGGCCGCCGCCAAAACCCGTCCCGCCGAATTTGTCCTCACCCTGTCCTGCCCCGAACAGCCCGGCATCGTCCGGGCCGTGGCCGCCTTCCTGGCCGACCGCGGCTTCGACATCGTGGAGCACCAGCAGTTCGACGACCATGTCAGCGGCAACCTGTACCTGCGCACGGCGTTCACCGGCGGTTCCGGCGCCGGTGACCGGGCCCGCCCGGATCCGTGTTTGGGCGGGCTCGGTTTCGGCAAGCTCAACCACCGGGATGTGGAGAGCCTCACCGCGGAGTTCGCGCCGACGGCCAACGAATTCGGCATGGACTTCAGCATCCACGACGGCCGGCCGCAGCGGCTGCTGGTGATGGTCTCGAAGTTCGGGCACTGCCTCAATGACCTGATTTTCCGCTGGCAGGCGGGCAGCCTGGGTGCGGAGATCGCCGTCGTGGTTTCCAACCACGAGGACCTGCGCGCCATGGCCGAAGCCGCCGGCCTGCCCTTCATCCATGTGCCGGTGACCGCCGGCACCAAGCCCGAGGCCGAGGCCCGGCTACTGGAACTCGTGGCCGAGTACAACGCGGACCTGGTGGTCCTGGCCCGCTACATGCAGGTGCTGTCCAACGGCCTGTGCACCAGCCTGCGCGGCCGGGCCATCAACATCCACCACTCGTTCCTGCCCGGCTTCAAAGGCGCCAAGCCGTACCACCAGGCCTATGACCGCGGCGTGAAGCTTGTCGGGGCAACGGCGCACTACGTGACGCCGGACCTCGACGAAGGCCCGATCATCGAGCAGGAGGTCTTCCGGGTGGACCACAGCCTGGATGCGGATGCCCTGGTGACCGTTGGCCGGGACGCCGAATCCCAGGCCCTGTCCCGGGCAGTCAAATGGCATTGCCAGCACCGCGTCCTGCTCAACAACACCCGCACCGTCGTATTCCGTTAACGCGAACCAGGAGAACCACTTATGAGCGCATCACCACGCGTTGTCATCATCGGCGCCGGCATCGTCGGCACCAACCTCGCGGACGAACTCGCCAGCCGCGGCTGGAACAACATCACGGTTGTCGAACAGGGTCCGCTGGAGCTGGCCGGCGGTTCCACCTCGCATGCCCCCGGCCTCGTCTTCCAGACCAACCCGTCCAAAACCATGACCGAATTCGCCAGCTACACGGTGGACAAGCTGCTCTCCCTCAGCACCGACGGAGTGTCCTGCTTCAACCAGGTGGGCGGGCTTGAGCTGGCCACCACCGAGGCGCGGCTGGAGGACCTCAAACGCAAGCTCGGCTACGCCACCTCCTGGGGCATCGAAGGCCGGATCATCGACCCCGACGAGTGCGAGAAGCACTACCCGCTGCTGAACACCGGCACGCTTGCCGACGGGCGCCGCGTCCTGGGCGGCCTTTACGTCCCCACCGACGGCCTGGCCCTCGCGGCCCGCGCGGTCCGGCTGCTGATCAGCCGGGCACGCCAGGCCGGCGTGACCTTCCTCGGCTCCACCGCCGTGACCGGGATCGAACAGGCGGGCGGCAAGGTCACCGGCGTCGAAACGGCCGACGGCGTGATCCCGGCCGACATCGTGGTGTCCTGCGCCGGCTTCTGGGGCCGCGAACTCGGCAAGCTGGTGGGACTGAAGGTCCCGCTGCTGCCGCTGGCGCACCAGTACGTCAAGACCACCCCGCTAAACGAGCTGCGCGGCGTCAACGAGCTGCCCAACGGGGCCAGCAAGCCCATCCTGCGTTACCAGGACCGCGACCTGTACTTCCGCGAGCACGGTAACCGGATCGGCATCGGCAGCTACGCACACAAGCCGATGCCTGTGGACATGGAACAGCTGCCCCGCGTCGGCGCGGAGGAGATGTCGGATCACCACATGCCTTCCCGCCTGGCCTTCACGCTGGAAGATTTCGCCCCAACCTGGGAGGACTGCCAGGACCTGCTTCCGGCCCTGCACGCAACCCGGATCAATGACGGCTTCAACGGCATTTTCTCCTTCACTCCCGACGGCGGACCGCTCATGGGCGAGTCGCCCGACGTCGGGGGCTTCTTTGTTGCCGAGGCAGTGTGGGTCACCCACTCGGCCGGCGTGGCCAGGGCGATGGCCGAGTTGCTAATCGAGGGCCAGTCCCGCACCGACCTGCACGGCTGCGAGCTGAACCGCTTCGAGAAGGTCCAGACCAGCGACCAGTACGTCAGCGAAACGTCACAGCAGAACTTCGTGGAAATCTACGACATCCTGCACCCGCTGCAGCCCAAGGATTCCCCGCGCGACCTGCGCGTCAGCCCGTTCAACGTCCGGCAGAAAGAACTCGGGGCATTCTTCCTGGAGTCCGCCGGCTGGGAGCGCCCGCACTGGTTTGAGGCCAACCGCGGCCTACTCGAAGAGCTGCCGGCCGAGTGGCGCGCGCCGGAGCGGGACGAGTGGGCGGCGATGTTCCATTCCCCCATCTCGGCGGCCGAAGCGTGGAGGACGCGCACCGCCGTCGGGCTCTACGACATGACGCCGCTCAAGCGGCTGGAGGTTAACGGCCCGGGCGCTCAGGCGCTGCTGCACCGCCTGAGCACCGGCAATATCGCCAAGAAGCCCGGCGCCGTCACCTACTGCCTGCTGCTGGAGCACGACGGCGGCATCCGCAGCGACGTGACGGTGGCGCGCCTGGCGGAGGAACAGTTCCAGCTGGGGGTAAACAGCAACGTGGACTTCGACTACCTGCGCGTTGAGGCCAGGAAGCAGTCGGCCGCGGATCCCGCCCAGTGGGTGCACGTCTCCGACATCACCGGCAGCACGTGCTGCATCGGGCTGTGGGGGCCGCTGGCACGCGAGGTGATCGGGAAGGTCAGCGGGGACGATCTCAGCAACGACGGGCTGAAGTACTTCCGGACCAAGGAAATTTCCGTGGGCGGCATCCCCGTCACGGCCATGCGGCTCTCCTATGTGGGTGAGCTTGGCTGGGAGCTTTACACCACTGCCGAGTACGGTCTGAGGCTCTGGGACCTGCTGTTTGAAGCCGGGCGGGAGCACGGCATCATCGCGGCCGGGCGCGGTGCCTTCAACAGCATGCGGCTCGAAAAGGGTTACCGGCTCTGGGGCACGGACATGACCTCGCAGCACCACCCCTACGAGTCCGGTCTCGGCTTCTCGATCGCCAAGGATAAGGAAGGTTTCGTGGGCTGGGAGGCGCTGGCCGCCCGCAAGGAGCAGCCTGTCACCCGGGCACTGCGGTGCCTCACTATCGACGACGGCACGTCCGTGGTCCTGGGCAAGGAACCCGTGTACGTCAACGGCGAAGCTGCTGGGTACGTCACGAGCGCTGCCTACGGCTACTCGGTGCGCAAACCGATCGCGTACGCCTGGCTGCCGGCGTCGGTTTCCGAGGGCGACGCCGTCGAGATCGAGTACTTCGGGAAGCGCATCGCCGCAACCGTCACGGCCGAGCCGCTCTTCGATCCCGGCATGGAGCGCCTGCGCGGCTAACAACCGCTAGAACCACGCGACGGCCCCGATATGCGGCCCAAGCGGCCCGCCTCCCACGATCCGACGACTGTGGGAGGCGGGCCGTTGGTGTTCCGTTGGTTCTTTGGCTGCACCCATGGTCGCCGCGGTCCGGAACGGGTACAACTAAGTCATGACGACGTCACCCCTGGTGCTCGGCCCCATGATGCGGTTCGTGGATGAGACCTCTGCCAGCATCTGGGTGGAGACCCGGTCTGCTGCACGGGTGTCGGTTCGCGCCGGCGGCAGGGACTGGGTGGCCGGTACCTTCGCAGTGCACGGCCACCATTACGCACTGGTGGAGGCGGACGAACTCGAGCCAGGAACGGTGCTGCCCTACACCCTGGAAATCAACGGAACACAATGCTGGCCCGATCCCGCCTCGGGGTTTCCGCCGCCGGTGATCGCCACGCTGAAACCCGGCAAACCGCTGCGCATGGCCTACGGCTCCTGCCGCACCAGTGTCCCGCACGACGAGTCCGGCAACCGGACGCACGGCGTCGACGCGCTCCGCGCCTACGCGTTGGCGATGGCCTCAGGCGGAGACCTGCCGTGGCCGGATCTGGTGGCGTTCCTCGGAGACCAGGTGTACGCAGACCTGACCAGCGAGCAGATGGAGCAATTCATTCGGGCCCGGCGCGATATCGATGCACTGCCCGGCGAGGAGCTCAAGGACTACGAGGAATATGCCCACCTCTACAATCTCGCCTGGTCCGATCCTGCGAACAGGTGGCTGCTGTCCACCCTGCCCAGCGCCATGATCTTCGATGACCACGACATCCGCGACGACTGGAACGCCTCGCTGAGCTGGAAGAGGAAGATGGAAGCCACCTCATGGTGGCACGGGCGGATTGTCTCGGGACTGGCCTCCTACTGGGTCTACCAGCATCTGGGCAACCTGTCTCCGCGGGAGCGGCTTAACGATGCCATCTGGCAGCGGATCGCACGGCACCGGGGCGAGGCCGAACTCGACCTCAGCGAGGAATTGGACAGTTTCGCGGAACGCGCAGACCGGGACCCGGAATCCTACCGGTGGAGCTTCTGCCGGGATTTCGGGGACACAAGACTGATAGTTGTGGACTCCCGCGCTGCCCGGAATTTGGCGCCAGAAGCCCGCGCCCTGCTTGATGATGAGGAAATGACCTGGCTTGACGGCCAGATGCGCGGCGGATTCCGCCACCTGCTGGTGGCAACGTCGCTGCCTTTCCTACTGCCGATGGGCCTGCACCACGTCGAGTCGTGGAATGAGGCCGTTTCGGAAGGCGCGTGGGGGAAGCTTGCCGCCCGGGCCGGCGAGAAGCTGCGTCAGGCAGCGGACCTTGAACACTGGGGCGCCTTCCAAAAAAGCTTCCAGGAGGTGGCTGCCATGGCGGCCGAGGTCTCCGATGGCAAGCGTGGCCCGTCACCGGAGACAGTCACCTTCCTGTCCGGGGACGTGCACTTCTCCTACGTCGCGGAGGTGGAACGCTCCTCCGGCAGCCGGATCATGCAGGCAGTCTGTTCCCCGATCCGTAACCCTCTTCCCCGGCTGATGAGATACTTCGGGGCTGTCATGGCCTACGGCCTGGCTGCGCCGATAGGTGCCCTGGTGGCCCGCTCGGCGCGTGTGCCGGACCCGCCGTTCCGCTGGAAACGCGTCGAGGGGCCCTGGTTCACTAACAACCTGGCCACCCTCGAGGCTGCCCCGGAAGGGCTGAAACTGTGGTGGCAGACAGGCGTTGTGGAAGACGGCGACGACCTGCACCCAGGGCTCGAAACTGTGGCATCCCTTACCGTGGCTCCCCGGAGATCTCAGGAGCGTGTGGCTCGAAGCGGACGAACATTGCCTTGAAGCCGGGGGTGTTGGATTCGCGGGCCACGTTTTCTTTGTGGACCAGGGCGTTGGCTTCGGGGAAGTACGCGGCGGCGCAGCCCTTGGCCGTGGGGTAGGCGACCAGCCGGAATTTGGCGGCGTGCCGGTCGTGGCCGCGGAAGGTGCTGACCACGTCCACGAGGTCGCGGTCCTGGAAGCCCAACTCGGCCAGGTCCTCCGGGTGTACCAGGATCACGCGGCGGCCGTCCGAGATCCCGCGGTACCGGTCATCGAGGCCGTAGAAGGTGGTGTTGTACTGGTCGTGGCTGCGGATGGTCTGGAGGACCAGGTGGCCCTCGGGCGGGGTCAGGAATTCGAGCGGGCTGACGGTGAAGCGGCCTCGGCCGATGTCCGTCTTGAAGGATCTGGTGTCCCGGGGCGGGTTGGGCAGCACAAAGCCGTTTTTGGTTCGGATCCGGGTGTTAAAGTCCTGGAAGCCGGGGATGACGCGGGAGATGTGGTCCCGGACCACGTCGTAGTTCCCGGCCATGGCCTTCCAGTCCACCGGATGGTCTTCACCGAAGGTAGCGTCGGCCATCCGGGCGATGATCACGGGCTCGGCGAGCAAGTGATCGGACACTGGCTGGAGCCTGCCCTGGGTCGAGTGGACCACGGACATGGAGTCCTCCACGGACAGGAACTGGGCACCGTTGGGGTGTTTGTCGTCCTTGTCCGTCCGGCCCAGGGTGGGCAGGATGAGCGAGGTGCGCCCGTGGACCACGTGGGAACGGTTCGGTTTGGTGGACACGTGCACGGTCAGGCCGATCCGCTGCATCCCGGCCTCCAGGGCCTGGGTGTCGGAGCCGGCCAGGGAGAAGTTTCCGCCCATGGAGACGAAAACGTCGACGTCGTTGCGGTCGAAGGCCTCCATGGTTTCCACCGCGTCGTAGCCGTGGGGGCGGGGCGATTCGATGCCGAACTCGGTATCCAACGCGTCGAGGAGCCAGTCCTTGGGTTTTTCCCAGATGCCCATGGTCCGGTCGCCCTGGACGTTGGAGTGCCCGCGGACCGGGCAGGCGCCGGCGCCGGGCTTGCCAAAGTTGCCCTGCAGGAGCAGGACGTTGACCATTTCTTTGATGGTGTCCACCGAGTGCGGCTGCTGCGTGACGCCCAGGGCCCAGCAGAAGATCGTGGCCTTGGATCGGACCAGCATCCCGGCCACGTCCTCGATCTGCTGCCGGGGCAGGCCGGTCGCCTTCTGGGTCTCGGCCCAGTCCAGCTCCTGGCGGGCATCACGGTAGGCGTCGAAACCGTCCGTCTGCGCGTCGATGAACGAGCGGTCGACGACGGTGCCCGGGTTCCGCTCCTCCTCCTGCAGGAGGAGGTGGCCGAGGGCCTGGAACAGGGCAAGGTCCCCGCCGACCTTGATCTGCAGGTACTCATCGGCGAGCGGCGTGCCGCCGCCCACTACCCCGGAGATGGTCTGCGGATCCTTGAAGTTGAACAGCCCGGCCTCGGGCAGCGGGTTGACGGCCACCACCTTACCGCCGTTGTCCTTGCACTCCTTCAGCGCCGACAGCATCCGGGGATGGTTGGTGCCGGGGTTCTGCCCGACGACGAAGATGAGCTCCGAACCGTGGATGTCATCCAGGGACACGGTGCCCTTGCCGATGCCGATGGTTGGATTCAGCGCCGAGCCCGAGGACTCGTGGCACATGTTTGAGCAGTCCGGCAGGTTGTTCGTGCCCAAAGCCCGCGCGAACAGCTGATACATAAACGCGGTCTCGTTGGCCGTGCGGCCGGAGGTGTAGAAGACGCAACGGTCCGGCGCGGAGGACCGGATGTGCTCACCAATCAGCTCGAACGCATCCGCCCAGGAAATCGGCGAATAGTGGGTCTCGCCCTCGCGGATCACCACCGGTTCGCTGAGCCTGCCCTGGTTGCCCAGCCAGTACTCCGTCTTCCCCGACAACTCGGCGATGGAGTGGTCGGCCCAGAACTCCGCCCCCACGGTCCGCAAGGTGTTCTCCTCGGCCACGGCCTTGGCACCGTTCTCGCAGAACTCGGCCACTTTCCGTTTTTTATCCGATTCCGGCCACGCACAGCCGGGGCAATCGAAACCGCCCCGCTGGTTCACCTTCATCAACGAATGGGCCGTCCGGGACACCCCGGCCTGGGCCACGGCGCGCTCCAGTGCAACCATCACCGCCTTGACCCCGGCCGCTTCCCTCTTCGGTTTATGGACGTCGAGCTCGTCCTCGTTGATGTCCGCCACGGGCGCGGGCTGCTTACCGAACTTCACTTGACTGCTTTCACTGAGCCACCTGGGCCAGGGTCTCCCGCTCAGCCCCGATGGTGGTGTTGTCGCCGTGGCCCGTACGGACGACGGTCTCGGGCGGAAGGGTGAGCAGCCGTTCCCGGATCGAGGCGAGGATGGTGGGGTAGTCGCTGAAGGACCTGCCGGTGGCACCCGGCCCGCCGTTGAACAGCGTGTCTCCCGTAAAGACCGCCCCTTCTCCCTCCAGGAGGAAGCACATGGACCCGGGGGAGTGGCCCGGGGTGTGGATGGCCCTCAGGGTGGCGCCGCCCATGCGGAAGACTTCGCCGTCGGCCAGCTCCCGGTCAGGTCTGTCGTCCGGGTAGACCTGCTCCCACAGGATCAGGTCAGCGGGGTGCAGATGGATGGGGGCGTCCACCGCTGCCGCGACCTCGCGTGCAGCGCCGATGTGGTCGTTATGCGCGTGCGTGAGCAGGATGGCCAGGACCTTCCGGCCCCGGACCTGGCCGATGATCGCCTCCGCATCATGCGGGCAGTCGATGATCACGCATTCGTCGTCGTTCCCCACGATCCAGACGTTGTTGTCCACGTCCCAGGTGCCGCCGTCGAGCGAAAACGTTCCGGAGGTGACCAGGTTCTCGATGGTGACGCTCATGCGGTCTCCGCTCCCGACGCGATGCCAGCAGCCGGGCGGATTTCCACCACGGAACGCAGCACCTTGCCCTCGTGCATCTTGGTGAAGGCTTCCTCCACCTGGTCGATGGTGATGCGTTCGGTGACGAAGGCGTCCAGGTTCAGGTTGCCCTGCTTGTAGTGCTGGACCAGCATCGGGAAGTCGCGGGAAGGCAGGCAGTCGCCGTACCACGAGGACTTCAGGGATCCGCCGCGGCCGAAAACGTCCAGCAGGGGCAGCTCGAGCTTCATGTCCGGCGCCGGAACGCCCACCAGCACCACACGGCCGGCGAGGTCGCGCGCATAGAACGCCTGCTTGTACGTTTCGGGACGTCCCACCGCCTCGATCACGACGTCGGCACCGTGGCCCCCGGTCAGGGCCCGGATGGCCTCGACGGGATCTTCCTTGCTGGAGTCCACACCGTGCGTGGCGCCCAACGACCTGGCCATTTCCACCTTGTTGGCGTCGATGTCCACGGCGATGATGGTGGTGGCGCCGGCCAGCTTGGCGCCGGCGATCGCGGCGATGCCCACACCGCCGCAGCCGATCACGGCCACGGATTCGCCCCGCTTGACCTCACCGGTGTTGATGGCGGCGCCAATGCCCGCCATGACACCACAGCCGAGGAGGCCGACGGCGGCGGGATCGGCGTCGTTGTCCACTTTGGTGCACTGCCCCGCGGCAACGAGCGTCTTCTCCGCAAAGGCGCCGATGCCCAGCGCGGGGGAGAGTTCCGTGCCGTCCTCGAGCGTCATCTTCTGCGTCGCGTTGTGCGTGTTGAAGCAGTACTGCGGCTGACCCTTGGCACAGGCGCGGCACTCCCCGCAGACGGCCCGCCAGTTCAGGATGACGCGGTCGCCGGGAGACACCTCGGTGACGTCCGGACCGACGGCGCTGACCACGCCGGTGGCCTCATGGCCCAGCAGGATGGGGAAATCGTCGGTGATTCCGCCCTGCTTGTAGTGCAGGTCAGTGTGGCAGACGCCGCAGGTAAGGATGTCCACCAGCGCCTCTCCCGGACCGGGATCCGGCACGAGGATGGTCTCCACCGTGACCGGTGCGTTCTTTTCCTTGGCGATGACGGCCTTTACTTTGTGAACCATGATTCTGTGTTCCTTTCCTGAGCCCGGGGGACTCGTGGCTGACGGCACTCCAGGCAATCTAGCCGACTCGTTGTGGTTCGAAATCATCTTCCCGCGGTTCCTGGGTTTGCTGGGCACTCGGTGCTGCGGCCGCGTGCTCGGCGAGGACGCCGGTCTGGTGCCTGAGCTTCAGCCGGTACATCAGGACGCCAATGACGACGACGGCGCCGACGAAGAGGACTCCGCCCCACTGCAGGTACCACTCAAACGGCGCTACCGAGTTGTAAATCTCCGGCCGTGGCCAGACCAGGTTCAGGGTCATGCCGCCGCCCCAGAGCACGGCGAGGATATTTACCGGCAGGCCCCACTTGCCCAGGCTGAAGCCAGGCTCGGAATCGTCGTCCGGCAGCGGCCATTTCTTCGCGAAGCGGCGGCGGAGCATGGGCACGGTGACCAGCAGGTAGGACAGGTAGATCAGGACAATGCTGATGCTGGAGAGGATGGTGAAGATGGCCGGCTGCGAGACGTTGACGATCAGCGGGATGACGGCGACGATGCCGATCACGATAGCGGCGACCGTGGGGGTTTTTCGGACCGGGTGTACCTTGCTGAGCTGGCGGCTGAACGGCAGGTTGTTGTCCCGTGCCATCGCAAACATCATCCGGATCGCGGCGGCGTGGACGGCCAGGGTGCAGACGAAAACGGCCACCACAATGCACGCCAGGAACGCCTTGCCGAACGGGCCGCCCAGCACGGAGAGCACGATGTACTGCAGGCCGCCGTCGGCAGCACCCAGCTTGGGGTCGCTCAGGTCCGGGGCGGCGAGGAGCCCGCCGAGAATGATCAGCCCGCCCAGGACGAAGGATGCGGTGATGGCGCGCAGGATGGCCTTGGGTGCAGTCCGCTTGGGGTCCTTTGTTTCCTCACCGAGTGAACTGGCGGTGTCGAAACCGTACATCACGTAGCCGGAGGCCATGGCCCCGATGAGGAACACTCCGAAGAACCCCAGCGGGTGGTCTTGGCCGAAGCCCGTGGTTTCAAAGAGGACGCCCGGCCCGCGGACCACATGCCAGGCGAGGGCCAGGATGAGCAGCACGGCCGCGGCGAGCTCCACGAAGACTCCGATGCTGTTGATCTTGGTCATGAGCTTCACGCCGAACGCATTGATCAGCGTAGAGATGGAGATCATGATGCTCGCCAGCAGGACGCCGTTGACCGCGAAATCGGACGGGCCCGTGCCGTCACCCACCAGCTGGAAGCCGGACCAGATCTGCGGCAGGGTGAGCTGCAGGGCCAGGGCCACTGCTCCCAGCGCCACGATGGAGGAAATCAGCAGGAGCCAGCCTGCAAGCCAGGCGAAGGTGCCGGAGGAGAGCCTCTTGGCCCAGTTGTAGACGGACCCGGCCACGGGGTAGCGGCCGGCGAGTTCGGCGAAGCACAGGGCCACCATCAGCTGGCCGGCGAACACGATGGGCCAGGACCAGGCGTAGGCCGGACCGGCCATGGCGAAACCAAAGTAGAACAGTTGAAAAACGCCGGTGAGGATGGAGATGTAGCTGACCCCGGCGGCAAAGCTGGCAAACTTGCCGATGCTGCGGTCCAGGGTCTGGGCATAGCCGAACTCGTCCATGCCGCTTGCGTCAACGCTGTTGCTGGGTTTTAACATCTGAGCTCCTAAGTCGAATAGCACGATGGTGATGGCCCGGCCTTGCCGGCGCAGGCATCATCTACGGTCCGGCGCGAAGCGATGCGCGCCGGACCGGTTCCCCCTGGTTGTTGCGTAGCTGTTACTGCGTGGCTGTTAGCCGTTACTGCCCGTCCTATTCCTCTTTAGCCGGCCCGAACCAGCCGCTGGGAGCGGGCCGGGTGTTCTGCCAGATGTGCTTGGTTTCCCGGTATTCGGCCAGGCCGAGCGTTCCCAGTTCCCGTCCGTTGCCGGACTGCCCAAAGCCGCCCCATTCCGCCTGCGGGACGTAGGGGTGGTAGTCGTTGATCCACACCGTGCCGTGCCGCAGCGCCTGCGCCACGCGCTGCGTGCGGGAAGCGTCGCCGGACCAGACAGCTCCGGCGAGGCCATAGACGGTGTCGTTGGCGAGTCGGATGGCCTCGGCCTCGGTCCGGAAAGTTTCCACGGTGAGCACGGGGCCGAAGGATTCCTCCTGCACCACGCGCATGCCGCTGCTGCAGCCATCCAGGATGGTCGGCGGGTAGTAGCTTCCTGCTGCCAGGTCCGCCCCGCCGGGGGAGGTGCCGTCCGGGATAAAACCACCGCAGATGAGCGTGGCGCCTTCCTCCACCCCTGCCTGGACGTAGGCGTGCACCTTGTCCCGGTGGGCGAAGGAGATCAGCGGACCGGTCTCGGCCTCGGTGTCGAAGGGCCCGCCAAGGCGGATCTTCCTGGCCCTTGCGGCCACCTCGGCCACGAAATCATCGTGGATTGATTCCTCCACGATCAGGCGCGCCCCGGCTGAGCAGACCTGCCCGGAGTGCAGGAAGATGGCGGTCAGGGCGAAGTCGACGGCGGCTTCCCAGTCGGCGTCGGCGAAGACGATGTTCGGGTTCTTTCCGCCCAGCTCCAGCGCCACACGCTTGACCGTGCCGGCAGCCGCTTCCATGATGCGCTTGCCGGTGGACAGGCCGCCGGTGAATGACACCAGGTCCACCCGGGGGTCTGTGCTGAGGACGGCCCCGACTTCAGGTCCGGTTCCAGTCACGAGGTTCGCCACGCCCGCCGGCACGCCGGCCTCGGCCAGGGTATCCATCAGAAGCACTGCCGTGGACGGCGTCAGTTCGCTGGGCTTGAGGACGAACGTGTTTCCTGCCAGGAGGGCAGGCGCTACCTTCCACGAGACCTGGAGGAGGGGATAGTTCCAGGGGGTGATAAGGCCGCAGACCCCCACTGGCATGTGCACGATGCGGCTGATCGCGTCGGGGTTGCCGGTATCGATGACCCGCCCGGCGTCGGTTCCGGCAATCCCGGCGTAGTAGCGGAAGCAGGCAGTGATGTCATCGATGTCGTATTCGGCCTCGACGTAGCGTTTCCCCGTGTCGAGCGCCTCGGCCCTGGCGTAGGCTGCCTTGTCGCGCTCCAGGAGGTCCGCGACCCGGTGAAGCACCCGTCCGCGCTCCTTTTCAGGGGTGCGCGGCCAGTCGCCGTCGTCGAATGCGCTCCGCGCACTGGCGACCGCGGCCTCGGCATCCGCCGCCGTTCCTTCGGCGACGACGGCCACGGTGGTTCCGTCGGCAGGACAGCTGATGGTGCGAGTCCGGTTTCCCGACGACGGCGACCACCCGCCGTCGACATAGACGCCGCGGGCTAGCTGGACTTGCGTATCAATCATCATTTCCTCGCCTTTGTTGCTTCGTGGTTCCGGTCGGCCTCATCCCGGACCAGCGGGCTGATGCCGTGCCGGTAGAACTCAGTGTTCTGTGGCGCGAGCGGCGTCTTCCCCGCAATGAGGTCGGCCGCCTTTTCGGCGAGCATCATGACCGGGGCGTAGATGTTTCCGTTGGTCACGTAGGGCATGGCTGACGCGTCCACCACCCGGAGGCCTCGCGTGCCGTGCACGCGCATGTCGAGCGGGTTCACCACGGCCATCGGGTCCGATTCCGGCCCCATTTTTGCGGTGCAGGACGGGTGCAGGGCCGTTTCAGCATCGCGGGCCACCCAGTCGAGGATCTCGTCGTCGGTCTGGACTGCCTGGCCCGGGGAGAGCTCGCCTCCATTGAAGGGGCCCATGGCCGACTGGCCGAGGATGTCGCGGGCAATGCGGATTGCCTCCACCCATTCGCGGCGGTCCTGTTCGGTGGAAAGGTAATTGAACAGCATTGACGGGTGGACGGTGGGATCCGTGGACTTGATTTTGAGGCTGCCGCGGGCATCCGAATACATGGGGCCAATGTGCACCTGGTAGCCGTGCTTCGCTTCCGCCTTCTGGCCGTCGTACCGCACAGCCACGGGCAGGAAGTGGAACATCAGGTTTGGGTAGTCGACCTCGTCGTTCGAGCGGACAAAGCCGCCGCCTTCGAAGTGGTTGGTGGCCGCGGGGCCCTTCCGGCCCAGGATCCACTGCAGGCCGATCAGCGGGTAGCGCCACAGGTCCAGGTTGGGCTGCATGGAGACGGGCTGCGTGCAGGCATGCTGGATGTAGACCTCAAGGTGGTCCTGCAGGTTTTCGCCCACGCCGGGCAGGTTGACCACGGGGTTGATCCCGAGCGATTTAAGGTGTTGCGCATCGCCCACACCGGAGAGCTGAAGCAGCTGCGGCGTGTTGATGGCGCCGCCGGACAGGATGACCTCGCCGGCGTTGACGGTGTGCAGCTTCCCGTTGCGGCGGTAGGTAACTCCGGTGGCCACGTTGCCGCTGAAGTTGACCTTTGTGACCAGGGCGCGGGTCAGGACAGTGAGGTTGGGCCGGTTGGTATTGGGGCGGAGGTAGGCCCTGGAAGCCGAAAGCCGCTGGCCCTTGTGCACATTCCGGTCGAAGGCCGCAAAGCCCTCCTGGCGGTAGCCGTTGACGTCGTCGGTCGGCGGGTAGCCAGCCTCCTGGGCAGCTTTGAAGAAGGCCTGGAAGAGCGGGTTGGTCGCGGGGCCGCGCTCCAGGACCAACGGACCGGAGTGGCCGCGCAGCTCGTCCTCAGGATCCGCGGCCAGGGCGTTCTCCATCCGGTTGAAGTACGGCAGGCAGTGCGCGAAGTCCCAGGTGCCCATTCCGGCGTCGGCGCCCCAGCGTTCGTAGTCGAGCGGATTTCCGCGCTGGAAAATCATCCCGTTAATTGAGCTCGACCCGCCGAGGACCTTGCCACGCGCGTGCGCTATCCGCCGTCCGCCCATGTGCGGTTCGGGATCAGACTGGTATCGCCAGTCGTAAAGCGGGTTGCCGCTGGGGAAAGTCAGGGCGGCAGGCATTTGGATGAAAAGGTCCCAGGGGTAGTCGCTTCGTCCGGCTTCCAGCACCAGGACACTGTGCGAGCCCTCAGCGCTCAGCCGGTTGGCCAGCACGGAGCCGGCGCTGCCCCCGCCGACGATGACGTAGTCGTAGTTGGTCTCTGTCATGGTGCAAAGTCTCCTGTACGTCGTGCGGGCCCATCGTGGTGGCGCCCATTGGGAACTCCTCGAAAAGTTGGCGAGGTGCCGCCACCGCGTCCATTCAATTGCGTATTACACAACGCGGTGCATATAGCGCGTACTCGAAAATATGGCAGCCATCACACCGAGGTGTCAATAGAACGCCGAAGTACAGCGTCGGCGCCATTGGCTGGAAAAGTTCAGGCTCCGGACTTCTACGCAACTCGGATTCGTCTGATGCAACTCACTGTCATTCCTGCCTGCCGACCACCTCCTGCACGCAGCTTCCTTATCGCTGCGTCAGTTCACTAGTCTGAAACACAAAGCCTTGACTGTGTTACATGTCATTCCTACTCTGGTGCAACAGGGTTGCTCCCATTGCAACTGGGAGTCTTCAATATCTGCTCACAAAGATATGGCCAGCGCGAAACTTTTCCCGATAACGGAACTGCACTACAGAAAGGCATCACCCCAACAGCAGAGAACACAACATCAATCGACGAACTGGAGCGACTGAGGGTTTTGAAAAACGGCGAGAAAGACAGCCTGACGTTCTCAGACACCGAGTTTGAACGCCGCCTCGCGGGCCTGCGCCTGATCATGGCCGAGAAGGAACTGGACGCCGTCGTCCTCACCAGCTACCACTCCGACTTCCTGTGCACCACCTTCGGCCGCTCCTACGGCATGGTGGTCACCAAGGACGACACCGTGACCGTCACAGCCAACATCGACGCCGGCATGCCCTGGCGCCGCAGCTACGGCGACAATCTGGTCTACACAGACTGGCGCCGGGACAACTACATCCACGCCATCAAAGAAGTCCTGCGAAGCCGCGGCATCAACCCGCGCTGTCTCGGCGTCGAGGACGTCTCGCTGCCGCTGGACAACCGCAACAAAATCCGGGCCGCCTTCTGCTGCGCGACGCTCGTGGACATGGCCAAGGCTGCCATGCGCCAGCGGATGATCATGTCAGCCGAAGAAATCGAGGTCATCAAGCTCGGCGCCCGGATCGGCGACCTCGGCGGCGAGGCCATCCGCAACGCCATCAAGGCCGGCATCACCGAGTAGGAGGTTGCCCTGATCGGCACCGAGGCCATGGTCCACGAGATCGCCCACACTTTCCCGGACTCCGAGATCCGGGACACCTGGGTCTGGTTCCACTCCGGCATCAACACGGACGGCGCCCATAATTGGGCCACCACCCGCAAGATCCAGGAACACGACATCCTGTCCCCTGAACTGTTTTCCCAGGACCAGCGGGTACTACACGGCCCTGGAGCGCACCCTGTTCTACGGCGAACCCGATGCCCGCTCGCTGGAACTGTGGAACATCAAGGTTGAGGTCCACAAACGCGGCCTTGAGCTGATCAAGCCCGGCGCCGTGTGCAAGGACATCGCCGCGGAGCTCAACGAGATCTACGTGGGCCATGGGCTGCTGGCGAACCGGACGTTCGGCTACGAGCACTCCTTCGGTGTCCTCAGCCACTACTACGGCCGCGAAGACGGCCTGGAACTCCGCGAGGACATCGACGCCGTCCTGGAACCGGGCATGGTGGTCTCCATGGAGCCCATGATTACCGTCCTTGATGGCCGGCCGGGTGCCGGCGGCTACCGCGAACACGACGACCAAGTGAGCGGCGCCGTGTCTGACACGGCGCCGCTTTCCGCTGACTATGCGCAATGATAGTGAGGATCATGACCAAACTAGATTCCAGCGACACCAACGGCAGCGACACCAACGGCAAAGGCGACACCAAGGGCGCCTCAGTCATCGTCAACGCCATCGCCGTCCTGCGATCGTTCACGGCCGACGACCCCTTGCTGGGCGTCACGGAGATCGCCAACCGGGTGGGCCTGCACAAGAGCACGGTGTCACGGATCCTGGCAACCTTCGAACAGGAAAACCTCGTGGAGCGTGATGCGGACACCCGCCGTTTCCGCCTCGGACTGGGCCTGATCGCCGTCGCCGGCCCGCTGCTTGCCGAACTGGAGGAGCGTCGCGTAGCCTATCCCGTCCTGCGCGAACTAACCGAACTGACAGGCGAAACCAGCGCCTTGATGATGTGGGAGGGCAACGAGTCAATCTGCGTGGAGCAGATTACGAGCCGTCACCAGATCAAGCACTCTTCCCCTCTGGGGGCGCGGTACAGCGACGCTTTGAGTTCCTCGGTTCAGGTGTTCCTGGCAACGCAACCGGAGGAAAGGGTGCGTTCCCTCCTGCGCAGCGGTGCCATTACTTACCCCGGGCTGGACGAGGCCTCCCTCGAGGACTATCTGCTTCGCCTCAAGGACGACTCCAGCCGGGGATGGGCTATCAACTACGGCGAATCCTCCATGGATGAAGTCGGCGTTGCCGCCCCCGTCTACGATCACCGCGGCGACCTGGTGGCAGCAGTCCTCATCCCCGCCCCGCGGTTCCGCGTTTCCAAGGACCGCATGCAGAGCCTCGGCGAATCCTGCAGGGCAGCGGCGGACAAAGTCACCGCACGGCTGGGCGGCAACGCACCCGGCGCCGGCCGGGGAGACCGCTAGGAATCCTCGGACCGCGGATCCCCTGACCCGAGCTCGTCCGCATAGGGCGCGCGCGGGCCGGCCTGGCCAGAGGAAAGTTCGTGGCCGCCACGGCCAGCAGGTCCCGCTGCAGTTCGGGCAGGGAGAGGAGGCCCTGCAGATAGGCCTCCACTTCATACTCGCCGACTGAGCCGCCGATGCCGAAGTAGTAAAGCCACACGTCGCATTAATCACGGATGTTGGCTATTCGTCGTAAGTGGTGGGAAATACCCGTTCGCCGGCAATTCCGGAAATGATGCCGGCGGCCACCTCCTTTAACTTGATATTGCGGTGACTGGACGCCTTGACCAATATCTGGAATGCCGAATCGCGGCTGCAACGGTTCTGCGCCATGATGGCCCCAATGGCCGTGTCAATGACGGTGCGGGACTTCAGGGCCGCGGAGAGGTCGTCACGCGCGTCGCGCAACCGCGCGATGTTCGGGGCAAGGTCCAGCGCCTTGGCGGCGATGCCGGTAAGCCCGACAGCCGCATCAATTCCGTGCTGGGGGAACCCGCTCGCGTTGGGGGAGTAGAGGTTTACCACCGCCTGCGAAGGCGCCTGCAGATGCATTGGGACCGCCAGAATGGAGCCGATGCCCGTCGGGCGGGCGGCCCGGTTGTATTTCGGCCAACGAAGATCGCCGTCCAGGTCCGGGACATGGACCATGGTTTCTGTCCGAAGGGCTGCCAGGCACGGTCCGTCGCCGATGCTGTTTTGCAGTTCGTCCAGATTCCGGGCGAGGGTATCGCTGCTGGCCACAGCGACCGGCCGCTTCTGCCTGACTACCGTGATTCCACAGGACAAGTGGTTCTCGGGCTGTGACAGTTGCGTGGCTATAATCGCGGCCGTGTCCGTCAGGAATTCACGGACGTCGGAGCTTGCCATGACCAGGTCCTGGAGGCGCACAAAGTCGTGCAGGCCGGCGCCGGAACGTCCAAAACTGCCGAATTGGGGGTCTCGGATATCAGAGTCCTGGGACATGTGCGCTTCCTTCACGGTCCGTTCGCCGTGATCTCCTTGATGGCGGTCTGGATGAGATCCATCTGCAGTGGGGCCAATTCCGTCGACTCGTGCAGATAGGCATCCACCCCGAGCTGATCGACGTTTCCGCCGATCCCGTAATAGTAGGTCCATAAGCCGGGGAGGCTGATGTTCCCGTTCTTGAACTGTGCGGCGGCTAACTTGCGCTGGTCCGCCTCGAAGGCAGGCTGGGGGGTGCCCAAGCCGCCGTCGTCGGTCATTTCTCTCCGCCTCCTGTGATGACGGGGATGTCTGACGCGTGGTGCAGGATGTCCTCGGCGATGTCATGCAGCCGGCGGTAGCTGCTGCGGGAGGCAAGGTGCAGGAGTTTGGCGGCGGTTTCATGGCTGCCGCGGTTCTGCACCATAGGCAGGGCCACGGCCGAGTCCACAACGGCCCGGGACCGCAGCGCCGACCTTAAATGCTCCGGGTATGGGTCCGAAGGGTGCACGCGGATTGCCAGGCGCAGGATCCGGGAAAGCGACGCAGCGTGGTCCTCAATGGCGGTCACCATGTCCGGGCTAAAAGTATCGAGCTGGTTGAATAGCAGTTCAGGGCGGAGCGGGAACCGTTGTCGGTGGGGATGGGGACAGCCAGGATTGTCCGGATGCCTTCGTCTGCGACCGCCCCGGCATACCAGGCCCAACTCTCGTCCGCCTGAATCACGGATGAGGACTGTGCGCTGCTCCCGTAACGCCGTCAGGCAGGGACCGTCGTCGAAAGCGTACTGGCGTTCGTCCAGGGTCCGGGCCGTCTCCGTGCTGCTGGCTACCGTCACGGGACCGGTCTCCCGTTCCACCGTGATGGCACACAGCAGGGGCCTCTCCCCGCCAGCAAGGACGCAGAAATCGCTGTCAGTCCCAAGAGGAATTCCGTGAAGCCCGGACTTTCAAGGAGAAGGTCCTGCAATTGCTCCGCCGTCGACAGAGCATCATTTTCGGCCATGGGGCCTCAATTCCAAGCATCGCCGGGGTCCACGACTCGGCTGCCGGCAGTGCGCTCTTGTTCGCACGCGGTCCGTACATTCAACCCGGACCTGTTCACCACCCGAAATCTCCTACCACTGACACTACGCCCTTCCCGGGCGGCCGCCGGTGGTCCCGGCGAAGTATTAGTAGCCGGTAGCGCCCGCGGAAAATGGGGTCAGCGCGTGTTCGCCACTGCGGAAAGCAGCGGGCCCAGCCGTGCGGCCATCAGCCGGTAGCCCGTGTTGCCAGGATGGAGCGTATCCGGCATCAGTTCGGCGGCTTCGGCGGCAGTGAAGACGGCGGCGCTGCCCAGGCAATGGATCCCCTGGTCGCCGCGTTCCCGCTGGACACGCACGGCGGCGGCTGCGTCCCGGTAGTCCCTCAAGGTCATCCCGACGGCGTTGGGCAGCTCCTCCCGTGGCAGCGACAGCATGGGGGTGATGACGGCGACCGGCGCCAGGGGATGGGCTTTGCGGATGTTCGCCAGGGACCCGGGACCTGGCTGGCGTAGCTGCGTTCTGAAAAGATGGCAGCGTTACGCCACCAGGGCCGGCCAGGTTTCCGATGGGTGGTCGGCCTGCTGGCAATGCGTCAGCGAGCTGCCGTCCGTCAGCCAGCGTTTGCCGGACTCCGTCGCCGGCTGCACTGCCTCTCCCCGCAGCGACGCTTCGTGGATTCTGACCGTCCCAAACTGTGGGAGCCACAGCTGGACCGATGTCCCGGGCTAGAGGGTTCCCAAGGCGAGTCCGTAACTCACCCGGCCAGCTGCGGGGAACCGGTGGGCGAGTTTGCCATCCGCCAGGACGTCAAGCGGTGAGCTATCAGCGGTGCCTTCTGCGTCCAGGACCAGCGTTCCTGACGACGTCGTCCAGCTTGCCCGGATGCCGGCGCCCGTAGTGGCGCGGTCCTTGAGTCCGTCGGTGGCCGGGGAAACAAGCAGGGCCGGATCGAGTCGCCGGAAGTGCTGCCAGCCGCCGGTGTCAGTGATGACCTGGAAGGCCCCGGCCCAGTGCGCGTTGATGGAATTTACGGGCACAAATCCACCGATTTCTGACTCGACGCCGGGGCTACCCGCATCACGCTGTAGGCTCGGCACATGGCTGATTTGCGGCGTCGGACCTTTGTCTTCCGCGCGCTGGTTGGCGCGGCGGCCGCGGCGGCCGTTGGAACTCTAGGCGCCGCGTGTTCGCCCGGCGCAGAGCGGGACGGTACCGCCGGTGACGGCGCCAAGGGGGATGCGGTGAAGCGGCACAAGTACCAGTACGGCGAGGACGCCAGCCAATGGGGCGAGCTCTTCCTGCCGGAGCTGCCGGCCGGCGGTGAGCACCGCGGGGTGGTGGTGGTGATCCATGGCGGCTACTGGCGCTCGCAGTACGGCGCAGAGCTGGGGGAGCCGATCGCCAAGGATCTGGCCGCCCATGGCATGGCTGCCTGGAACCTTGAATACCGCCGGGCCGGAAATGGCGGGGGCTGGCCACATACCTTCGTGGATGTGCTCGCCGGAATTGACAAGCTCGGCGACCTCGCGGCCGACCATGCCCTGAACCTTGGCCCGGTGGTGGCGCTGGGTCATTCGGCCGGCGGGCATCTGGCTGCCTGGGCTGCCGGCCGGGGCAAGCTCGCCCAGCTGGGAGTGCCGGACGCCGACCGCCAGGTCCCGCGAAAACCTGATGCCTCAGCGGTGCATCTGACTGGCGTGGTCAGCCAGTCCGGCCTCCTCAACCTGGCCGAGGCGGAGAAGCTGAACCTCAGCAACGGTGCGGTAAGCAACCTGCTGGGCGGGTCGTCGTCGAAATATCCGCACCGCTACAGGTACGCTGACCCGATGACCGCCCTTCCGCTGGCCGTGCCGATCGTCGCTGTCCATGGGTCGGAGGACACCACCGTTCCGCTGGGCCAGTCCGAGTCCTACGTCAATGCCGGAACCGCCGCGCGCATGGAGACCCGGCTAGTCAGGGTTCCCGGGGACCATTACGCGCTTATCGATCCCAAAACGCCTGGTTTCCGGGCGTGCCGCGAGCTTGTTAGGTCCCTTTTGGGTTAGATTCGGCGCCCTGGGGTTAGCTTGCGTCCCTCCGGGTTGAAACTGCTCAAATAGGTTCGTCAGTTCTAGACATTGGACGTCCCATCTCCTGTAGCCTTGAGATGTAAAACGAGTCGCGACCCCTAAGCGCGGCAAGGAGAGTACCCACGTGGCCATCGCATCGCAAGAAGTATCGCCCGCCCGTTTCAGCGCGCAGCTCCGTTCGCATGCCCTGCAGACACGGATCATGGACCTTATTCTGGACCGCGGACTAGACGTCGGTGACGCGCTGCCCACCGAAAGTGAGCTCTCCGCCGAACTGGGTGTGGGCCGCAACACCGTCCGCGAATCCCTGAAAGTGCTGCAGGCCCTCGGCGTGATCGAGATCCGGCACGGCTTTGGCATGTTCGTGGCGCCCAACAACTTCAGTGCCCTCGTGTCAGGCCTGACCTTCCGTGGCCGGCTGTCCCTGCGACACAAGGGCGAGGAAGCCATGGAGCTCATCGATGTGCGCCAGGCTCTCGAATCTGGACTGATCGGTTCGGCCATTGACCTGCTCACTGACGAGCACCTGGCTGACCTGCGCTCCACCATGGAAGCCATGGAGGACGCGGCCAAGAAGGGGGAGCCGCTGTATGAGCACGACGCCGAATTCCACCGCCGCCTTTACGCCCCGCTTAACAATGAGCTGCTGATCAACCTCATGGACGTCTTCTGGCAGGTTTACCGCAAAATCCATCTGGCCCTCGGTAACGGCCCGGTCAACCTCGAGCAGCAGACGCAGGACCACTGGGACATCTTCGAGGCCGTGGCCAACAAGGACAAGGCCCTTGCGTCCGAACGCTTGCAGCGTCACTTTGACGGCATCCGCCTGAAACTCAAGGACGTCGCGGCCGCTTAGCCTGTTTTTCCTTCGACGCCCGCGCCCCGGGCGGACTTAGCCCTGCCCGCCCGCTGTTCGCAGAGAGTACCTTTTGCGTGGAAATTTTCGTTGTTCCTACCGCCTCAGCCACCGGTTCCGTCGCCGCCGGGATCCTCGCTGCTGTCATCCGCAGCAAGCCCGACGCCGTCCTGGGCGTGGCCACTGGGCGGATGGCCGCTGCCCATCTACGCGGCGCTCGCCAACCACCTGCTGGACATGTCCTCCGTCCGTGCTTTCAGGCCCTCGGCGGCTTTGCGGGCGTCTACGGCGGAGTCGAGGAGGGGCCTAACGACTGCAGCGACGGATGAGCCCTCCGGCATCACTTGCTCATCGCGGGCTAACAAGCTGTCTGGATGCGGTGAATATGACAGCTTGTTAGCTGACCGGTCCTGCGTCTTCTGGAGCCATTGGCCCAGCCCTTCCCAGTCCGAGGATGATGTCTCTTGGTTCGGCATGCTCAAAAGTGTGTCAGAAGGGGCTGACCCCTGGCGCACTCTGAACCCGCCCTGTAAGTGCGTTCAAATACGAGCGTTGTCGTCCTGACGCGGGGCCGTCCGCCACTCCACACCGATTCGAGGGAACAGTTGGCGGCGGGCCCCTACGTGTCAGGCTGGAACGGTACCAAGAATTGCCGTCCGGTTAGGGCATACCCCAGGTGGACGTCAGGGAGGGGCGGATATTGGTGTTGAAAGTGGGGCAGCGGGAACGCGCCACTTCTTCCGAGCTCTCACCTTAGACTTGGCGGTGAGGAATTAGCTTGGGGGGCTCATGAATTCACGCGGCGTATGCCTGGTAATTGAAGATGAACCTGGTGCGAGGGGACTTCAGTCCCTGAGCATTCGGACATCAGGAACGCTCGCGGAACGACTCGAAGGGTCGGCAGGCCAGAACCGATGATCGAGTCATCCACGTTCACCTTAACCCTGACCTACGTCGGCACCCTCGGGGTGGCCGCGGTCATGTTCCTCGGCCAGATCATCGCGTTCACTGCGATGCTGGCTCTGGCCGGAATTGTCGGCCTCCTCAGCCACGCAGCCCGACTAATCACACGCAGCCGGCCCGGTTCCTGAAACGCTTCCCGGCACATTGGAAGAGCGGAACCCGCTGTACTCCAGTTCCTAGGAAGTGGGACACCATCCGCCGCGCGCACTGGTGTGCCGTGTACCACCCCCTTCGCTGGACACTTCGGCTTTCGGGCGGGACCTATGCGCGCCCACGGTGCAAACGCCACTGGGGTCAGTCGGCCTGTAGGCTCTGGTTCGTGATTGCTCAAGTCTCAGGAGAAGGCCTCCCGCTCGTCGCCATCCACGGATTCGGGGTAGATCATCGGATCATGCTCCCGCTGGAGGACGCCATTGATGATGCCGGGTGGCAGCGCATCTATATTGACCTCCCTTGGGCTGAAGGAAACGGTGACATCCACGCCGCCAGCGCAAACCATGTCGCGCAAGGGGCACTGGACGACATCCACGAATATCTCGGAGACCGACAATTCGCGGTGATCGGCAACTCCTTCGGCGGCATGATTGCCCGGCACGTCGCTCACGAGCTCCGAGATCAGATCCTTGGCCTGGCCACTCTTGCGGGTGTGTTCGAGCCGATCCATAAGTCGCGCAGCCTTCCCTGCCGGCAGGTTGTCCGGGAGGACCCGTCCATCCTGGCCATGGCTGGCCAGGTGAGGGACGACTACGAGGAGATGACCGTCGTCCAGAGCGAGGCCACGCTCGATGCATTCATCCGGTATGCACTCCCTGGCCTTCGCGGCGCGAACCAAACCGTTCTCGAACGGGTGGCAGCGGAGTATGCGCTCTCTGTCGAACCGGAGGTCGCTCACCCTGCTCCCTTCGAAGCGCCTTCTTTGCATCTTTTCGGGCGTCAGGACCATGTAACTGGATATGAGGATGGGTGGAAACTTCGCGACCACTATGTCCGGGGCACCTATGCGGTGCTCGATGCCGCCGGCCATAATGCTCATCTTGAACGCCCGGATCTTACTGCCGCCCTAGTGAAGGATTGGCTCGTGCGGGCCGAACGCCTGCCCTTGGCCCTGCCCCGTGAGGGTCACTCAAACGGAATGCCCTGAGACCGCCCGTGAGCTAATGCAGGCACTTTTGGACATGCTGTACAGAGGGATTCGGATACTGACAGATTTGGATCCACGGGGGGTGTCCCGGTTCCAAGGAAGTGGGATGGGGTCGACGCTGGCCTTTGGCCAACTTGGTTGCCACCCAGTAGCCTGCTGGGGTGGTTGAGGAAGAGGAAGAACTGACAGGTGGAAATGCTTCGGAAAGTGTTGTCCGCGTTGGTAACACCGTCCGAAAACCGTGGTTGGAAAACTCTTCCGTGGTTCAGACCTATCTTGGTGCGCTCCGCTCGGCTAGCGTGGATGTTCCTGAGGCCCTCGGCCGGTACGAAGAAGGCCGACATGTGATCGAGTACGTAGAAGGCGCGTCTGCTCTGGATCAGCTGCCGTTCGGACACGATGACTTGCTACGGATGATCCGGCAAATCCATGACGCGAGCGAAAACGTTGCTATTCCCAGTCCGGGGGGGGTTGGAACGTGCTGCTGCCCGCCGAGAATCCGGACCTGATGTGCCACGACGACCTCGCCCCGTGGAACCTCCTCATGGGGGAGCGGTGGGTCTTCATCGATTGGGACGCAGTCGGCCCGAGCACCCGGCTGTGGGATCTGGCGTACGCCGCGCAGTCATTCGGCGTGCTCTTTGACGGGCAGCCGGTGGATGAAGCTGCGTTGAGATTGCGTGCAGTCATTGACGGGTATCGAGCTAATGACGCGCTACGTAGGGCGTTGCCGGCCGCTATGGCGAAACGAATGGCCGCCATGTACAAGCTCCTGAAGTCGTGGCACGAGACCGGGTTCCAGCCCTGGGCTGACATATATGTCGACGAACACGGCGAGCACTGGCGTGCCGCTGCTGAATATGTCCTCCAGAACCAAGTGATTTGGGAACAAGCCCTCGCGCGGCAATAGAAGCTTGGGGGAATCCACCTCGCGACAACTGCCAGACCAAGTGTCCCGGTTCCTAGGAAGTGGAACAACGTCGCTGTAATGTCGAAGCTCGCTCAGTTCGGCTGGCTTGGTGGGACTGAGGGATACTCCCGCTAGCTTCGAGTTCGCGACCTCACATTGAGGTGAATGGATGGCCCTCCGGACCGTTTTATGTGCGGTCAGTCTGTGAAGGGCCGGCCGGCCGCCGGATAGGGTATGCGATCAGTCTGGCGATTCCGACGACGGCTAAGAGGATGCCGCACGCGGCCAGTTGGCCGAGGAACATGAGGAACGCCAGCTCTAGGATGCCTTGATGATCCCTTTCGTTGTCGCTCTTCACTACTTCATAGACCTAATGAATCCGTTGATCTCCGGTGAACTGGCATATGGTCATCCCGGTACTACGAATACCAGGCAGCGAAGGATCAGGCCCTCATCGTCCTGGCCGTCCTCGTCATCATGGTTATGTACCTGACGCACCGCTGGTACAAGAAACTGATCCGCGCCCTTGGGCCGCGGCCTGGGGGGATACCCCGGCAAATGGAAGCGCTGGCTCGGCGCCGTATAGAGCTCCGAAGGACCTGCCGTGCGGACGGGTTTCCCACGGTCCAAAACTTATGCAGCCGGGGAACCCCTGACATTGTGGCGAGCGACACATCAGATGTGGGGTTGTGGCTTTGTGAGGAAAGGAACCGTAAGCAGCGGGGGAGACTTCCATGCGCTCGGGGGGCTTCTCCTGGACCACTTGCGGGGACAACCACAAGCTGCGGCTCGGCGCTCCATCACCACCAGACACCCGCGGGACTACGAGACGCTATGTGTCAGAAAGTGTACGAACCGGACAAGTTGTGCGTCCGTCAAGTATCCGATGAAGCGGCGCAACTGATGGATCATTTCGGAACGGAGCTATAGGAGCGCGGCCGTCATCTGGATGCGACGACCGTACAGGTCAAGTCCTAGTCGTTCTTCTACCTCGGCGAGGTGTTTGTGGAAGTCGGTCGACGGCCTCGTTTCGACGAATCCGGCGCGCGCGTAGAAGGGCCCGTTCCAAGGGACGTCGGCGTAGGTTCGCAAACTGATCGACTGGTATCCGCGGCGGCGTGCTTCGTTCTTCGCGGCCTCGACAAGCGCCCGGCCGTGTCCGCGCCGGCCATGTTCGGGCAGCACCGACAACTGCTCCAAGTGGGCAGCCTGGTCGAGTTCGAGGACGTGTACGAACGCGATTACGGCGCTTCCCTCGGTCTCATCCGCGACCAGAATGTAACCAGGGTCCGCCGCCCTCGACCCAGCGGAGGGGGCTGGCTCCCATCTGTGGGGCGTCAGTCGGTCAATGAGCAGTTGGTCGGCGGCGTTCTCTATCTGCTCGATCGTCACATTGTCCGGTGGGGCTGCGAAGCGGATACGAAGGGTCACCGGCAGAGTCTACGGTCCGTCCCCAGAGACGGGCCATCCCCGGGCCACACGTCGAGATCTCTGATCAAGCATTTGGCCACCGTAGCGCCCGGTGTGACTGTTGGGCGGCCGTCGTTGTGTTCTCAGAAACAAGGGATTGCGAGAACAGTTTGAATCGAGAACTGCGACTTCCGAACATCGTGGATGTGGATTTGATCGTTTTCTGGCTGCTTTCTGTGAGCGGTCGATGGCGGCCCCATGTTCGATAGAGGATCCCTCAGCGGTCGGACATCTTGCGCGGGAGCCGGCTCGCGATGTCGTGTGCGCATTCTTCGGTTGAGCGGTCTGTGGTGTTGACCTCTAAGTCGTAAACGACTCCGCTGTGCACGATTAAAGCCTGTTGTCGCGCCATTCCTTCCACGCGGTCAGCGCGTTGTGTTTCGCGGGATGCGGCGACATCCGGGTCGCAGTGGATTCCCACCCACATCAAGCTCACGTCGCTAAACGTAGACTGCAGACGTTCCTGTCCAGCACACCCGGAAAGCAGAACCTCATCAAGGATCATGTGGGCCCCTGCCCTGGCCATACTGCTGAGCCCGGTGTACCAAGTACGTTCTAGGGCCCGGTGCTCAGCGCTGAAGGTGATAGTGCCGTCCTGCTCGTACGTTATTCCCGCCCGCGGGCTACTACCCCGACCGGGAAGCGCTTCGATGAACGTGTCGACGCCGAAGGTCAACCAGATGCCCGGAAGGATTTCCTGAAGAGCTCGAGTAATCGAGGACTTACCGGAGCTCGAACCCCCGTTCAGCACGATCACTTGAGGGTTCTGGTCAGTAGACATTCCGCGAGCCTAGCTCAGAACAGAAGGCGCAGACCATGTCCGTAAGCCGGTGCCTCAGCGGGCGCGGGCGACGAAGATCATGATTGATGCATCTTCAGTGAATGGACCGCGCTCCCAGTCGCCGTAGACGGATTCGACGACGAACCCTGCGGCGTTTAGTTGCTGCTCAAGGGTGTTCTGGTCACGAAAGACGAGCAGCAGGGACTCTGTAACGGTCTCCTTGGTCGCCGCAAACAGGTTGTGAGCTACAAGTTCGACGGTTCCCGGCGCTGTCTCTGAGACGTCCAGCCACTCGACGAGCTTGCCGTGAGGGGTCTCCCGCGTGGTGCGTTCACCCGATGCCCAGTTCTCCCACTCACGTACGGCAGGATTCCGGCTCTCAAACGCGAGGGTTCCGCCCGTCTTCAAAGCTTGGCGCAACCCATGGAGAGTACGCTCCCAGTCGCTATCGGGAACGTGCTGAGCGACGTTGCCCGTCATCACTGCGTAGTCGAATCCGTCTCGGGGAATGCTGCTGCTATCGCCCAGGATCCACTCCACAGCATCGGCTCCCACTCTGCGACGTGCGTAGGCAAGCATGGTGGCTGACGGGTCTAAGCCCACGATATCTCGACCCTCGCGCGCGAAGGTGACAGTGAGGATGCCAGTTCCACATCCGAGATCGAGGACCGACTCTGCAGAGACCTCGTCCGCGAGGGTGCGGTAGAAGTCGTGATCTGGCCCGTCCGGATTGTCCTGGTCATAAAGGTCAACGAGGCGCTGGTCGTAGTCGGTCATACGAATGAGGCTACAGCGCATCATTAACCGCCCCTCGCTGTGCGTAAGCCGGTCGTCCAGCGAAGCAAGCTAGTCCGAAAGTTTTTGAATCGCGATCGCCGGGTTTCCGCGGCCGCTCGATTCCCGTAAGGCCCGCCCGCAAAATGCCCGGTGAGCAGAGACCGTACTCCTTTTCGATCGCCAGCACCTGTTCCACTTCCTTGGTACCGGGACACTTCAAACGGGACGCTCCCGGCCTATAGATGTGAAGTCACGTGAACGGCGCTACCCCCGGTGGTGGGGACGCTCGCTTCGGGGAACCTTTCCGGGTCCTGCGGACGCTAGAAGGCATGAGGCTGATGGCGGAGAATGAACGACGTGTGGCGCAAGTGCCATGGAGGCAACGCTGACGCATTCGGGGTCCTGTAGGTTCTGCATATGGAACTGTTCCACCTTGCAATATCCGATTCCGAGCTTGTCGACCTGCAGGATCGGCTCAGACGAACGCGTCTTGTTCCAGGGACGCCGGGAAGTGAGTGGGCAGCCGGTGTC
>NZ_JBVAYW010000020.1:0-64903 GCF_055412845.1 Pseudarthrobacter adonitolis | reverse complement strand
GAAGAGTTACGCGGGGCGGGACGATTCCCCGTTTGTGACGGCCTTTCTCAGTTTCCGCTGGACGCACTCAGCCCCCGGGCGTTGCCCAGGGGCTGAGATCCTGCGGCCGGGCCGCTTTAGATTGTTGCCGCTGCCGTTGTCTGCAAAAGAGCCACGTCGGAGTAACCGTTGTCCACCGTTGTGGACGGCGTGTTGTAGACCCGGACCAGGGGTGAGTCCGCCGTGTAGGCGCCCCAACCCGGGGTCCCGGCAAAGATCAGGCTAACTGCTTCGCTGTGTAGCTCGTCGGCCAGTTCCTGGGGCGGGTTGGGGCCGGCGATGTGGGCGACGTGTGAATCTGCGAGGCAATCAAAGAAGAAGGGAACATCGAGGCAGTGGCAAGCTCCACCGATGGTTGGCGATTGCCAGGAAAACNCAGTGGCAAGCTCCACCGATGGTTGGCGATTGCCAGGAAAACCGGTACAGGAAGGCCGGGGCCCCTGCCTCGTCACGCGCCTGGGCGTACTGGAGTGTCTTGACCCTGAACATACTGTCCGTGATGAACTGTCCCAGTAGTCCCGCGTTCGAGAGACTGAGGTGTNCCGGTACAGGAAGGCCGGGGCCCCTGCCTCGTCACGCGCCTGGGCGTACTGGAGTGTCTTGACCCTGAACATACTGTCCGTGATGAACTGTCCCAGTAGTCCCGCGTTCGAGAGACCGGCGTGTTGTGCTGTGTATTCCTTGATCAGCTCAGGTGACGCACCGAAGCGGCTCAACAGCGGTACTGGGTCCACTCCGGCCAGTGGCGCCTCATGCTGAGCCATCGCCATGTTGAACTCGTGGTCTGTCGATCCGAGCACAAGCGGCTTGTCCGCGCCTGCCCCGCTCCGCAGGGAGTTTTCCACGGTGTCGGAAAGCAACTGTCCGTCGATGACCGGCCCCAAGGAGAGTCCGCCGCTCACCATCGCCACCATGGGGGCGAGCGGATCATTGGCGTCAGTGCCTGCTTCGAGGCCCAGGCCGCCCTGAAGTGAAAGTATCTGCTCTTCGCTCAGTGACGAGAAGCCGGCAATGGTGGGTTCCACACCGGCTTTGCCCGCAAGTTCACGGCCGGCGGCTTCGGCCGATTCCAGGGGGATGTCAGCTGCAGCGCCGGAAATCGAGTAACCGCGTGCAAAGAGTTTCTCAGCCCCCTTCACCGCCAGCAACGTCAAAACGGCGCCGCCCCCGGCAGACTGGCCCGCAATGGTAACCCGCGAGGGATCCCCGCCGAAGGATCCGATGTTGTCCTGTACCCACTGCAGCGCCAGCATCCAGTCGAGGACGCCACGGTTGTGAGGGGCATCCTCGATCCAGCCGAAGCCGTCGAAGCCCAGCCGGTAGGAAATACTGACCGTCACAACGCCGTCCCGGTTGAACCCCGCGCCGTCGTACCAGGGGCTGGCCGGGGATCCGGCTACGAACCCGCCGCCGTGAATCCACACAAGCACAGGAAGCTTCGATCCGGCATCCGCGGCAACGGGGGCGAAAACGTTGAGGTTCAGGGTCGAGGGCCCCGGAACTGTTGGCTCCGGAATGAGAGTCACCTCAGCCAGGGCGGTCCGCTGCGGTGTTGCACCGTGCTCTGTTGCATCCAGGACACCTTCCCAGGGTCCGAACGGGACGGGGGCCCGGAACCGAAGTCCTCCCACCGGAGGCTGCGCGAAGGGAATTCCAAGGAAACTGGCGGACTCTCCGCGGAGATTGCCGCGGACCGCGCCGAGGGCGGTGGGGATCTCGATGGTTTGACTGGTCATTGGGGACTCCTTGAGTGGGCTGATGGTCAAGGCCGTGATCGCCATGGGCATTCACAGTGACTTAAGATCAGTATGGTTCACCCAAGCATATAGTTCAAGAGTTGAATTATATCTCTATTTCGAGCGGTCCGGAGAAATAGCGGTCCCTGGCCTGCCACAGCGCGCCCAACAACGCGGCGTCGTCACCCAGGCGCCCGGGAACCACCTTCACCGCCGAGCCGGCGCCTGCGGCAAAGCCTTTGCGCTGCTCAGCGAAACTCTGGCCAATCGATTCGCTCAGTAGCGACCAATACCCGCCAAGCACAATCAGCTGCGGATCCAGGGTGACCGCGACAAGTTGCAAAGTACGCGCAATCCACACCCTGGCCCCATCCCAGACCGCTGTGGCAACGGGTTCCCCTACGAGAACGCGGCGGCTGAACTCGGCCAACGTTGATGTCAGGCCGTCCCGGTGGAGCTCTTCGCCCAATCCAGCAGCGATCAGGACGGCATCAGGTCCCGCGACGGTTACCAGGCAGCCAACCTGCCCGCACTCGCATTCGATACCATCCGGCTGGACGGACAAATGACCCAGACCGCCGGCCAGCCCAAAGCCGCCATGGACCAGTTTGCCGTCGACTATGAGGGCACCGCCGATTCCGGAATTGCTTTTCATGTAACAGAGATCCTGGATGCCCGGATTGAAGCCCTGCTCCGCAACCGCGGCCACATGTACGTCGCCGACGAGCCGCACCGCCTCAGGGAGGCCCGGCACCCTGGAGCGCAGACCTCCGATAACATCCACCTGACCCCAGCCGAGGTCGGTGTCAACAAGAACCTGGACCGGGTCACCCCCCACCGGGGCAAAGGCAACAATAGTGAGCTCGGCGACGCGACGCCCCAGTTCCCGGCTCGCCTCAAGGGCTCGATCCAGGGTTCTGGCGAGGACGTCAAGGATCAGCTCGGGACGCCCCATCGGCCTCCCGTGGTGCTCAGCGATCCGCAGCAGAACGTCCCCGGCAACGCTTGACAGCAGTGCCGTCGCTTTGTCCGCGTCCAGCTGAAGCACCAGGAGCGCGACGTGGTCAGAGGCCAGTTCGAGCGGGACAATCGGGCGCCCCTTGCCGGCCTTGTATTTCGGCTGGGCTTCGCGGACCACGGCGGCCTCAATCAAGGAGCTGGCCAGCACCGTTACGGCACCGCGCGTCAGTCCAGAGCCTTCAGCAATCTGGCTGCGCGAACTCGGCCCGTTTTCCGCGAGGTAGCGGGCGACTATGCCGAGATTGTGCGCCCGGACATCCGCACTCACCAGGCTCGACGCCGATGCAGGGTTCCGTCGTTTACCTCCGGGCACGTCACGACTCATGCCACCAGCTTGTCATACAAAGAAGTAATGGCCAACCATATAATTCAAACCTTGAACTATCAGGATGGCCAGACTAGATTCAATCGCAGGATCCCCCGAAAGTAAGGAACTGACATGGCAACATCGCCTCTGGTTCGAACACAGCCCAATCCGAGCCCAAGTCCGACGGTCATCCGCCGGGCTTGCAGTTACGCGGCATTGCTTTGCCTTGTGGGCTTTATGTTGATCTGGCTCAACATCACCGCATCCTGGATGGGAGCCATCGATCAGGGCTGGAACAAGTTCAGCCTGGACAGCCGGAATGATGCTCTGACCGCCATCCACAGTTTCGCGTCGACCCTGACCGGAGGGCCCATCGGAGGATCCGCAATCCTGCTCGTTCCTGTGATTGTGGCCCTCTTTAAGCGTCGCTGGTGGCTTGCGCTGTATTTCACGGTCGGTGGACTCCTCTCCACCACCGTGCTTCAGGTCGTCAAGAAGCTGGTTGGCCGGCAGCGCCCCGAGAATCCGCTCGTGACGGTGGATATCGGCTCGTTCCCGTCCGGCCACGTCACCGGAGTCGCGTTCTTCGTTGTTGCCATGTCCTTGATTGTGGCCCGGGTCTGGATGCTGGTTGTTGCTTCCTTTGTTGTGGTCTTCGAAGTCATCAACCGGACCTATCTTTCGGCGCACTGGCTGAGCGACACCATTGCCGGCGGCTTGCTGGGTACGGCTACTGCGCTTCTGCTTTGGGCCGCTCTTAGCGGCCGGATTGCCCGCCAGAAGACCAAGTCGGCAGCGGCGAACTAGCGAAGTAAGCGCCCGACCGCCCAACCTCCACCTAGAAGAAACCAGCAGGAGCTTCAATGACCAGACAATTGACCAATTCCGGCACTGTGCAAACCACAGCAGGCCCGGTCCAGGGAAGTCACGACGACGGCTTGCTCGTCTTCAAGGGGATTCCCTACGCCGCGCCGCCGGTTGGAGATCTGCGGTGGAAGCCTGCCCTTCCGCACCCAGGCTGGACCGGGGTGTTCGCGGCAGACTCATTCGGAGCCAGCGCGCCGCAGCCATTCGATCCGACTGGAAGCTTCGACCGAGTGCTCGGCAGCCATGGCGCTCCCCCGTTCGATGAAGATTGCCTCACGCTGAATGTGTGGACGCCTGGAGCCGATTCGGAACGGCGGCCGGTCCTTGTCTGGATTCATGGCGGCGGATTTGTGAGCGGATCCGGGAGCCTGCCCGTCTATCACGGTGACACCTTCGCCCGCGACGGCGATACGGTTGTGGTCAGCATCAACTATCGGATCGGTGTTTTCGGCTTCTTCCTTGCCGAGTCGGGCGACAACGGCAACCTCTGGCTCAGCGATCAGAGCACCGCGCTGAAGTGGGTCCATAAAAACATCGCCCTGTTCGGCGGCGACCCGGACAACATCACTGTCGCCGGCGAATCCGGCGGGGCATTCTCAGCCGCGACTCTGGCCATCCAGGCAGAGACGGCTCCCCTGATCAAGCGAATCATCCTGCAGAGCCCCCCTCTGGGATTGAAGCTGGACTCGATTGATGACGCCCGGAAGGGCACGGCCCAGCTGGTCAAGTCCGCCGGATTCGACGACGACGACGTCTCCTCGCTGCGTCACATGCCCTGGGAAAGCCTCCTGGGTGTGTCCTTTCAGCGTTTCGCGTTGGCCACCAGATTTGGCCATTGGACAACCCCGTTCCTGCCGATCATCGACGGCGTTTCCCTTCTGGAACATCCCCTGGACACACTGCTCAAAGGCGGGGCACCAGACATAGATGTTCTGATCGGATGGAACGTCGATGAGGCGAGCTTTTCGTTCGCCCTGAACCCCGAACTGCAGGATGTCAGCAAAGAACAGGTGGAAGAACGTCTCGCAGAACGATTTGATGCGGCGCTGCTGCCTGCCGCTTACGAGGCCTATGCGGGTGAAGGGCGAATCGCGAAGAACCCCCTTGGCGTCCTGGTGGATGTCATCAGTGATGAGCTTTTCCGTCAACCTGCTCTCGAGCTGGCGGACGCCCGCGCGGCGTCGAATCCCGCTTGGTCTTACCAGTTCTCGTTCAACACGCCAGCGCACGGCGGTCGTTTGGGTGCGACGCATTGCCTGGAGTTGCCGTTTACCTTCAATAATCTTGCCTCGTGGCAACATGCGCCCTTCCTGGAGGGGATCGACGTCGACGAATTCAATGCGCTTAGCAGCGCAATGCACGCCGCCTGGATCTCCTTTATCCGCACTGGAAACCCCAACGGTGCGGGCGAAAGCAGCTTGTCAGGAACCGAGCTCCCGGTGTGGCGGCCGCACGGCGAGGATCGGACCAGCCAGGTCTTTGGCACCCGGATTGAATCCGTGAGGGACCCGCTGAGCCTCTGGCGTCAGCTGCATGCCACAGCTGGCCGCAAAATGCGCCACCGCTAGGCCCTGCAGTGCAGAAAGTGTGGCCAAGGTACTCAGCTCACCCGCTCGCTGCCTTGGCTACTCTGCTGTGCCGATTGAAACACGGGAAAGGATCGACCACATGTACTCCAGGTGATCTGCCATATCCTGCTCAGGTTTGAGCAGCCACTGCACCTGAAGGCCATCTGCAGCTGCCAGCATGACTGCAGCGATCTTTTCCGGATCCAGGTCCGTTGCCATGCTGCCCTCCGTCTGGCGGGTGCGGACCCCATCTGCCAGATTCCGGCGCATGTTTTCGTATCTGTCGACAAAGAACGCATGGGCCGGGTGGTCGGGCTCGGTTGCCGCAGCAGAAACGTTGGCGTAAAGGCTGACAAAACCAGGCACTTCAGCGTTGTGCCGCATAACGTCTCCAAAGGTGTCTATGACATCTTCTCCGGCCGAGTACTTGTCAGCGTCGCGCTCGTCGCGCTTGCGGAGGATCTCCGCGAAGAGCTCTTCTTTGGAATCGAAGTAGTGCAGAACCCCGGCCTGGCTGAGGTTGACGGCTTCGGCGAGTTCGCGGAGGGAAGTGCCGCGGTAACCCTGAACAGCGAAGACATCCAACGCCGTGCGCAGAATCTCTTCACGTTTAGCGACGCCCTTCGCGTACTTTCCTCTGCCAGCCATGCGGTCCATGCTAGGTCATCCGGCAGATTCCCACGAAAACCTAGCACTGTTTGGTTTTTGGCGCTAGCATGATCGTGACCGCCCTATATAGCGTTCCAATTGACTGGAGGATTCCGTGACTCAACCCGTTGACCGTCGATTTGACGACCTGCTCGGCAAGCTGACGCTCGAAGAAAAAGTAATGCTGCTCACCGGCCGTGATTTCTGGACCACCTGGCCCATCGATAAGATCGGTCTGCGTCGTATCCTCGTCTCGGACGGGCCCAGCGGCGTGCGCGGTGAGACGTGGGACGAACGTGACCCATCGTTGAATCTCCCCAGCGCGACTGCCCTTTCATCGTCCTGGGATCTGTCCATGGCAAGGCGGTACGGTGCAGTATCCGCAGTGGAAGCACGCCGCAAGAACGTCGATGTTGTGCTTGGGCCGACGATCAACCTGCACAGGTCGCCGCTGGGCGGGCGTCATTTCGAGGCTTTCAGCGAAGACCCCCTGCTGACCGCCGACCTCGCGGCCGCCTACGTGGCCGGAGTACAGGAAAATGGCGTCGGCGCGACGCCCAAGCACTACATTGCGAACGACTTCGAGACCGATCGCTTCACAGTGGACGTGCAGGTAACCGACCGGGCGCTCCGTGAGCTCTACCTGGCAGCCTTTGAAAAGGCGATCGTCGAATCGCACGCCTGGCTTGTGATGAGCTCCTACAACGCCATCAACGGAACCACGGCCACGGAGAATGACCTCCTGGAGGCGCCGTTGAACACCGAATGGGGTTTCGACGGCGTCGTGATCAGCGATTGGACAGCTGTGCGTTCTCTGGAGAGCGCCACGGCTTCCCAGGACTTGGTCATGCCTGGCCCCGAAGGACCATGGGGACTTTCACTCATCGCGGCAGTGCAAAAGGGGGACATCGACGTCAGCGTGGTGGACCGCAAGGTGCGGCGTCTTCTGGAGCTGGCCGCGCGGGTGGGCGCGCTGGAAGGGTTCGAGCCGGCGCAGGCCGAGCCCCTGAATGTGGAAGACGGCGTCGCGTTTGCGCGTGAAGCGGCTGCCGCGGGGTCAGTGTTGGTCAAGAATGACGGGATACTGCCGTTGCCGGCGGCGCCGACGCGGGTCGCAGTCATCGGCCACAACGCCAGGTTCGCCCGTACCCAGGGCGGTGGCAGCGCAACCGTCCTCCCGGAGCGGGTTATCTCGCCGCTCCTCGGAATCTGCCTCGCGATGCCCAGCGGCGAAGTGTCGTATTCAATCGGCGCCGTGGTCCAGGAGGGGGTGGCCGAACTCCCCCTCGAGCGGATGTCCAACCCCGTTACCGGCGGAGCCGGCGTGCGCGTGCGGTTCCTGGATGCCAGCGGCGTGGAACTCGCAGCCCAGGATCGCCGCTCCACCGCACTGGTGTGGCTCGGAGGCGGGGTCCCGATCGCCGAGTCAGCCGTAGTTGAGCTGTCAACACACTACGTCCCGGAACAGACCGGCGAGATCCTCTTGGGCTTCGCCGCGGTCGGAACCGCACGGATCATTGCTGACGGCAATCTGGTTGTTGAAGGCACCGTCACACCGGCAGGGAACGATCTTGGCGCTTCTTTTCTCGCTCCTGATTCCCTGACGGGGAAACTCTCCGTATCTGCCGGAAAGCCGATCGATATCCGGGTCGAGTACGAAATCGGCGACCGCAGCGGCCCGTTAGCGGATGCGCTGGCATTCACCTTCGGCCTGGCAGCCGATGATTCGAACCCTAAGGCCCTGATTGCCCAGGCTGTTCAGGCAGCCAGGGGTGCGGATGTGGCCGTTGTTGTTGTCGGGACGAATTCACGGGTGGAATCTGAAGGGTATGACCGGGACTCCCTCGCCCTTCCGGGGCGCCAGGACGAATTGGTCCGGGCCGTGGCAGCCGCGAATCCGCGAACCATAGTTGTGGTCAACGCCGGATCACCGGTGCTTACGCCCTGGCGCGACGATGTGGCGGCAGTCTTACTGACGTACTTCGGCGGACAGGAGTATGGACACGCTGTCGCGGACATGCTGTTCGGCAAGGTGGAACCCGGGGGCCGGTTGCCCACCACCTGGCCCAAGGAGGAGCTGGATGTTCCCGTCCTGAACGTCACACCGGCTGACGGAGTGCTCGGCTACGACGAAGGTATCCACATCGGATACCGGGCCTGGCTCAAGAACGGCACTGCGCCGGCCTACGAATTCGGACACGGGCTGGGTTACACCACATGGTCCTTCGACGGCCTCGAAGTGGAAACACTCAACGCAGCGCAGGGCGCGGCCGAAACTGGGTTCGAGGTCCAGGTATCCGTGAAGAACACCGGGTCGCGAGCAGGCAAGCAGGTGGTCCAGGTCTACGCAGAACGCGCGGACTCCGTTGTGGACCGCCCCGTGCGCTGGCTTGTCGGCTTCGCCCCGGTCTGGGCGGAGGCGGGAGCTACTGCCACCGCCGCTGTCCAGCTCACAGCACGGTCCCTTGCCCACTGGCAGGACGGGTGGCAGTACGAGGCAGGCGAGTACACGCTCTCTGTCGGGTCAAGCGTCACGCAGCTTCCGCTCAGCACAACGGTTTCCCTTGATGCCGGGAGTATCGCGGTGTCCAGCCAGGCTGCCGTGGGCGTAGCTTAGACCCGGCACCGCTCAAACCAGGCGGGAGCAGCACATCGCAATGTGCTGCTCCCGCCTGACGTTCGCTACTGGCTACAGGGCAACCGTCCTGAAACCAAGATTCCCGCTGGAGGAATCAGGCAGGCTTGAACTGCGTGCGGCCACCCGGTAGCGGTTGCAGTAGGACTCGTGGCACAGATATGACCCTCCGCGCATCACTTTCTTCTCGCCGTGGCCGGGGCCCAGGGGGTTGGCCGCCGCGGCCGCCGCTTCGCCGTAGTACGTAGGTGAAAACCAGTCCTGGCACCATTCCCAGACGTTCCCTGCCATGTCATGAAATCCATAGTCATTGGGCGGGTAACTGCTGACCTTCTCGGTGGCCATGGTCCCCTGTGGGTAGGTGCTGCTCCAGGGGAATGTCCCTTGCCAGATCTTGCATTGAGCTTCACCGCGGGGCACCAGCTCGTTTCCCCATGGATAGCGGGCGCCTTCCAGCCCGCCGCGGGCCGCGAACTCCCATTCAGCCTCCGTGGCCAGGCGGCGCCCGGCCCAGAGGCAGTATGCCACCGCATCCCGGTAGGCAATATGCGTCACCGGATGCTCGTTGAGGTCCGACGACGGGTCACCGGCCCGGGCGCCTGCGGCACCAAAGGGCTGACGCCAGTTCGCGCCGCGGACAGTAAGCCACCACGGCGTCTCCCTGGAGAAACCCAGGATGTCCTCCGGCTGTGCAGCACAGGCCAAATGGAAAACGGCCGAAGTTCCCAGATGCTCCGCCACCGAAAGGTAGTCCGTGTCTGCGACGAACCGGGCAAACTCCTGGACCGTCACCGGGGTCTGGTCCATCTGGAAGCTGTCCACCCGTACCCGGTGCAGGGGAAGCTCGCCGTCGGACTCATAGCCCTCTCCCCAGGCGTCCCCCATCAGGAAAGACCCGCCCGGAACCCACACCTGGGGCATCAACGTCTGCGGCGGGGCCGCCGTCGGGGAGGCCCTGGAAGGCCGACCCGGGAGGGCGGACGTGACTGAAAGTGGCTGCAGCCTGGCGGCAGGGGCACTGCAACACATCGGATTCTGCTCCGACACGCCTGCGCCCGTCAGCGGCTGCTGGCTGAAGCTGCCAGCAGCCCATCCAGTGACATCAAGTCTTCCAGCGTGATGTCTGCCTTCATCGCGGCTATTTCCACCAGGGTCATTGACCCGGCCATCATCAGGATGAACGGGTTGGCCAGGAACGGAATGGAGGCCAGGACGATCTCCTTGGCCTGCCCGTCCTCGAGTAGCTCGGACAGGCTCCGCTGTGCCAGCACCGAGTTCACGGACAGCTGTCCACTCTGCGGTGCCGGGCGCAAGGACTTCTGGACTTGCTCCCATTGCTTGTCAATCAGCAGATGCTCCTCACCCAGCGGCCCCTCGATGGGCAAGGCCAGGCGCTGGTACTGCTCCAGTGGTGCATCGGATTCCTTGAGGCAATCGCGGAGCAGGGTGGCCATGGTCAGCTCAAGACCCCGGTCACGCAGCGGATTATCCTGGGCCGGGTCAGTCTGCAGATCAAACAGCAGGGTGCCATAGACATAGGGATTCCCGAAGCTGAACGCCGGCACCTTCAGTACCGGAGCTCCCTTGGTGAAACTGAAGGGTTCCACCAGTTCCGCCTGCCGCAGTTCCTGGGGGCTGAAGAGGGCATGCATGTGCATTGGCATCAGCGTGTAGTCGAAGAGCGGCGAGTTGGACTCATCCCCGCACGCCCGCATGTAGACATACCGCCCGTCGGTGACATTGACGTGGCCGCCGGTGTTCCCGAAGAGCCCCGCCTTGCGCACCGGCTGGTCATTGACCACGGTATTGGCCAGGGGAACGCCCTGCATATCCGGAGTGACGGGAACGGCGAAGAACTCCAGCAGGGTGGGGCCGAAGTCGATGGTCTGCACCAGGGCGGACCTGCGCTGCCCGGCACTTTCGGCGCTTCTGGGATCCCACACAAAGAGCGGGGTGTGGATGTTTTCGTCATACCAGGGCTGGACGTTTTTGCCCCACCAGTTGTGCTCGCCCAGGAGCAGCCCATGATCGGTACACACGATCAGCATGGTGTCCTGCCAGAGCCCGTGTTCGTCCATCGCGTCAAGGACCCGTCCCAGGGATCGGTCGCACATGGTGAGCAGCGCGTTGTACTCGTTTTTCAGGTGTGCGGACTCCTGATCGTTTTCAATGACTTTCCGGTACATCGGCCAATCAAAATGCCGGCCGGTGTAGCCCTCTTCGTACAGCTCGCGGTACACGTCGTAGCTGAAAAATGGCTCGTGCGGGTCGAATGCTTCAATCTGCAGGAACCACTTGTCCTGGTCCTTGTTGGTGCTGATGAATTCAAGCCCTGCGTCAAACGTCAGGGTTTGCGGATGCTGCTTCTCGTCCTGCAAATATCCACGGTTTATCCAGTCCTGGCGCCACAGGGGGTCGCTGCGTTTGTTCACCGTCTCGGGGATCTCCGGGTCTGCCAGCTGGCCCTTCCACGCGTCCCCCTCCTGCCCGCGGAAGAACTCAAAGGTGTTGAACCGCCCGTGGTAGGTGGCGCCGCCGTCGCCCCAGTAGTGCTTGTTGTCCGTCACCAGGTGCGTGTAGACCCCGCTCTTCTTGAGCATCTCGGGAACGGAATCGTCGAAGGGCTCAATTGGCCCCCATGAACGGTGCAGGAAGTTATAGCGCCCGGTGTGCATCTCGCGTCTGGCGGGCACGCAGGGCATCGAGCCGCCGTAGCAGTTCTCGAACGTAACGCTCCGCTCCGCCAGTCGGGCGAAGTTGGGGGCTATTATTCTGCTTGACCCGTAGGGCGGCAGCATCTTGCGGTTGAGCGTATCGAACATCACCATGATTGCCTTCACAGCGTTACTCCTCTTCAATGTCTTCAGCACGCCAACGTACGGCGTAAATCTTGGGATCCAGGCTCATGCGTTGCACGGTTCTCTCCAAGGAGCCGATGTCCGCCTCCACACTCGCCGAAAGCTCCGCCCGCACCTTGACCAGCGCGTTTTTCGTCCCCCGCGCTGACATCGACTGCAGGCTGAAACCGGGCCGGCTGATCGCCTGCACCAACATGGAACGCACCATGCCTTCACTCTCGCCGTCAGTTGTGGCCTCCAGCAGGTAGCCGACGTCCGCCGTCGACTGAACGTCCCCAGCCACCCGCCGCGGATGCCGGTTGATCATCCGTCCCACCGGGCGCAGGAGTGTGTTCACTCCAACGATGCACAACGCCCCAAGGATCGCGATCAGGTAGAGCCCTGACCCGGCCAACGAGCCGACGGCGGCAGCGCACCATAGCGTCGCGGCGGTATTCAGCCCGCGGACGTTGAGTCCCTCACGCATGATCACGCCGGCGCCGAGGAACCCGATGCCGGACACGATCTGGGCCGCTACGCGGGTGGGATCCGCCCCGATGCCCCCGAAGGAGTACGCGCCCATCACCACGAAGAGCGCGGACCCCCCGGCGACCAGCGCGTTGGTGCGGATCCCGGCCATCCGGGACCGCCATTGCCGTTCCAAACCTATGGTGGCGCCCAGGAGCAGGCTCGTGATGACCCTCAGCGAGAGGTCAAACAGCTCGGCGCTGAAGGTCACAGCTCCTGCGGAACGGCAGCGTAGCGGAGGCCGAACCCGCAGTCGAAGAGCGGATCGGCGGTGTCGTTGGGAACGTCAGGGCTTGACGCCTCAATCGCGGCCGTGCTGGACGGCAGTTCGAAAGGAAGCCTTCCTTCCGGCTGGGCCTCGCCAAAGAGCACAGAGAGCAGCGCACGGTCCGAGGACCCGTAATTGACGGTCAGGACCGACGCCGCAGCCGCGATTTCCGGCATGACGGCCGGGCGCTCCAGGTACACGTCGACGACGGTCGGTACCGTGGCGGCCAGGGCGGACACCTTGGCGATGGTGGCGGCGTCGAACTCGAGGGAGCCGGCGTGGAAAAGCTGTTCCAGGAAGTTCCCTGTGCGGGGCTCAAAGGGTGTCCGCAGCCGGACGATGGCGACGTCGGCCTCCTCCGCCGTCTCGACGATGGTGGCGTACCGGCTTGCCTCGGCGGCCGCGACGCCATCGAGGAACACTTTGATTCCGGTGGTGAGGGGAAGCAGCGGGCCGGGGCCGCCGCCGTCGTCGTCGGAAGCACTGCCGGCTGTTGCCGGGGCGTTCTTCAGCAGGGTGATGCTCCGCTGCTGGACCCGGAAGCCGGCCTCGATGTATTCGGCGCGGCCAACGTTCTCCGCGGCCTCCTTTTCACTGACGAAGGGATCCTCGAAGAGGCCCAGTTCAAACTTGACCTTCAGCAGCCGGGCAACCGACTCGTCCAGCCGGGCTTCGCTGACAATGCCTGCACGGATCAGGCCAAGCACCAGCTCCGAATCGTTTTCCCCGCCGAACTGGTCGCAGCCGGCGTCGATGATCTTCGCGGCGCGTTCGCCGGGGGTAAGGTGCTCAACTCCCCACGCACGGGCAGGGAACGGGATGCCGGCCAGGTTGCCGTCGGAAACCAGCCCCCAGTCGGTGCACACCACGCCGTCATAACCGTAGTGGCCGCGGAGGATCCCGGTAATGACGTCCTTGTTGAAGCCGAAGCCCACCTCCTCCACCTTTTTGCCGTCGACTTCCAGCCCAACGGGCATGCCGTAGTAGGGCATCACGGCGCTGGTGCCGGCGGCAAAGGCAGCCTCAAACGGGCCCCGGTGGTAGGCCTCGTTGTTCCCGGGGTAGACCTGCTCGCGGCCGTAGTCGAAGTGCGGGTCCTCGCCGTCCTTCTGCGGCCCGCCGCCGGGGAAATGCTTGGTCATGCAGGCCACCGATTCCGCGGACAGCCCGCTTCCCTGGAAGCCCTGCAGCATGGCCGCCAGCTGGCGTCCGGCCACTGCGGCGTCTGCGCCAAAGGTGCCGGATTGACGCGCCCAGCGCGGCTCGGTCGCGAGATCCGCTGTGGGGTGAAGGGCCGCGCGGATTCCCACCGCACGGTATTCCTTACGGCAGATATCGGCAAAGTGCCGGGTGGTCTCGGCATCGTCCAGCGCGCCGAAGCCAAGCGGTTCGGGCCACTGCGAAAAAGGCCCGGCCGCGAAGGAGGCTCCCATGTTGTCCGTGAACGAGTGCCGCGGGTCTGTCGAAATCGTGACCGGGATGCCGTGCGGAGTCTGCTCGGCCCCCTGCTGAATCCTGTTGTGCCAGCCGGCCAGCTCGCCGGGTCCCGGTGTGGAAAGCACGTTGAAGTGGTTGACGTACCGCTCCTGGAGAAGGTGGCTGGTCGGCTTCCCGCCGAACATTCCTGCGTCCTCGATCAGTTCGCCGTGGGGGCCAACCTCAATCATCGGCTGGAACATGAGCCCGGCTTTTTCCTCGACACTGAGACGGGCAACGAGGTCGGCAACGCGCTCGGCAACGGGCAGCTTCGGGTTTTCGTACGGCTCCATGGTGCCGTTTTTGTTCAGGTCCCGGAACACGGTGCCATCCGGGGAGGTCAGGGTTGTCAGCGGTTTGGTCATCTTGGTACTCCTTTTGCGTCAGGCCCTTTGGCCAGGTCGCGGTTTAGGTCAATCTGTTGGGGCTTATTCAGTTGGCTGGCTTGCAGTTGGCTATGCAGACAGGGCTTCGGTCTCGAGCAGGCTATGGCGGGTCCAGTCGTCGTTTGCGCTGTTCGGCGGGATCGGGAACGGGGGCTGCCATCAGGAGCCGGCGGGTGTAGGGATGCTCCGGGCGCTCCGTGATGGTCCGGCAGTCACCGTATTCCACGATTTCCCCGTGGTACATCACGGCGACCCGATGGCTGATATGCCGCACCACCGCAAGGTCATGCGAGACGAAGAGGTAGGCGACGCCGGTACGGTCCTGGATCTCCACCAGCAGATCCAGGACCCTGGCCTGTGTGGACAGGTCCAGGGCGGATACCGGTTCGTCGCACACGATGAGCCGGGGCTTGAGCGCCAGCGCCCGGGCAATGGCTACCCTCTGCCGCTGGCCGCCGGAAAACTCCCGGGGCAGCCGCTGCCCAGCATTGGCCGGCAACCCGACCTGGTCCAGGAGCCTGCTCACCTCGAGAGCAGCCTGCCCCTTCGGGACGCCCTGCGCAATCAGGGGCTCGGTCAGGATTTCGGCTATGAGCATCGCGGGATTCAAGGACGTGTAGGGGTCTTGAAAGATCACCTGGATCTCCTTGGCCAATAGCCGGCGGTTGGCCTTGGACATGCCTACCAGTTCCCGGCTGTTGTACCGGATACTTCCCGAGGCCACTGGCGCCAGGCCAAGAATCGCCCGGCCGAATGTCGTCTTTCCGGAACCGGATTCGCCCACGAGCCCCACCGTCTCCCCCGGGCGGATGTCCAGCGAAACTTCCTTGAGCGCCCGGAAGGGCGGCCTTCTGAAGCCTTTGGACGGATACTCCACCACCACGTTCCGGGCATCGAGAAGGAGCCCGGCACCGTCATCCGGCGACTGTTGTGGTCTAGACATTCGCTACCTCTTCCTTCAAACGTGCGGGCCCCTGCTTGGGCTGATCTGTCGGCCCGGGCTGCCAGGCAGGACGCGCCGGCCCACCCTCAAGGGTCGAGTCCAGAAGCATTTTTGTGTAAGGATGTTGCGGTGCAGCAAACAATTCCTGGACGGTGTTCTGCTCGACGATGCGCCCCAGCTGCATCACCGCCACACGGTCGCAAAGATCCGCGACAACGCCGAAATTGTGCGTCACCAGGATCATCGCCATGCCGCGTTCCTTCTGCAGCCCGCGCAGGATATCCAGAATCTCGGCCTGGACCGTCACGTCGAGCGCCGTCGTCGGCTCGTCTGCGATCAGCAGTTCGGGGTTGCAGGAGATCGCCCCGGCGATCAGGACCCGTTGTGCCATCCCGCCGGAAATCTGATGGGGGTAGGCGTTGAAGGTCCGCTCCGGATCACGGATCCCCACGCGGGCCAGCAACTCCAAGGCCTGCGCCTTGGCGGCCTTGCGGCCCAGGCCCAGGTGGGCCCGGATCGGCTCCACCAGCTGGTAGCCGATTTTGAAGGCGGGATCGAGATTGCTCATGGGTTCCTGCGGAATGTAGGCAATCTTGCGGCCCAGCAAGGCGTTCCGCTCTTTGACCGTCAGGGCTGCCAGGTTCTTGCCCTCCAGCCATAGCTGCCCGTGGCCGATCAGAGCCTCCGCCGGCAGCAGACCCAATACCGCGAAGGCCGTCTGGGTCTTCCCTGATCCGGACTCACCGACCAGTCCGAGGACTTCCCCCCGGTTTACGGACAGCGACACATCGTGCACCACCGTCGTGACGGTTCCAACGGCTTTCGGATAGCCGACTTCAAGGCTGTCGACCACCAGTAGCGCGGCCGGCCGGGGTGATCCTGCCGCTGACCCTGCACCTTCGGCGCCCTTCAGGGAACGTTGGGTTGTCTTCGCAGCCCGCAGTGCCTTGCCGCTGACCTTCGCAGTACTGCCGGCTTCCAGGGTGTCCCGCACCACGTTGCCCAGCAGGATAAAGGAACCAACAAACAGCCCGATGATCACGCCTGGCCAGATGATCAGAGTCGGAGCCTTGTACATGGCCAGGAACGCTTCCTGCAGCATTCCGCCCCAGGTGGGCGTCGTTGGGTCGCCCAGACCAATGAATTCCAGGCCGGCTTGGATGACGACGGCGATGCCGGCGACGAAGCTCGCCTGGATCACGATCGGTGCACGCACCGTCATCAGCACGTGCCGGCCGATAATGGCGGCATCTGAGAGGCCGGAAACCCGTGCAGCGTCGACGTACAGTTCATTTTTGACACTGATCACCAGGCTCCGGACCAGGCGGAAGAAGCCCGGCGCAACCATGACTCCCAGAACCGCCATGGTCATCACCGTGTTCGGGCCCACGACAGCGAAGAGCGCCACCAGCACGATCTTGCTGGGCAGGACCATCAGCAGTTCGGCAATCCAGTTGCTGACGGCGTCAACCGGCCCGCCGAAGTAGCCGGCCACCAGCCCGATGGTGACACCGATACTCACGGAGAGGACGACGGTCACGGCGGCCCCGATGATGGTCAGCTGTCCCGCGACCAGGAGGCGGCTGAGAACGTCCCGGCCCGAAGAGTCTGCGCCCAGCAGGTGGCCTGGCGTGAGTGGGGGGACGTTGGCCACGCTGATGTCCACAAAGTCCGCGGCAAAGGGCGCCAGCAGCTTTGCGAAGGCGCTGGCCAGCACAATCAGAGCGATGATAACGACGGCGGCCGCGCCGAAAGGATCGCGCAGCACCTTGCGGACCAGTCCACGCTTGGCCCTTCCGCGCACTACCTCGGCAGGCGATACTGCGTTTTCGGGGCTGGGCGAGCTACCCTTTGAGTCGCTTTGGGGTGGGGACAAGGGAGTTCTCATTTCACACGCGCCTTCGGGCTGACCCAGCCATTGACCAGGTCGATAGTGAGGTTCACGATGACCACGATGGCCGCCATGGTCATGACCACCGCCATCACGATCGGGATGTCGCCCCGGAGGGTCGCATTCAGTGCCAGGAGTCCCAGCCCGGGCAGGGCGAAGACCTTTTCAATCACAACGGCACCGCCAATCATTCCGACGAACTGGAGGCTGAGGACGGTGAGCGCGGCCGGGGCAGCGTTGCGGAGTGTGTGCTTGAACAGGATCGAGCGCGGTGAGAGCCCCCGTGAGCGGAGGGTCCGCACATAGTCCTGGCCCATCACATCGATGACGGAACCTCGGATCTGTTGCGCGGCCCCTGCCACACCGCTGACGGTGATGGCTATGACAGGCAAAGCTATGGACATCAGCCAGCCACTCGGGCTGGTGGCTAGAGCCACGTAGCCTGTGGCGGGAAAGATTGCCACGTTAATGGCCAGGAACACCACCAGCATCAGGGCAACCCAGAAGTTCGGCAGGGCCACACCAATCACGGACACCAGCTGAAGAACTTTGTCCACCCAGCCGCGGCGGACTGCCGCGGTGACGCCGAGCAACACGCTGAGGATGGCAACGGCTGCGAGTGCAACCACCACGATGGAAAGCGTCACGGAGAATCTGGAGCCGATAGCGGCCGTCACGGACTCGGAAGTAAACCACGAACGGCCAAAGTCGCCGGTGATCATCCTCCCAAACCATGCGAAGTACTGCGTCATGATGGGCTGGTCCAGTCCCAGCTCCTTGGCTTTCGCGTCCACCTGGGCCTGATCAGCATCACCGCCCAGAACATGGCGGGCGATGTCGCCACCGCTGGAGTAAATAAGAAGGAACGTGACAAGGGAGATGGCGGCAATCAGGATCACACCGGTGACCGCTCGCCGAATCAGAAAGTTAAGCACAATGGTCCTCTCAGGAATCTCGGATATCGGCCTGTGACGGCAGCGGTCGGCCGCCGCCACAGGCATCGATGATTAGACCCGTGAATAGTTTCTGAGGTAGGGAACTCCGCTGCCGGCCTGCATGGTGACCTTCGTGCCGGAATCCGTGAGCTGGATGCTCTTCGTGGACGTCCACGCACCGAACCAGGCATTGTCAGTGACGTATTTGTTCACTGCCTTGTAGGCCGCCAGCTGTTCCTCACCGGTGGTGCCTTGAACCTTGGCCAGTAAGGCGTCCAGGTCGGCGTTCTTGGTGCGGAACGGGTTCCATGCCGCTGTCGGCGAGATCATCTTGGAAATATCCCGCCACGGGTGACCGGAACTGGAACCAAGCGAGACAGCTGCGTACTTGCCCTTAAGGACGTCGGGTACGATCGCTTCGTTCGGCACCTTTTCCCATGTGACCTTCACACCGATTTCTGCCAGCTGCTGGGTAATGTACGGTGCGGTCAGATCGCCGGGGACAGTCGGCATGGTGAGTTCGAACCCGTCGGCGTACCCGGCGTCTGCCATCAGGGCTTTGGCCTTCGCCGGGTCATAGGAGTATGCGGTGTTGAACTTCTCGTCGTAGGCGGGGCTGGCGGGGTTGAATATCTGCTGGGTGGCCTTCGCTTCGCCACCGAAGATGTTCTTGGCGATAGCCTGTCCATCAATCGCATGGTTCAACGCCTGGCGTACACGCAGGTCCTTCAACGCCGGCGCTATTGTACCTTCGCGGTCGAACAATATCAGCCCGGTCCAGCCGATCAAGTGTTCGTTTACTGTTACTTTGCTGGCCTTGGCCTCCGCGAGCACGCTGGCATCAACTTCGGCGGCATTGACCTGGCCGGACTTCATGGCGTTGAGCCGGGCGGTGATGTCTTCCATCGGCTTCACCACCACAGAGTCGTAGGGGAAAGCCGCAGCATTCCAATAGTCCTTGTTGCGGACATAGGTGTACTGGCTGCCGCGAATGGTGGCTGCGGTATCCAGTGTGTACGGGCCGCTGCCCACCGGCACGGTTTTCAGACCGTCCGTGTCCATTGCCGCCGGTGACGCCATGACGCCGGCCACAAGGCAAAGGTAGTACGTGAAGGCCGGATCCGGCGCGCTCAGCTCGATCTGGACTGTGGTCGCGTCCACTATGGTGACTGTCTTGACCTTGGCCACCATGTAGACGCTGACTCCGGTCCCCTTCTTCAAATGCTCGATGTTCGCCTTGACCGCCTCAGCGTTGAAGGGAGTTCCATCGGTAAATTTGACGCCCTCGCGCAGCTTCAGGGTGAGAACCGTGTTGGTCTCGTTGTACTTGAACTCCGTGGCGAGGTTGGGTTCAATCTTGCCGTCCGGAGTGTAGTTCAGCAGAGTGTCATAGACAGGTTGCCAGTACTGGACCTGGGCCCCGGTGTCGAAGGCTCCGGGGTCAAACGACATCACGTCCTGGCGCGCCCCGATGGTCAGTGTGCCACCGGTTTTGGGGCCTGCGGCTTCGCTTCCTGCCGAACCACACCCGGTCAATGCAAGTGCTGCAACTGCGGCCATGGTTACCCCGGCCATCCAAACCTTTACTGCTGATCGCAAAGCGGACCTCCTCGTCCATCGAAAAAACATTAGATTCCTTGGACTCAGGCATTTTTTGTGCCTGGCAATAGCCGCTGCATGCGAGTCCGAAAGGTTCACTCGGGCCATGATGTGGCCTGGCTCACCAACTACGCCGAACATACCGTGTGATCGGTCGGTAAATCAAGGAAAACCTTTTAATGTTCGGTTTTGGTCACCGTAAGGGTAGTTCGGGGCAGGCAGCACGGGGCAGCACAACAGGAGAGGCTTGTAGTTCGGGGAACGCTTGGTCCTCACAACAGGTGAGGGCCCGGCTTCACCGCTACGAAGGCGGTCTTGGCGCGAGCCACAGATTCAGCGCCTCTTGCAGGATGGCAAAGCTGCGCTTCATGACGATCTTCTTGTTGTGCAGATACTGCAGCTGGAGCCCGTCGGTTACGGCGATCAACAAGGAAGCCAGGGCGTCCACGTCCACGTCCTCGCGGATGGCTCCCCGGACCATGTCCTGCCTCAGGGCCTCGGCCATGCTGCGCCTGACGAGCTCGTAGCGGTTCTTCATATAGTCGCTGGCCGGGTGGTCCTTGGTCAGCGTCTCCGCTGTCATGATGGCGAAGAACCGGGTCCAGATCTTGTGTTTCGCATTGTGGGAGACAACCGCATTCAGCTTCTTCCAGACGGCCTTATCGGCGCGCTTCTGGTCCAGGAACCGTTCCCTGTCCTGGCTGAAGTGTTCCTCCAGGAGCGCGAAGAGCAGTTGCTCTTTTGTAGGGAAGTGGTGCAGCAGCCCGGACTGGGTAACCCCGGCCCGGTCTGCGATCACCTGGAGGGCAGCGCCCCGATAGCCGAGTTCGGCAAAGGTGCGCTCTGCTTCGGCGAGAATTTCAGCCCGTCGCTTTTCCCCTTTGGCGTTCCTGACGCCTGCCGCTGCACCCACCGCTGCTACTTCCTTTGCGCCGCAAGTGCCTACCGGCAGCCAGTTTGCGGGTATTTCACCATACAGTCCAGCATCAGTCTACTCAGGCGACCACGAGCTGGCTGCGAAGGCGGGAGACCAGATTCTCATCCAGGCCTGCGGCCCGCAAGGGCTCCAAGGCGTCACCGTATTTCTCGTCGAGCTTCAGAAGGGCCAGCCGCAGGACCGAGGGCCTGGCATCCATCAGCGGCGGCAGGTTGTCCATGTCCAGGGACTCGAGGAACTCCCGCGGAGGCACCCGTGGCGAGTCATCCGCAGCGGCTTCCCCGGGCTCCATGCCGCTGGCCACCGTCGGAGCCGCCGGCGTAGCGGCCAGCCATCGCGCCACCATCGACCGAACGTTGCCGGCCGTGATGCCATAGTCCCGGATGATCTCTTCATCCTCGGCGCCGAGTATCCGCAACAGCAGCGCAGCCAGGATCCCGGTGCGGTCCTTGCCTGCTGCACAGTGGAAGACCAGGCCGCCCGTGCTCCATGCAATGAGACTCAAAATGCTCACGAGCTGCCGTGAATGCTGCTCAACCAGACGGACATAGAACTCCGCCATATCGTCGTCGTCGGCCGGCATTGCATAGCCGTCCATCACCTGACCGCCGAGCGCCACATTGTGGTAGTCGATCCCGCGGGAGCCCAGCCGCCCCAGATTCACCCTGGCGGTTTCCTCCGCGGCTCGAAGGTCCACTATTTCCGTGATGCCGTAATCCGCCAACAGCGAGTCGAGAAACTCGTCAGTTGCCGTGCTGAGGTCATCGCTGCGGAAAACACGCGAAGGCCGCACCTCTCCCCCGGTGACAGGAATGCCACCCAAGTCACGGAAGTTGCCCGGTTCGGTAAAAATCGTTGAAGACATAGCCCGCCATCTCTCTCTGATACCCCCGCCCGGGGGCTGGAAAACACTGTAACTGATTTACCGACCGGATAGTCGGTTTTGGTGTGACTTTATTCAGGGTCAGGGCTTACGGGGAAACAGGGTTGACTCCAGTTTTTCCATGACCTGTATGCGGTCACCGTCCGGGTCATGGACGATAGCGGACTCCGGCCAGCCGAACACCATGGTGGCGACCGTGTCCGGGTCATGCTGAGGCCAAGTTGGCAGCGCGGCTGTTGAGGGATTTCCGTTATGCGCAAACGCTGTCCAGGCCGAAACCATTTGATGTGCAATCTCATCGCGGCCGTCCCGAACACCCGAGAGCGGAATGCGGTCCTGGTTCCCGAAAACGAATGCGAGGTCCACGCTGTGAGCGGCACCCAGCTGTCCCTGGAGTACGCCGGTGGGATAGTTGAAGAGGTAGCCATAGACCGGCGCGGTTGAGTTTTGATGTTTTAGTTCAACAAACTGCCTGTTGCTCACGCGGATGTGGCGGTCTGTTTCCATCCGGCGCAGGATCTCCTGGGAGCAGGCGGCAGGGAATGCGTCCCGGTAGACCGCCAGCAGGTCTCCGGCCAAGTCGCCGTAGCCGTGCTCAAGGCGGATCGCGAGAGCTTCTTCGTCCAGTGACCCGTAACCGGTATCCATGGCCAGGAAGAGCCCGAACTCCTCGCTGGTGCAACCTATCAGGAGCGGCACATGCGACGCGCTGCTCTCCACACTTTGCAAGGGGTGGCCCACGATCGTGGTGCCGTCGACCACGGGCGAAAAACCAAACCCGACTTCGGGGGTGCGGGCCATCGCGCTGGCCTGGGCCGCGAGCAGCGCCTCCACGGAGAGTTGCCGCAGTTCTTCAACCGATCCGCCGACGCCTCCTGCACCCGCCGTTTCCAGCTTCAGTTCCGCGCACAGTGAAGCGAACAGGCCCTCTGCCGCATCCTGCGGCAGCAACTGCAGGCCCGCGCCGCTTTGAATGATGGCCTTGTGGAATAAGCCAGACGCTTGCGGCATGGCCATGAGCGCCGAAATCTTCATACCTCCGCCGGACTGGCCGAAGACCGTAACGCTTGCCGGGTCTCCGCCGAATTGCCCGATATTGAGCCTGATCCATTTTAGCGCCGCGACGATATCCAGCATTCCGGCCTGGCCGGCGTCCGGGAAATCAGGGCCCGAATAGGGCAGGAAGCCAAAGACGCCCAGGCGATGGTTGATCGTCACAACAACTACGTCGCCCTGATCGGCAAGGCGCTCACCATGGAACGCCGGCTCCGACCCGGCACCATGCAGGAACGCTCCCCCATGGAGCCAAACCATAACGGGCAAGGCCCCGGACGCCTTAGCTGCCGGTGCCCATACGTTGAGCATGAGGCAATCTTCGTCAATGAAGGTCCCCTGTACCGGGCTCCCGGAGTGCGGATACAGCAGGCTTGCAAAGCCTTGCGCTAGCTCGGGGACGCCGTGCTCAAGCATCTGCGCGCGGGAGACCGCGCTGGGAACCGGTTGCGGAGCAGCGGGTCCAAAGACAGTGGCATCGCGGACTCCGGCCCATGGCGTGACTGCCTGCGGCGCCCGGAACCGGTTATCTCCTGAGGTGGGGGCGCCGTAGGGAATTCCCAGGAACGCCACCACCGGTCCCAGATCCACACCGCGGACCTGACCCGCTGCTGTCGGGACGATCGTTTCCATACTGACCTCCATTACTAAAAGTGAAGTACATATAGTTAGACCCTTGAAGTATTTCATATGCGGCCCCATAGTTGGGTATAGCCAAGTCGAACGCCAACGGGGGTGTTCGCATCAGGATGGAGTTCGCGTCATGTCTATACCACTGCAGCCGGCCGAAGCTTTCGAGGTCGACGATGAGAGTCCCGAATCCGGGAAGCCCCAGGCAGCACCGGAGACCAAGAGGCTGCTGCCGTCGCTGGCCATCCTTGGGTTCGTTCTCTTTGCCACGTATTCCGGACTGTTGTCCATACTTCTCCCCACTCAGATCGCCAACATCGATGCGGCGAACAAGGTGGTCAATTTTGGCCTTGTATCAACAATCTCGCTGGTCTTTACCATCATCGCCCAGCCGCTGATCGGCGCGATCTCGGACCGCACCCGCAGCCGCTGGGGACGCCGGACGCCGTGGATGGTCCTGGGCGCCGGGGTGGGCGCGATGTTCCTGTTCATCCTCCCCACCGCCGGTTCAATCCTGTGGATCACCATCTGCTGGGTCATCATCCAGGTAGCGCTGAATGTCCTTCAGAATCCGATGACGGCCATCACTCCTGACCGCTTCCCCGAGGCACGGCGCGGCGTCGCATCCTCGATCGCGGGCCTTGGCCTGATGGTTGGCAACGTATTGGGCGTTGTGCTAGCTGGAGCCCTGGCCGCGAACCTTGGCCTGGGATACTCCATCTTCGGCATCCTGGTCATTGTCGCGACCCTGGGCTTCGTCCTGTTCAACGCAGACCTGCCGAGCCTCACCATGAAGAGATCAGATTTCAGCCCCATCGCCTTCCTGAAGTCCTTCTGGATCAATCCGCGCAAATATCCTGACTTCGGCTGGGCCTTCGCGGCACGGTTCCTGTTCATCCTTGGCTACTTCACCGCCTTCGCCTACATGCTCTACGCCCTCACCGACTTCATCAAGCTCGCCCCGGAGGAGGCGACCGCGACGGTTGGCCTGCTAAGCCTGGCCGGCCTGGTGCCGACCATCGTGGGCATCGCCGTGACCGGCTGGCTTTCCGACAAACTGGGCCGCCGTAAGATCTTCATCTACATCTCTTCGGTTTTCCTGGCCATCGGCTTGTCCATGCCCCTGTTTTCTCCGACCGTCACGGGAATGATCATCATGTCCGTCATCAACGGCCTGGGGTTTGGCATCTACATGTCGGCTGACACCGCCCTGATGACCCTTGTCCTTCCTAATGGCGGCCAGGACGCAGGCAAAGACCTCGGAATCCTGAACATTGCCACCAATATCCCGCAGGCCATGAGCCCCGGAATCGCTGCGCTGGTCATCTCCCTCTTCGGATACCCCGCCCTGTATGTGTTCGCCATCGTCGCCGTTATCCTCGCCGGCATCGCCATCAAACCGATCAGGGCCGTCGCCTAGGTGTATTGACCACGGAGGTTAGGAATATCCGGCGTGGTTAGGTGACAAAAAGAAGACCTCCAAGTGGAGTGGGGCTTGTCTAGTGTCCAGTTTCACTGGGAGGTCTTCAATGTCCCATGCTAATGCGGTCCTTACGCCGAAGGGCAGGCTCCGGCTGGCCCGGTGCATCGTCGATGATGGGTGACCGCTGCGGCGGCAACTGATAGGTTCCAGGTCTCGGTAACGACTGCGGCGCGTTGGGCGGCCCGCTACCGAGCCCGGTGAGTTTGGCATGCAGGACACTTCGAGCCGGCCCCGCACCTCTCCGCGGAGGACGCGCCCGCGGAGAGGTGCGGCGGATCATCGCGATCAGGGTCAACTGCAATGCCGTTCGGTTAGGGGCCGGGGGTGGGTGTCAAGTCGGCGTGTCTGCGGGGCATATGGGTGTGGCTCCTGTTTGAGTAGTTCGGTCCACCAAGACTGATCTGCTCATACAGGAGCCACGATGTCCGATCCTGCCATCAATCATGCGCCAGGGGTATTCGCGCCGGGCCATCTGGGCGAGTTGACCCGCGTCGTTCCGTTCGAAATGGTTGATGCCGCGCTTGAGTCCGCCGGCGGCAAGGAACACCGGGTCAGGAGACTGCCCTCGCGGGTCGTGATCTACCTGTTGCTGGCCGGGGTCTTGTTCGCCGACCAGGGGTGGAGGCAGGTCTACTCGCGCCTGGTTACGGGGCTGCCGGGACCGGTGAAGGGCCCCTCGGCCCGGCGCTGAGCGAGGCGATGTGCCGCGTTGGTGTGGGCCCGCTGCGCGAGCTGTTCACCCTGGTCAAGGGCCCGCAGTATGTGCTGACCGGCAGGTGGCCCGGTTCGCCGGACGGCTGGTCGTGGCGATCGATGGCACGCAGCTTGCCGTGGCAGAACCGGGCCCGGTATCCCAAGCCACGCAGCGGACCCAACGGCGAAGCGGGATATCCGATGCTCCGGTTGGTCGCCATCTTCACGGCCGGGACCCGGTCGGTGATCGACGCGGTCTTCGGCACCGATGCGGTGGGCGAGCTGACCTATGCCCGCCAAATCACTGCATGTCTGCACCCGGGGATGGTGCTGCTCGGGGACCGGAACTTCGCCACCTTCGGCTTCTTCCGCGCTGTGTCCGAGGCGGGGGCAGACTTCCTTTTCCGCGCCAAAACCAGTACCTATGTCATGAAGCTGCCGGTCCTGGAGCTGCTTCCAGATGGTTCCTACCTCTCCAAAGTCGCCGGCCTGCCGGTCAGGGTCATCGACGCCGCGCTGACAGTCACGACCGAGGCGGAAACCCGCACCACCGACTACCGCCTGGTCACCACGATGCTTGACCCTCTCCACGCTCCGGCCCAGGGTCTGGTCAGCCTCTACCATGAGCGCTGGGAGATCGAAACGGCGTACTGCGAGCTGAAGTCACGCATCCTGGGCGGCCGGGTGCTGCGTGGCAGGCACCCGGGAGCGGTTCTCCAGGAGGTCTGGGCCCTGCTGACCTGCTATCAGGTCCTGCGCACAGCGATGACCGACGCGACGCTGCTGCATCCCGCGACCGATCCCGACCGCCTGTCATTCAGCATCGGGCTCAGGACTGCCCGCGACCAGGTGATCCAGGCCCGCGGCATCCTGGCCGGGGCCGTGATCGACCTGGCCGGACGCATCGGTGCGGCGGTCTTGGCTGAGGTGATGCCCGCCCGCCGCATACGGACCCGGCCCCGGGTGGTCAAACGCGCGATCTCCAAATACCGCGCCAAGGAACGGAACGTCGACCGCCGCACCTACCCCGCGACACTCACCACGAAGATCTTGACACCCGGCCCAAGCAGCTATCCGAACGACATTGGGGTCAACCGCCGGTGGAGACCGGCTCGGATTGGCTTTCTGCTGGGGATCCATCCCTCCACGGCGCACCGGGTGCTCTCCAGGTACGGGCTGGCCAGGCTCTCCTGGCTGGACCGGGCCACGGGCAGGGTGATCCGCCGCTACGAGCACGCCAGCCCCGGGGACCTGGTCCACGTGGACATCAGGAAACTCGGACGAATCCGTGCGGGGAGCGGACATCGGAGCCTGGGCAGGGCTGCCGGCGGACGGAACAAGTCCGGAACGGCGGCGAACCGGCGACCGGGCTACGCCTTCCTGCACAACGCCGTCGATGATCACTCACGCGGCCTTCACCGAGACCCTCAACGATGAGAAGAAGGAAACCGCGGCCGGATTCTGGGAACGCGCCAACGCCTATTTCGAGTCCTGCGGCATCACCGTCAAACGGGTCCTGACGGACAACGGCTCCTGCTACCGTTCCTACGCGTTCAGAGACGTCCTGGGAACGGGCCCCAAGCACAAACGCACCCGCCCCTACCGGCCCCAGACCAACGGCAAAGTCGAGCGCTACAACCGCACCATGCTCGACGAATGGGCCTACGCCAAACCCTACGCATCAGAATCAGAGCGTGTTGCCACTTTCACCGACTGGCTCCATCACTACAATTATCACCGAGGCCACACTTCACTCAAAGGTCAGCCACCGGCCAGCCGCGTCACTAACCTCTCAGGTCAATACATCTAGCGTTCGACGACGGACCGTGCGTAGCGCTGGGCGATGGGGCCAAGCAGTGAGTGCAGCCTGGCAAAGAGTGCTTCGGCGGCCAGGCCGCTCCAGTCACCGGGAAGATACTCTTCAGGCAGGCCGGGATCCATATAGGGCAAACGGCGCCATTGGGTCACCATCGGGACGTAGTCGGCGAAGGCCTGCTTGAGATACTCCGGTGACTCAGGTTCGCCCGGGGGCAATTCGGACCAGCGCTGCAGTACAGGCTCGTGGCGGTCGATGAAGTCCGCGTATAGTGCGTCAAGAGAGGGCAGGTCCCACCATTGCCCGACCTTCGACCGGATATGGTCTTCGGTCAGGTGGGCTGCCTTAAACAGGTCCACGTATTCCATCAAGGCCGCACGTTCAAGCTGTTGACTCACTTCGTCCGCCAGGTTGCCGGGAGCTATCCATAAGCCCGGCGAAACCTGACCGCAACCGATGCGCGTCAAAATGGTGCGGAGCTTGTGGCGAAGATGCCGCTGGGACTCAGGGACGGAGAATGATGTCAGGATCCAGTCATCACCCTTGCGTGCGCGGTGCGGGGAGAAAATGCGTTCGTCGCCCGCCCTGAAAACATGCTCTAGTCCTGGCGCCAGCCTGTAGGCGGCCGACCCGTCCTTTCGGAGGCTGACGAGAACTCCGCGCTTCTTCAGTCGCGAGACCGACGAGCGCACTCCGGCTGACTCGACTCCCAGGTCGCTCAGAAGTTGTATCAGCTCTGATACTGCAAACGCGCCGTCATGTGCACGGGCATAAAGTCCGTAGACGGTCACGATGAGATGCTGGTGGCGTGGCATAGGTGAAATGTCAGGGACAGCATTGGCTCCAGACATTAAACACCTCCGATAGTGGATCATTTTAACAGTCCAAGGCTACAGGCCTGAGGAACGCGCATCCTGCACCCTGGCCCACGGCCTTAAGGCACGAGGCTAGATGAACATCAGTCCGGCCCACGGGGCGCAAACCGGAACAGAGCCCCCGAAAACCTCCTCGAAATTCTTCCTAGCTGACGACACTCCTCGGTGGTTCATGGTTCTTTTCGTTGCGTTCGTCAAAGTCGGAAACAGACATCGGAACTCCTTGGAAAGGGGCATGTAGACGTGGCGTCAGTGCCGCCGTCAGGCATGCGTCATGAAATGAGTATATGTCGTTTTTGTGACGGACATAAAGAGAGCGATATGATGTTTGCTTGGGCGGCGTTTGCCGGATCCGCAATCACGCCCATTGCGGATCCGTGAACGGTCGTCATCACAGGGATATACTCTAAGGTCTGGTGACGTGGGACCATCACGCGCTGAAGGGAGACCCATGACTGACAGGACGCGGCCAAGCCGGCACGCCAGCATCGATCGCAATGTCGAATGGGTAGACACTGACGCCTCCGGCCATCAGCACAATTCCTCCGTCATGCGTTGGGTTGAGTCCGCGGAAGCGGAGCTCTTCCGGGCCCTCGACCTTCCTGACTATTTCCCGAGCGCGCCGCGTGTACACCAGGCGATCAGCTACAGGGCTAAACTCTGGTTCGGCCAGCGCATCACGGCAACTGTCGGAATCCAAAAACTTGGCCGCACGTCAATGACCTACGCCTTTGAAGTGTTCGGCCACCCCCATCTCGAATCCGAAGGCGGAATCGCGGCATTCGGCACGGTGACCGTGGCCCACGTCCCTTCAGGGTCCTTGACGGCCCAGCCCTGGCCGGCGCACATGGCGGAAGCCGTAAAATCACTTCAGCTCACGACGCGGAACTGAACGACGGAGCGTAGGCGCTTCGCGCCATGAGTCCGGCCCCGGCGTGGATGCACACCGGGGCCCGGTCAAAAATCCGACAGCAGTGTCGGTGCGCGGGGCCGGGAGCGCCACCGCCCGCATAATCAGCGGTTTCCGATCACCGCAATCCCCTGGATCTCGATGAGAGCTTCCTTCTGCCACAGCCGGGTGACGCCGATGCCGGCCATGGCGGGATACTCCGAGCCCGCCATCTCGCGCCAGATCCGTCCGATTTCACGGCCGTTCGCCATGTAGTCGTCGACGTCGGTGAGATAGATCGTGACACTGACCAGGTCCTGCGGCTGTCCCCCGGCCTCCGTCAACGTTGTCAGAACGTTCGAAAACGCCTGTCTGAACTGTTCAACAATGCCGCCGGGCACGATGCTCATGCCCTTGTCCAGCGCCGTCTGCCCTCCCAAATACACGGTGTTCCCGGCAAGGATGCCATGGGCATACCCGGATGGTTTGGGAAGCGACTGGGGGTTGACTGTCCTGTTGGTCACGGTGGTTCCTCCTGCATATGGGGGTGGTCGTCGGTTCGGAAAAAGAGCTCTGTTCAGATCCTCTGCATCGTGCTACCTTGAGCATATGTGACGACCGTCAAAAAGTCGACACATCAGATTGAAGGGAACTGGACGGATGAAACTGGCCACACTGCGGGCGGGCAAGGACACCACGGCGGCGGTACTTGTCTCAGACGAAACTGCTTACCTGCCGCTGCCATACCCGGATGTGGGCTCCATGGTCGCGGACCCGAAATGGCGCCGTACAGCCGATTCCGTCGTATCGGGACGGCGTCATAATGCCAACAGCGTTTCGGCTTCAGCCGCCGAGCTGGCAGCCCTGCTGCCTGCGGCGGGCAAGGTGATTTGCTGCGGCCTGAACTACAGCGATCACATTCAGGAAATGGGCCGGGAACTCCCGGAATACCCCACACTTTTCGCGAAGTACGCAGACACATTGACCGGGGCAAGGGACACGATCGACGTCGTCGGCAGTGAACGGGTGGACTGGGAGGCCGAACTGGCCGTCGTCGTCGGATCCCCCCTATTCCGCGCAGATGAGAAACAGGCCCTGCAGGCAATCGCCGGCTACACAGTGGCAAACGATGTCTCGATGCGTGACTGGCAGAACCGCACCCTGCAGTGGTTCCAGGGCAAAGCCTTCGATGCCACCACCCCCGTTGGACCGGTCATGATTACCCCCGATGAAGTCGAGGGCGATTTCGAGGTCCGCGGTTACGTGAACGGCGAACTGGTGCAAGCCGGAAACACGGGCACGCTTGTGTTCGGCCCCGCGAAACTCCTCTCCTACATCTCCCACTTCACGGTTCTGCGGGCGGGGGACCTGATCCTCACCGGTACACCCGGCGGAGTGGGAATGGGAATGAAACCCCCACGATTCCTGCAAGACGGCGATCTTCTCACCACCGAGATTGCAGGCATCGGACGCCTGGAGAACAGGATCCGCATCCACCACAACGACGGCCGCGCAACCTACAGCGCGCCTGTCACCATAACCGCAGCTACCTAGGAGTGAAAACCATGACCAAAACCACAACCGCGTACCTGACCGAGGGCAACAACTCCATGTACGCCGGAGCCGACGGCAAAGTCGTCCCGGTCGTCACACGTGCAGGTGAGGAAGACACCAACACCGCCCAGTCCGGTGATGCCGTTCGGGTATCGGGTGTGTCCATCCAGCACACACCCGCCACCAAGATCTGGTTCGGCCAGGTATCGAACACACCCGGATACCGTTCACTGCCCCACCACCACGGCGAGGCGGAAACCGGCGGATACGTCCTGCGCGGCCACGGCCGCATCTACTACGGCGAAAACTACTCCGAGTACCAGGACATGAAGGCCGGCGACTGGGTCTTCGTCCCGCCCTTCATGCCCCACGTCGAGGCCAACATGTCCGTCACCGAAGAACTCGTCTGGCTCACCACCCGCACCCCGGAGAACATTGTCGTGAACCTCGAAGACGTCGCCGACGACACCCTCGCCGACTACCGCCGGGCGTAAACGACATGACTTCAGCCAAGCCGGCCGTCGCGATCCGCACATCTGAGACCTTCCTCCGGGCCATCCAGCTCACCCACGTCCCGGTGCAGGTCAATAAGGAGGCCTACGAGGCCACCACACAGTACGTTCCATGGCCTAAGGCCTACGGCGGGGACATGGTGGCCCAGTCTGCCGCTGCCATGATGCGCTCCGTCGAGGCAGACCGGACACTGCATTCCATGCACAGCTACTTCATGCGGCCAGTCGACGTCGGTGCCACTGTGCGCTACGAGGTGGAACGGCTGCGCGACGGGCGCGGCTACTCGACCCGCAGCGTCCGCGGTTACCAGAACGGCAAGACCGTCTTCACGGCCATGGGGTCCTTCCAGGTTCCCGAAGACGGCCCCGAGTACCAGCCGGGCTCCCCCGCGGACCTCGCACCTGAGGTGCTGCGCACCTCTGCCGAGGTGCTGGAAGGCGTCGACGGGCCGGCAGCCGAGTACTGGGCAGCGGGACGCAGTTTCGACATGCGCCACGTTCCCGGTCCGCTGTACCTGGACGTCGAGGGAGGCCCCCAGGCCCACCAGGCCGTCTGGGTGAAGGCCTTCGACCGGCTGCCCGATGCAGCCACTGACCGCCTCACCGCTGACCTGCACCGGGCGGCCCTGGCCTACGTGTGCGACTACACGATTCTGGAGACGCTACTGCGGGTCCGTGAGCTGCACTGGTCCTCGCCCGGGCTCAGCACCGCAAGCCTTGACCATTCAATGTGGTTCCACCGTGACGGACGCGCTGACGAATGGGTGCTCTATGTCCAGGAAGCCGTCTCCGCCCAACGCAACCGAGGCCTGGCCCTGGGCCGTTTCTTTGACCGGCAGGGGCGCCTGCTGGCAACCGTGGCCCAAGAGGGCATGATCCGATCTTCTTCCTGAGCCGGGTTCCCGGACTCACATCATTATTCGAAAGGAGAGGCCATGACATTCACATCATCGGCCCACGTGGATACCTTTACCAGGGACCACCTACCACCGGCCAACCTTTGGCCTGCGCTCGAGTTCACCCTTCCGGAGCTCCAGTACCCGGAACAGCTCAATGCTGCTTCCGTGCTGATCGACGGCGGAGTCACCGAATACGGGCCGGACCGCCCCGCACTTCACACACCTGACGGCACAACCTGGACCTACGGCGATCTACAGCAACGTGCGAACCAGGCGGCGCAGGTACTCACCGAGGACTTCGGTGTGGTCCCGGGCAACCGCGTCCTGCTGCGTGGGCCCAACAACCCGTGGCTCGTCGCTGCCTGGCTCGGAGTCTTGAAAGCCGGCGCCGTGGTTGTCACCACCATGCCGATGCTCCGCGCCGCCGAAGTCAGCACGTTGATCGGGCTCACCAAACCGGTGGTGGCAGTCTCGGATCACCGGTTCGTCGACGAACTGGCCGCGGCAGCAGGCGCCACCGTTACTGTTCTGTCCTATGGAGGGGATGGCATCGGCGATCTTATCGCCCGCTGTGCTTCCAAAGACGGCCAATTTACCGACGTTGAGACCTCCGCGGACGATGTCGCACTCCTGGGACCGACGTCAGGGACCACCGGTGCACCGAAAGTCACCATGCACTTCCACCGTGACATCCTCGCCACGGCAGACACCTTCGCCCGCCACATCCTCCAGCCAACCTCCGAGGATGTGTTTGCAGGATCACCGCCTATCGCCTTCACTTTCGGGCTCGGAGGTCTGGTAATCTTCCCGTTGCGGTTCGGCGCCTCGTCGCTTCTGACAGAACGTGCCGCCCCGGTGGAACTGGCGGAAAACGCCGCCGCAGCCGGTGCCACGATCCTCTTTACCGCGCCCACAGCCTACCGGGCCATCCTCAAAGCCGGCCGCGGCGAACTACTCAGCCGCCTGCGGATCGCTGTCTCGGCCGGTGAGCACCTGCCCAAGGAAACGTGGGAAGCCGTCCGCGACGCCACCGGGGTCCGTCTGGTGAACGGTATCGGCGCGACCGAACTGCTCCATGTGTTCATCTCGGCTGCCGGCGACGACATCCGCCCCGGCAAAACAGGCAAGGCGGTGCCCGGTTACCGGGCAGTGATCCTGGACGACTCAGGCATAGAGGCCGGACCCAACCAGCCCGGCAGGCTCGCCGTCATAGGGCCCACCGGCTGCCGGTACATGGACGATGACCGACAGGCGAAATACGTCGACCACGGCTGGAACGTGACCGGGGATACTTTCGTGCAGGACGAAGACGGCTACTTCACCTACCAGTCACGCTCGGACAACATGATCGTCTCCTCCGGATACAACATCGGCGCCCCCGAAGTGGAAGCAGCCATCGACCAGCACCCTGACGTCGTCGAAAACGCTGTCGTGGCACGGGCCGACCAGGAGCGCGGCAGCGTGGTCTGCGCCTTCGTCGTCCTGCGCGAGGGCGTCAGTGCAGACGACGCCAAACGCAAGGAAATCCAGGACTTCGTCAAAGCCACCATCGCCCCATACAAGTACCCGCGGGACGTCCGCTTCGTCGATGAACTCCCACGCAACCCCAGCGGCAAACTGCAGCACTTCAAGCTGCGCGACCGCCTCAAACACGAAAACGACCAGCTGGCCGGCGCAGCCGCCACCCAGCCCTAGAAGGAGCAACCCATGAAGATCGCAATCGTCGGAGGCGGCCCCGGAGGCCTGTACTTCGCAGCACTGATGAAACAGCTGGACCCCTCCCACGACATCACGCTCTGGGAACGTAACGCCGCCTCGGAAACCTTCGGTTTCGGCGTCGTATTCTCCGACGAAACCCTCGGGGGCATCGGCAACGCCGACCCGGTGGTTGCCGAGTACATGAGCCGGCGGTTTGCCCGGTGGTCCGACATAGACATCCACTTCCGCAACGAAACCCTCACCGTCGGAGGACAGGGCTTCGCAGCCATGAGCCGCAAGGAGCTGCTCGAGCTGCTGCAGCGCCGCTGCGCAGAACTCGGCGTGGACGTGCGTTTCAGCACCCCGGCACCCCCGATCGCCGAACTCGAGGCCGGCTATGATCTGGTCCTCGCCTCCGACGGTGTCAACTCGCAGATCCGGGCAACCTATGCGGAGTCTTTCGGCCCGAACCTTGATCCCCGACCCAACAAATTCATGTGGCTCGGCACGGACCAGGTTTTCGAGGCGTTCAAGTTCTTCGTCAAGGACACCGAATACGGCACCATGCAGATCCACGGATACCCATACTCTGACGAAGGCTCCACTTTCATCGTCGAAATGTCCCCCGACGTGTGGGAGGCAGCCGGCTTCGACGACACGGCCACCGACGTATTCGCGCCCGGCGTCTCCGACGAGAAGGCAATCAGCAAAATCCGCGCCATCTTCGCCGAAGAACTCGCCGGACACGAAGTGCTGGCCAACAACTCCAAGTGGCTGAACTTCACAACGGTCCGCAACCGCAGCTGGCGCCACGGGAACATCGTGTTGCTCGGCGACGCCGCCCACACCGCCCACTTCTCCATCGGCTCCGGCACCAAGCTCGCAATGGAAGACTCCCTGGCCCTGGCCGCGTGCCTCCACGAGCACCAGGACCTCGAAACCGCCCTGGCGGCCTACGAGACCGAGCGCCGTCCCGTCGTCGAATCCACCCAACGAGCCGCTCAGGCTTCGCTGGAATGGTTCGAACGGATCGGACAGTACAAAGGGCAGGAACCCACGCAATTCGCGTTCAACTTGCTCACCCGCTCGCGCCGGATCACCCAGGAGAACCTGCGCCTCCGCGACCCGGACTTCGCCGGCGCCGTGGACAAGCACTTCGCCGATTCCCAAGGCTTGCCAGACATTGCCCCTGCAATGTTCCAGCCATACCGCATCGGCGGACTCAAGTTGAAGAACCGCATCATCGTCTCCCCCATGGACATGTACTCCGCCACCGACGGCGTGCCGGGGAACTTCCATTTGGTACACCTCGGCTCGAAAGCCCTTGGCGGGGCGGGACTGGTGATGACGGAGATGGTTTGTGTGTCCCCTGAAGGACGCATCACGCCCGGCTGCTCTGGTCTCTATACAGACGAGCAGCAGGACAGCTGGAAGTCCATCGTCGACTTTGTCCACGAACGATCGACGGCAAAAATCGGGTTGCAGATTGGACATTCCGGCCGTAAGGGATCCACGCGCCTGATGTGGGAAGGCATCGACGAGCCCCTCCAAACCGGGAACTGGGAACCGGTCGGCCCGTCCGCATTGCCCTACGGGGCCGGCAACCAGGTTCCACGCGAAATCGACACCACCGAAATGGGCCGGGTCAAAGCCGACTTCGTTGATGCTGCCCGCCGCGGAGCCGAAGCTGGCTTCGACCTCCTCGAGGTCCACGCCGCCCACGGATACCTGCTGTCCTCCTTCCTTTCGCCAATTTCCAACCAGCGCACCGACGAGTACGGCGGCAGCCTGGAGAACAGGCTGCGCTTCCCGATTGAGGTCTTCGACGCAGTCCGCGCCGTTTGGCCTGCGGACAAGCCAATTACCGTGCGGATCTCGGCGACCGACTGGATCGAGGGCGGTAACACCTCTGACGATTCCGTTGAGATTGCGAAGGCATTTGTCGCCCATGGCGCTGCTGGCCTGGACATCTCCACTGGACAGGTGGCCAAGGAAGAGAAGCCGGTCTTCGGCCGCAGCTACCAGACGCCCTTCGCCGACCGTATCCGTCAGGAGGTTGCCGCGCCGGCAGGCGTGGCCGTGATCGCCGTCGGCGCTATCTCCAGCTACGACGACGTGAACTCGATCCTCCTCGCAGGCCGTGCTGACCTGATCGCCCTTGGCCGTACGCACCTCTACGATCCCCAGTGGACCCTGCATGCCGCAGCTGAGCAGGAATACCAAGGCCCCGGCGCCCAGTGGATTCCGCAGTTCCGCGCCGGCCGCCGGAAACCACCGAGCTCGCGAACTGATGCGGTCCGGCCCCGGCTGTCCTTGCTCAAGGAAGCGGATATTGAAGAGACCAACACCCACCTTCGCTGGACTCCTGAGTTCGCCGCTGCATCGGTTTTGGTGAAGTAGCCATGGCTACCGCAACGGTCAACGACTGGAAAGTGCCCAAGAAGACCACCGGCCTGGTGTTGTTTTGCTGTTGGCTCGCGATCCTCGCCGAAGGGTACGACGTCGGCGTCCTCGGGGCCATCCTCCCGGCCCTTGCCGAGTACAAGGAATGGAACCTCAGCCCGATTGCCCTTGGGGGACTTGGCTCATATGCCTTGATCGGCATGCTTATCGGAGCCCTGTTCATTGGTACGCTCAGCGACCTCGTGGGCCGTAAGAAGATGCTCCTGGCTTCCATGGTGATCTTCACCATCACCCAGGCAGGCGCAGCATGGGCTCCCACTCCTGAGCTGTTCGGTCTGTTCCGACTGATCGGCGGCCTGGGCATGGGCGGTGTTATTCCAGTGGCAGCGGCCCTGACCATTGAATACTCGGCACCTAACAAGCGGTCGTACAACTACGGCCTCATGTACTCCGGCTACTCGCTGGGCATCGTGGCGGCCGCACTCGCTGCAATGTTCGTGCTGCCCATGGGCGGATGGCGCGCGGTTGTCGCTATCGGTGCCGCGCCGGTAGTTCTGATCCCGATTATCTGGAAGTTCCTCCCCGACTCACTTGAATACCTTGAGTCCAAGGGCCGGAAGTCCGAGGCAAAGGCCTTGGCTGCCAAGTTGCGGATCGCCGACTACCAGCCGGTGGTTCCGGTGGCTTCCGCAGCCTCCGGTACCCAGGCCGCAGATCCGTGGTGGAAGACCATCACCACCATGTTCTCGCGGAAGTACCTGCGTTCCACGGTGTTCTTCTGGATCTCGCTGTTCTGCGGCCTGGTGCTCGTCTACGGCCTGAACACGTGGCTGCCGAGCATCATGAAGAAGGCTGGGTACGACCTCGGTTCCTCGCTCACGTTCCTGTTGGTCTTCAGCCTGGCCTCCGCAATCGGTGGCCTGCTCCTGGGCCGCGCGGCGGACAAGTACGGCAAGAAGCTCATCCTGGTGGTGTTCTACATCCTGGGCGGCCTGGGCATCATGCTGCTGGTCTTCCCGAACACCATGGTGGTCAACCTGCTGTTCGTCGCCTTCGCAGGTATTGGTTCCATCTCCACCTCGCTGGTTCTCACCGGCTACATCGCCGACTACTACCCGGCGAAGGTCCGCGGTACCGCCACGGGTTGGGCTTTGAGCTTCGCCCGCCTGGGTGCCATCTCCGGACCCTTGATCGGTGGCTGGATTGCCGGCTCGAAGCTGCCTTTCGAGGCCAACTTCGCGATCTTTGCCGGCATCGCAGTGCTGGCGGCAGGAGCTGTGGCAATGATTCCGAAGCCGCAACCTGAGGTGCCTGTTCTTGCCCCCAGCGCCGACCCGGACGACGCCGCCGTGGGCGCACGCTAGGAGAACCATGGATCATGCTGAGACGTTTGGGAGCGATGCGGTGGAGGCCGCTTCGTATGCTACGGAAAGCGGCGCCATACCGTCAGCATCGGGACGTAGAAGTGGAACGCATGCCGTCGGAGCTCGGCCGTTGATTCAGCCGGCGCGGCCTCGGGGTCGTCGCCCACCTGCCCGGACCAGAGTTCTCCTGCGCCGTCGTAAAGGTCCAGGAATTCGCCGAACTGCTCATCGATGGCATTCAGGTCCCACCACTCTGCGATCTTCGGCCGCATGGGTCCATCAAACAGGTAATCGCTCCGGAAGAAATCCACGTACTGCATGAGTCCCCGCGAGGTGAGCCGCTCCCGGGCCTGGCCCAGGCTCTGGGCCGGGGCGATCCATACGCCCGAGGCTACGCATCCGAAACCCAAGGCGGACAATTCGGAGCGCAGTTGGTGGCGCCGGTTCCGCAGGGATTCCGGGACGGAGTAGACGGCCATCACCCAGGCGTCCAACGGGGTGGCCCGTTCCGGCGCGAAGATCCTCCGGTCGCCTTCCCGGAAGACGTCCAAGACCGTATCGGAGAGTTCGTACTTTGCGACGCCGTCCCGGCGGACACTCTTGAGGACGCCTTTGGCTTTCAGCCGGGAGACGGAGGAACGGACACCGGGAGCGCCATGGCCGAGCGTTCCCAGTATGGAGATCAATACCGACACCGGAAGGGCATCGCCGGAGCTGCGGCCGTAGAGGCCGTAGATGGCGACAATGAGTTGCTGGTGGCGCACCGGTGGTGCGAGGACGGCCAACATTCTCGTCGCTGACGGCACGGTGCCAAAGCCGCGAATTTCAGAGACCACGCGGAAGCGGCTCAAGAAGGAAGGGAAGTGGGTTCCCGAGGTCGATGTTCACCACGAGGGTGGCGAGGAAAACAGTCAGAGAGTGCTCGGATTCAAGGAGCTTCTGATTGCAGTACGCCCCGACGACTTCCCCAATTCCCGCATCATCATTGGGCGTGCTCCCGTGGCTAAGGAAGGATACGGCGGTGAAGCTGGCATCGCGGTCACCGAACTCACGAAGATTCGCAAGCTCACGAAGGGTGTCCTCGGTCTTCGGTACGACGGCGCAATGACCGGCATGCACCTCGACGCCATGCTGAAGATAGGCATCAGCGCTATAGCGCCAGTGCCTAAGGACAACATTCGTAGGGTGCTCTACAACATCGATTGCACCTGCGGAAATCCGCACACCCTGTACACAGAGGGTGGCGAATTCGTTGAACTTGATGTCCTTGACACTGGTAAAACCTACTCCGTGCCCTGTAAGCGGACCGATCAGTACTCACGCAAGAATGCTGACGGCACACACCGTTGGTACGCGAAGCTGCTGCTGCTGCTCTGCGGGGAGCACCGGACGGAGCGGCTCGACACCACAGCCGAAGACAAGAAGCGCAAGTTCAACCGCGCCCACGTCATCCGCTTGCACCCTCCGGAGAGCAAGTACTACGAGGACACCTACGGTTATCGCGCGGATATCGAGAGCCTGAACAACAACTTGGATTCCACCCTCTACCGCCACCGCATGATCACGGACTCGAAGGAACGGCAGGCTTTGGTCATCCTCGGCTTCGCAATGGCGCGTAACGCGATGAGCGCCGAAGTCTTCGCGGCACGGCTAAAAGCCGGACACTTCAGCGATCCGCCGAAGGAATTGGCGGAAGCGGCATGATGCAACGGTAGTGAGGACCAAGAAGCCCTATCTAAGCCTGTCCTCGGACGGGCTTATTGCCGTTTAAGGTGGCATCCGGGGGAGATAGGTGGCTCCGTCAGCCCCGAACCGGTGCCAAACGGCTGGTGTCGCGGTTCCACGTGGGCTTCCGACTGGGGTAATGTAAATCTCGTTGTTTTCGCCGGGATTTCTGTCCAATTTATTGGACAGTCCCAATGCGGCTGTAGCTCAATGGTAGAGCGCTAGCTTCCCAAGCTTGATACGCGGGTCCGATTCCCGTCAGCCGCTCACCGTTTTCGCATCGCCGCAGCGCTTCCTAGCTGTTCCTGGCCTTCCTGATGTCCCGTTCCACGGCCTTCTTCAGCGCCGCGAGCCTGGCCGCCTCCTGTTTCCGGTAGGTACCCTCCCTGGCCCCGGAAAACATGCGCCCGATTCCCTTGGGAACGTACTGCGCAGTCACGGTCACCCGGGTACGGTCCGCCACCGGGTACACCACGCAGGAACAGGTGATGGTTTCGGTGCGCGTGTGGTGTGTTTCGGTCCAGGACCGGTCCGCCACCTGGTCCTGGACATGGAACTCCACACCCTGGCCGGGAACTGCCGAGCGGGCCTGGGCATCCACACAGAATGCGTAGACCTCCGTGCCGAGTTCGCCGGAAGAGTGCGGCGGAGTCCGGAAGGTTACGGCGACCAGGCAGCATTCCGGCGAACTCGAATCGATTCAGGAAAACTCCCAGTAGCACGTTAGGTCCCTCCGTGTATCGTCAGAAGTCAGGAACTTCTTCGGTTCCGCTACAGGAGCAATCATGGCTGACAAGTCCCCGCGTCAAGCAGCATCCAAAAAAGCCGGCAAGTCCATCAAGGAAAAGCGCGCCGATAAGCGGGCCGCCGGAGCGCCGGCCACCTCCCTGGACATCACGTCCAAGGCCGCAAAAAAGAAGTGAGTGGCCAACAGAGCCATCTGACGCTGGGCGTCCTGGCATCCACCCGGAAACCGGACGAACGCCGCCTCCCCATCCACCCCCTGCATTTCGAACGGATCGCTCCGGAACTGCGCCAGCGCATCATCCTGGAACAGGGCTACGGCGAGCGCTTCGGCGTATCGGATGACCACCTCTCAACCCTCGTGGGCAAATTGGCCACCAAGGAAGCGCTGCTGGCGGAGGCCGACGTCGTACTCCTGCCCAAACCGCAGCCGGAGGACCTCGCGGAACTGCGGGACGGCCAGATCCTTTGGGGCTGGCCGCACTGTGTCCAGGACCGCGCCATCACCCAGCTGGCCATCGACAAGAAGCTCACCCTCATCGCCTTCGAAGCGATGAACCACTGGGCGAGCGACGGCGGCTTCGGGCTTCACGTGTTCCACAAAAATAACGAGCTTGCCGGGTACTGCTCGGTGCTTCATGCGCTGTCGCTCACCGGATCCACGGGTGACTACGGCCGCCGGCTCAGTGCCGTGGTGATCGGCTTCGGCGCTACCGCCCGCGGCGCCGTGACCGCGCTCAACGCGCATGGCATCCACGACGTCCAGGTGCTCACGAACCGGGGAGTCGCCGCGGTTGGCGCCCCGATCCACTCGGTCAACATCGTCCAGTTTGATCACGACGACAAGGCCCCCTTCCTGAGCCAGGTCATCACCGAGCGCGGCAGGGTTCCGCTGGCGCCGTTCCTGGCCGAGAGCGACATCGTGGTCAACTGCACGCTGCAGGACCCAAACAATCCGCTGACGTATTTGCGGACCGAGGACCTCCCGGCGTTCAGCCCGGGCAGCCTGGTGGTCGACGTGTCATGCGATGAGGGCATGGGCTTCAGCTGGGCGCGCTCCACCACGTTCGCCGAACCGATGTTTATCATCGGCGACCACATCAATTACTACGCGGTGGACCACAGCCCGTCCTACCTCTGGAATTCCTCCAGCTGGGAGATCAGCCAGGCCCTGCTGCCGTTCCTCGAAACGGTCATCGGCGGCCCGGAGGCGTGGGACGGGAACGAAACCATTTCCCGCGCCATCGAAATCCGCGAGGGCGTGGTCCTCAACAAGGACGTGCTGGAGTTCCAGCGGCGCGAAGCCGAGTACCCGCACCTGCCCGCTTAGCCAGCCTTCTGTGGGCCGCGGCCACCTAGGCCGCAACACTTAGGCCGCAACACTTAGGCCGGAGCCCTTTACGCCGCAGCCACGCGGCTGACGATCCGCAGCGGGTGGCGGCGGTCCTTAAGGTCCACCCTGAGTGCCAGCGCACCCTTTCGGGCCAGGACGACGGCGACAGTCACCGCGGCGAACGCCGGTACGCCGCCGGACACCATGAGTGCCACGTGCGGGTCCACATGCTCGGCGATCCAGCCGAGCATGGGCCCGCCGATGGCCTGGCCGCCGATCAGCACCATGATGTACAGGCTCATGACCCGACCCCGGATGCCCATGTTGGAGCTGATCTGGACCAGCTGGTTGGAGCCGGTGAGGAACATCAGGCACCAGAATCCGGACAGGACCATCACCACGCTGAACCACACCATGGACGGCGCCAGCGCGGCCAGGCACAGCATCAGGCCATACATTCCGGCGCAGAACACCACGGAGCGGAGCCGCAACTGGCGGCGCCGGGTGGACGCGACAGCGCCAGCCAACGCACCCAGTGCAACCAGGGCGTTCAGCAGGCCATAGCCGCCGGCGCCGACGGCGAACACGTGGTCCGCGAACGCGGCGAGCAGGACTGGCAGGCTCATGGCGAAGACGGAGATGAAGCCGGCCATCAGCCACGGCCAGTAAATGGTGGGCTTGCTGAGCGCGTATTGCAGCCCCTCACGCAGCATGCCCTTTTTCTTGGGGGCGGGAGCGCTGACGAACAGCTGGTCCTTGCGCAGGAGCAGCAGCATGGTCACCGTGGAGCAGCACGCCAGCGCATTCGCGGCGAAGGCCCAGCCGGCGCCGACGGCGGTGAGCAGCAGTCCCGCCAGTGCCGGGCCGATCAGGCCGCCCAGCTGGAACGTCGTCGAGTTGACGCTGATGGCGTTCCGGAGGTACCTGGGACCCACCAGTTCGTTGACGAACACCTGCCGCGCGGGCTGATCCAGCACGGTGACCAGGCCCAGCAGCAGCGCGATGGCGTACACGTGCCACACTTCGATGGCGTCGGTCAGGGCAAGCACCGCGAGCGCTGCCGCGAGGACCGCGGCCAGGCTCTGGCAGAGGATGAGGATCCTGCGCTTGGCGAACCGATCGGCCATCATGCCGCCCCACGGCCCCAAAAGCAGCGACGGCATGAACTGCAACGCCACGGTGATGCCCACGGCGGTGACGGAACCGGACAATTCCAGCACCAGCCAGTCCTGGGCGATCCGCTGCATCCAGAGGGCAACCACCGCGACAAAGTGCCCGATCGCGAAGATGCGGAAGTTAGGAACTCTCAGGGAGATAAACGTGTGCCGCCAGGGAAGGTGTTCACTGACGACGGCGATGGGTTGGGTCTGGGTGGAAGCGGCGGCAGCGGACGCGGAGGCGGAGTCGATGACGGGCTGGCTGACGGTTGCCGACGTTGGCGGTGGGGGTGCCACAGGGATGTCCTCAGGGAAGCGGGCGGACTGGGATGCTTCCGACGTTAGGCTGGTTCCAGGTGATTATGTAGCCCTATCGCGTCTATAACTACCATTACAAAGCGTAATGACACCCACTCTGACGTGGGTGAACAGCCAGCCCGGCAGCAAGAGGAGTCCATCGTGTTCGAACCCGCCCAGCTCCGTTCCTTCCTGGCTGTGGCCGAGACGCTCAGCTTCACCAAGGCAGCGGAACGCCTGGGCCTGGCACAGCCGACCGTTAGCCAGCACGTCCGCAAGCTGGAGACGGCTGCCAAGCGCAACCTCGTCAGCAGGGACACCCGCGATGTCCGCCTGACGGACAACGGTGACGCGATGGCCGGCTTCGCCCGCACCATCCTCTCGGCCCACGACGCCGCCACCCGATATTTCTCGGGCTCGGCCATGCGGGGCCGGCTGCGTTTTGGCACGGCCGATGACCTGGCCATCACCGGCCTGCCCCGGATCCTTCGTGAGTTCCGCCAGGTCTATCCACAGATCAACCTTGAGCTCACCGTTGGCCAGAGCGACCAGCTGTACAAGAAACTCAACGCCGGCCAGCTGGACCTGGTGTTTGTGAAGTGGGTGGCCGGCGTCAAAGACGGCACCGTGGTCCAGCACGACACCTTTTCCTGGGTAGGACTGGAACAAACGTTCCTGGAGCCCGGGGATCCCGTACCCCTGATCGCCTACCCCTCCCCCAGCCTCAGCCGGAAATTGGCCATCGATGCGCTGGAATCAAGCGGACGGACGTGGCGGATCACGTGCACCACCCGGCAGATCAGCGGCGTCCTGGCGGCACTCCGGGCAGGCATCGGCGTTGCCGTGATGCCGACGTCGCTGGTCCCCGAGGACCTGTTGATCATCACCCGCCGGTTCGACCTGCCTCCGGTCGGCGACGTCGATTTCACCCTGATCCGCAACCCGCTGGCCAACGCCGAAGTGATCGATGCACTGACCCAGGCCATCGTCGGGCGGACGCTCAAGAAGTCGGTTTGACCGAATTTGCCGCAGGAATCAGAGCTGGAAACGAACCATTGAAGTAAAAGCCCGCCTCCCCTATGCTGGTTTATCCATGGGGTCAAGCAGAGGCCGGTTCAACACTACGAGCGCGCCCCGCAGCCCATGATGCGGCCACGCTCGGGATAGGCAGCCAATGACGACAGCCGAGAACACCCATTTGCACACCTTATATACCCAGCAAGGTAGCACTGCACGGCCGCTGGTCACCCATCATTCCAGCCACAACACCGGCATTTCGCGAGCCGCCGAGTACATCGGCAAGCCCACGTGCGACAAGTGCGGCACGGATGAGTTCATTTACCTCGAGTCCTACATTCCACCGGTGTACCGGCGTGACGGGGCGGTCAGGACACTGGGCGAAGTCGCCTACACCTGCACCCGTTGCGAAGATTTCTCCGCCCATAATGTTCCTGCATCGTGGACTCCCCCAGGCTGGTATTTGGGCTAATTACCAACGGTCTCCAGGCTCGCCCCGGCGCAGCCACCTGATCCCTACGAAACCATTCAACAGCGAAGGCCCGGCAACCGCCCCGAAGGCGGCCACCGGGCCTTTCGTGTCGGTTGGGTCTTCGGTCCGCCCTAGATCAGCGAATCCGAGAGGTGGTTCGGGGTGCCGAAGCGGTGGGCCGTGATGCTGATGGCCTGCTCGTGCAGGAACGGCAACAGCTCCACCCGTCCGGCCTCGGTGACCGCGTGGGCGTAGATCGCCAGGTCCGGACGCCCGTCCGTGGCCTCGGCGAGGGCGGTGGCGTCGCCGCCGATCAGCCGGATCCGCGCACCGGACAGTTTGCCCGCCGCGGCGAGGCGTGCAGCCGAAGCCAGCCAGCCAGCGTCGGACTCTACCATCACGTTGATGTCCAGCCCGGTGAGCACGGCACGCAGCTGGGCGGGAAGTTCGACGGCGGTGGACACGGCCAGTACCGAACCGGCCAGGACGCCGGCGGCCACGGTCCGCGCCAGGTGCGCCAGCGGGGCACCTTCGGCGAGCCGCACGGTGACCGGCAGCGCACGGTAGCGGAAGATGTTCCGCTCCGCGCTGAGGCCGGACACATCCTTGGCAGCGCCGAACTCGTCGGCCCAGGCCTGGGCGTCGGACGCTAGGGAGCGCTGCAGTGACTCAAGCTCGACCGGCTGCAGGGCGTCTGCGGCCGCGTTCAGGATCCGGCGGACGCCCGCGTTGGTGACAACTGCCGTGGACGAGGATTCGGCGCCGATCCAGTCGCCGAGGCCGGCGAGGTAGTTGGGTCCGCCGGCCTTGGTGCCCGCACCGACGGCGGACTTCTTCCAGCCGCCGAACGGCTGGCGCTGCACGATGGCACCGGTGATGCCGCGGTTCACGTAGAGGTTTCCGGCCTGGATGGAGTCCAGCCAGATGCCGAGCTCGTCCGGGTTCAGCGAGTGCAGGCCGGCGGTGAGGCCGTATTCGATCTGGTTCTGGATGGCGATGGCCTCTTCCAGCGAGTCAGCGGTCATCACGCCCAGGACCGGTCCGAAGAATTCGGTGAGGTGGAAGTAGGACCCGCGGCGGACGCCGTAGCGCACGCCCGGGCTCCAGAGGCGGCCGGTCCCGTCGAGCTTGTGCGGTTCCACCGCCCAGGTCTCGCCTTCGCCGAGGGTGGTGAGGGCGTTGAGCAGCTTGCCGTTGGCGGGCTCGATGATCGGGCCCATCTGGCTGGTGGGGTCCTGCGGGTAGCCCACCTTCAGCGAGGTGACGGCGTCAACCAGCTGGTTGTGGAAGCGCTTGGACTTGGCCACCGATCCCACCAGAATCACCAGGGACGCGGCGGAGCACTTCTGGCCGGCGTGGCCGAACGCGGAGTAGGCCACGTCCTTGGCGGCCAGGTCCAGGTCGGCGCTGGGGGTGACGATGATGGCGTTCTTTCCGCTGGTCTCGGCCAGCAGCGGCAGGTCCTTGCGGAAGGAGCGGAACAGCTCGGCGGTTTCGTAGCCTCCGGTGAGGATCACGCGGTCCACGGCGGGGTGGGAGATCAGCTGCTGGCCGAGCTCACGCTCGCCCAGCTGGACCATGGACAGCACGTCGCGGGGAACGCCGGCTTCCCAGAGTGCCTCGATCATCACGGCGCCGCTTCGGCGTGCCTGCTTGGCGGGCTTGATCACGACGGCGGAGCCGGCGGCGAGTGCCGCGAGGGTGGACCCTGCCGGGATGGCGACCGGGAAGTTCCACGGCGGGGTTACCACGGTGAGCTTGGCTGGGACGAACGTGGCGCCGTCGACCTTTTCCAGCTTGCGGGCGGACTCTGCGTAGTAGTGCGCGAAGTCCACGGCTTCGCTGACCTCGGGATCGCCCTGGTCGATGGTTTTGCCGGTTTCGCTGGCCATGACCTCCAGGAGGTCGGCGCGACGGGCCTCCAGGACGACGCCGGCGCGGTGCAGGATCGTCGCACGATCGTCGCCGGACAGGGCGCCCCAGGCCTTGCCCTTCTCGACGGCGGTGGCGATCACCGTGTTGAGCGTCTCTGCGTCCGTGATGGTGGCGGCTTCCACGGCGGCGTTGCCCAGCGTGGAGGACGGGACACGCTCCAGGATGGCGTGGCCCCAGTCGCGGTTGGCGGGCAGGGACGGGTCAGTATCCGGAGTGTTCGCGAACGAGTCACGCGGCAGGGGCTGCGGCGGGAGGCTGCGGTTCTGCTGCCGGTTGGCCGGGGGGACCTTGTCGTCGAGCGTATCCAGGGAAGCGAGGAAGCGCTGCTTCTCACGCTCGAACAGAACTTCGTTTTCACTGAGTTCGAACACGGCGGACATGAAGTTGTCCTGGCTGGCCCCCTCTTCGAGGCGGCGGATCAGGTAGGCGATGGCGACGTCGAATTCGGCGGGGTGCACCACCGGGGTGTAGAGCAGGAGCGAGCCGACGTCCTTCTTGACCGCTTCGGCCTGGCCCTGCGCCATGCCCAGCAGCATCTCGAATTCGATGCCGGACTCCACGCCGCGCTGTTTGGCGAGCAGCCAGGCGAAGGCGATGTCGAAGAGGTTGTGGCCGGCCACGCCGATCCGGACGTTGTTGATCCGCTCCGGGTGCAGCGAGTAGTTGATGACGCGCTTGTAGTTGGTGTCCGAATCCTGCTTGGTGTGCCAGGTGGCCAGCGGCCAGTCGTGCAGCGAGGATTCCACCTGTTCCATGGGCAGGTTGGCGCCCTTGACCACACGGACCTTGATGGCGGCGCCGCCGTGGGCGCGGCGTTCCGCGGCCCAGTCCTGGAGGCGGATCATGGCGGCGAGGGCATCCGGGAGGTAGGCCTGCAGCACGATGCCGGCTTCGAGGTTCTTAAATTCGGGCTGGTCCAGGATCCTGGTGAAGACCGCGATGGTCATGTCCAGGTCCTTGTATTCCTCCATGTCCAGGTTGATGAACTTGGCCTTCTGTCCCGCGCCGGCGAAGGACGCGGCTTTGGTGAACAGCGGCGTGAGCTTCTCGACGACGTGCTCCACGGCCTCGTCGAACGCCCAGGCGGAGTGCGGGGCCACGGTGGAGGACACCTTGATGGAGACGTAGTCCACGTCCGGGCGGGCCAGCAGGGTGTGCGTGCCCTGGAGCCGGCGGGAAGCCTCATGCTCGCCGAGGACTGCCTCGCCGAGGAGGTTGACGTTGAGCTTGATGCCGTCCTTGCGGATCTTGGCGATGGCCGGGCCCAGCTTGGCGTCGGTGGCGTCAACGATCAGGTGGCCCACCATTTCGCGGAGCACACGGCGGGCGATCGGGATGACCACCTGCGGAAGGATCGGTGCCATGGTGCCGCCGACGCGGACGGCGCTGCGCATGTACCAGGGCAGGAACGCCGGGACCTTGGGCGCCAGGGCGGCCAGGTTGCGGGCGGCGACGTTCAGGTCTTCGGGGCGGACCACGCCGTCCACAAAGCCGACCGTGAAGTCCAGGCCGTTCGGGTCCTTCAGCACACCGGCGAGTTGCTCGGCCGAGGCATCAACAGGAACTTTCGAAGCCTCGTTCAGCCAGCGGCGCACCAGCGTGATGGTTTCCGCCGCGAGGGCACGGGCCTGCGAGACGGCTGCCTGTCCGGTCGCTTCCGTTGCACTGTAAGTCATGGTGTGCTCGTTCTTTCCTTGGTATGGAAGGGGGTCTTATCCATCAGTATGAGCTTGCAGTCACATAAGATAAAGCGATGTTTTCTAAGCAATACAGGTTAGAAAACCCAATGCTTCAAGTTGCCGTCCGAACGGTCAGGAAATCCCCGCTTTTGGGCAACGCTCTCTCACTTCCTGCGCATTTTTCCGCGACGCTCTCTCACATCCTGCAGCCATCCGGGCAACCCTCTCGCTCTCCACCGAAACGCACGAACCCTCCCCCACAGGATGTGAGAGAGGGTTCGTCATTCGCGCCCCGAAAGTGAGAGAGCGTCCGGGGTGGGTGGGGTCAGCCGAGGGGGCGGTGCATCTCCACCGCTTCTTCGTGGCGCGGGCTGTCCGGGTTCATCAGGGAGTGCTTGCGGCCGTAGAAGAAATAGATGGCCAGGCCGATGACCAGCCAGACGCCGAACCGCGCCCAGGTCTCCCAATGCAGCTGAAACATGAGGAAAGCCGAAGCGAGAACGCCAAAGGCCGGAATGACCGGCATCAGCGGCAGGCGGAAGGTGCGCGGGGCGTCCGGCTTCTTGTAGCGGAACACGATCACCGCGAAGCAGACGACGACGAACGCCGCCAGGATGCCGATATTCGTCAGGTCCGCGACGGCCTTGATGGGGAACACACCCGCCAGCAGGGCGGAGGCGATGCCGGCAATCCAGGTGACTCGCTGCGGGGTTCCGTGCCGGTCCGTCTTGGCGAACCAGCCGGGCAACAGGCCGTCGCGGCTCATGGAGAACCAGACACGCGTGACCCCCAGGAGGAAGGTCAGCATCACCGTGAGGATGGACAGGACGGCGAAGACCGAAATGATGGTGGCGATGACGGGCAGGCCCACTCCAGTGAACGCGGAGGCGAAGCCTGCCTTGGGGTCGATGTCCTTGTAGTTCTGCATGCCTGTCAGGACGAGGGTGGCGGCGACGTACAGCAGCATGGCAATAATCAGCGAAAGGATGATTGCCTTGGGCATGTGCTTCTTGCCGTCAGTGGCCTCTTCGGCCGCGGTGCTCATGGCGTCGTAACCGAACACTGCGAAGAACACCGTTGCCGATCCTGCCAGGACCGGGCCGAAACCGCTGGGCATAAACGGGTTGTAGTTATTGGTGTCGATGTAGAAAACGCCGAGGCCGATAATGAACAGGATCAGAATGACCTTGACGGCAACGGCCACCAGCTCGAACCGGCCGAATGCTTTCGTCCCGCGGGAGAGAATCCAGGTCACCAGGAGGCAGACCACGATGGCGGGAATGTTCACGATGCCGCCCGTGCCCTCATCCGGCGTGGACGTCATCCAGACAGGCATGTGGATGCCGATTCCCGACAGGAACGCGTCGAAGTAGCCCGAGATACCGATGGCCACCACGGCGACAATGGCGATGTACTCCAGCAGCAGGTCCCAGCCGATAAACCAGCCGATCACCTCACCGAGAGCCACGTAACCATAGGTGTAGGCCGAGCCGGCCCGGGGAATCATCCCGGCGAACTCCGCATAGGACAGGGCTGCGGCCGCTGACGCAAGGCCGGCAACAAGGAACGAAATCAACACGGCGGGCCCCACACCCGGAGTGTCCTCGCTGCCTGCAGCCACCAGTCCGGCCAGGGAGAAGATACCGACGCCAATGATGCCGCCGACGCCGATGGCCGTGAGCTGCCAGAGGCCGAGGGACTTGAACAGTCCGCTGTGCTTGTTTTCTACTTCGATGTCGTCGATGGGCTTGCGCCTCATGATCGACTGGGTCATGTCTTTAGTGCTCATCAGGAACTCCTGCTTGGGGTGCGACCCCGTCGCGGGGCCCTTTTGAACGGACTGTGACGGGGGTAACTCATCCCCAACAGTATGCAAGCGCAGTTGCATTAGATAAAGTGACTCCTTCTAACCAATATTCATTAGAATCATCAAGGAATGTGGCCATGCTCGATGTCCGGCGCCTGCGGCTCCTCCGCGAACTGAAGATCCGGGGCACGCTGGCGGAGGTGGCGGAGGCATTGCAGTACAGCCCGTCGTCGGTCTCCCAGCAGCTTGCACTGCTGGAAAAGGAAGTGGGTGTGGAGCTGCTCCGGAAAACGGGGCGGCGCGTGCAGCTGACGCCGCAGGCCGAAGTCCTGGTGGCCCACACCGCCCAGCTGCTCGAAACCATGGAGCAGGCGGAAGCGGATTTGGCGGCGTCGCTGACCACTGTCATGGGGACCGTCCGGATTGCGGTGTTCCAGTCCGCGGCCTTGGCGCTGATGCCTGACACGCTCTCGCGGATGACGGCTGAGTACCCGGAGGTCCGGATCGAAATGATCCAGCGCGAACCCGAAACGGCACTTCATGAGACGTGGGCGCGCGATTTTGACCTGGTCATCGCCGAACAGTATCCGGGACACGCCGCTCCGCGGTACCCGGAGCTGGACCGCATCAAGCTGACCACTGACGCGATCCGGCTGGCCGTTCCGCCAGCGGCTCCCGGCCGCCCGCCCATCACGTCGCTGGAAGATACTGCCGCGCTGCCCTGGGTAATGGAGCCCCGCGGCGCAGCTTCCCGGCACTGGGCGGAGCAGGCCTGCCGGAGTGCCGGGTTCGAGCCCGATGTGCGCTTCGAAACAGCCGATCTGCAGGCGCAGATCAGGCTGATCGAGTCCGGAAATGCCGTGGCCCTGATGCCGGACCTCGTCTGGACCGGCCGCGGCACCACCGCCCGGCTGCTGGACCTGCCGGGTAATCCGCACCGTACCGTCTTCACCTCGGTGCGCCGCTCCAGCGCACAGCGGCCGGCCATCCTCGCCGCCCGCGAGACGCTGGCCGCCACCGCCATATCCGTAGCAAGGACGGACGACGGCGGCGCGTCCAGTTAGGTGCCGGACCGCCGCGACACCTGCCAGGTGCGTGGGGACAGCTTCCGGCGCCATATTTCGTGCGTCACAGCACGATCCGGGGGCCGGCGCTAGACTGGGCAGGTTATGAATCGCACAATGTTCAAGTCCAAAATCCACCGGGCCACCGTCACGCACGCCGACCTGCACTACGTAGGATCGGTCACCGTTGACCTGGACCTCCTGGATGCTGCCGACATCCTTCCCGGCGAACTCGTGGCCATCGTGGACGTGACCAACGGTGCGCGCCTGGAGACCTACACCATTGCCGGCGAGCGCGGCTCAGGTGTCATTGGCATTAACGGGGCAGCCGCGCACCTGATGCACGAGAACGACATTGTCATCCTGATCACCTATGCCCAGATGACCACGGAAGAGGCAAAGGCCTACAACCCGAAGGTTATCCATGTGGATAAGGACAACAAGATTGTCCGGATCGGAAACGATCCGGCCGAGGGCCTCACGCCGGGCCTGATGCGTCCGCCGTTCGCACTGAACAACGCCGCCCTGTAGCCGGAGCGTGGGTCCGGGCAGACACCGCCGCCATAGCCTCGGAGGCTTTTCTTGGTAGGCGGGCTGCAGGGCTTTCTTTGTGGTCTGGTTCATCATCATGGTGGGCTGGTTTGTGGACCGCCAGCGGATCCCTGGCCACAACGCCGGCCAGGTATTGAGTGCTGGCGGTACCGGCCATAATCGGCGTGGCACTGCTGCTGAACTGACCGCTGAGTCCGACGGCGGGACTCACCCTCAGGGGCGGACCTACGTCACGCAGGGCAGACTCTTGCAGCCCGACGGCGGCGCCCACCGCGCAATTCCGCGGCAGGCCGCCGTCGTGCTTCCAAAAAGGTGACGTGCGTGACAACCGGCAGCATCAAGGTGTCCGGCTCAGACCCTGTCCAGTTTGGCCACACCGATTTCCGGCCCCGGGTGGCGTCCCTGACGCCGGGCTGGCCGTTCAGCGCATAGAAAACAGCACCTTTGCTGACGCCTGCCGCGTGGGCGACGTCGCTGATGGTAACTGCCATGATGTGGGGCCCTTTAGGTTTCGGGTCCCGTGACTCACGCCACTGAACCGGTTCAGCAGGCTCTGCTTAACCGGTTCAGTCGAGGGATGTCAAGAGTCCGTGCGGCTGGCGCTCATAGTCGCGTCACGCAGGGCAGCTTTTTGGACCACGACGGCGGCACCCGCCGCGTGATTCCGGGGGACCCCGCCGTCGGGCTTTCCAAAAGGGTGCTTGGCGTGACGCGGGGCCGACCCAACTGCTGGCGTCCCGGTCGGGACTAGACCCGGGCCAGCCCGGCGACCTCCGCCAGCAGCTCCACGGAGCGGATCCGGGCCTCGGTGCCGGTGTTCTGGTGCGCCACGATGAGTTCGTCGGCGTCGGCGTGCTTGGCGAACCCGTCCAGGTAGTCGAGCACCGAATCCGGGGTGCCGATAGCGGAGTACGTCATCATCTGGGACACGTGCTGGCCCTGTGGGGAGTCCAGGATCGTGTCGGCCTCGTCGTCGGAGAATTCGCGTCCGCCGCCAAAGAACAGCGCGACGCGGGCACGCAGGGTGGCCCGGAAAGCCGCCTGCGCCTCGGCAGCGGTATCGGCGGCAACCACGTTGACGCCGGCGATCACGTGCGGTGCATCCAGCTGGGCCGACGGCTTGAAGTCACGGCGGTAGACGGCCACGGCATCCTGCAGGGCGTTGGGCGCGAAATGTGAGGCGAAGGCGTACGGCAGGCCCAACTGGGCGGCAAGGCGGGCGCCGAACAGCGACGATCCGAGGATGTACAGCGGGACGTTGGTGCCCTTGCCGGGGGTGGCCTCCACGCCCTGGATCCGCGTGGGACCGGTGAGGTAGCCCTGCAGCTCCAGGACATCCTGCGGGAAAGTGTCCGCGGACATGGGGTCCCGGCGCAGCGCGCGCATGGTGTTCTGGTCACTGCCGGGGGCGCGGCCCAGGCCAAGGTCGATCCGGCCGGGGTGCAGCGTCTCCAGGGTGCCGAACTGCTCGGCGATGGTCAGCGGCGAGTGGTTGGGTAGCATGATTCCGCCGGCGCCCAGCCTGATGCTCTCGGTGTGGGCGGCCACGTGGGCAATCAGCACACTGGTGGCCGACGACGCGATAGCGGACATGTTGTGGTGCTCGGCGTACCAAATCCGCCGGTAGCCCAGCTCCTCGGCACGCTGTGCCATCGCCACACTGCCCGCGAAACTCTCCGCCGCCGTCTGGCCTTTGCCGATGGTTGCCAGATCAAGGATAGAGAGGGGAAGCGTCACGTCGGTGCCGGCCTTTCAATGCGTTGCGTAGGGTGGCCGGCCGGGTCGCGGCGGGCCACTGTGGACAACGACGGCGGTGCCCGGGTTATTTCTGCGGGCTGGGGTGGAGTGCCCCACAGCATGCGCGGGAGACTGCCGCGCACGCGTGGGGCACTTCGTTGGGCGCCGCTCAGCAGCTCAGGCCTGACTCACGGATCAGGCGACGCACCCGCCGAGCGCGATCTGACCGTCAGTTGCCTTGATCTGGTTCTGTACGCTGCCCAGCGCGGCTTGCAGATCAGTGACGATTGTCCGTTGCGCCTCGATGGCAACCTTTTTTGCTCCCTTTTGCGACTGGAGGTCCCGGAGCACCGCCTGTGCTGCCGTTACCTGGCCATCAAGCGTCAACAGCTGCCCGTTCAGATTAGCCAGTGCAGACTCGGCCACAGCGATCTCGCCGTTGAGTTGATTGAGCTGAGTGACCAGTGGAGCCACGCGCGTCTGCAGGGTGAGGATCTCGGCCTCCTTGGCGGTGATCTGGCCGTTGAGGCCTGTCAGGTCTTCCACCAGCTTGTCCAGGATCGTGTTCAGCGCGCTGATCTCGGCTGTTTTGCCTGCCACAGCCTTGTTTGCGTCCTCCACTGCGGTTACCAGCGCGGGCAGCTGGTCCTTGAGCGTAGAGAGTTCGGCCTGCTTGTCCACCACGGCGGCGTCGGCTGCAACCTGGGCAGCCAGTGCGTCTTCCAGCGCATCCTTCCGTTCCGCCAAGACGACCTTTTGAGCCGCGATGGCCGCATTTGCAGCTTCCACTCCGTCAGTCAGTCCCTGCACGGCCGCTTCAAGATCAGCCACGATTATTTCCTGTGCGGTGACGGCGCTCCCGGCGGTGGCCGCGGCACCCTCAAGTCCGGTGAGCTGGCCCTGCAGAACGGCGAGTTCGCCTTCCTTTACCGCGACCGCGCCGTTGGCCTCCGTTACATCGGCCTCAAGTGCCGGCACCCCGGCTTTCAGGGCTAGGATCTGACTTTCCTTGTCGGCCACGGCGGCGTTGGCTGCGGTCACAACTGCCTGCAGTGGTGCCGCCTGCTGCTGTAAGGCGCTGCTCTCCTGCTGCTTGAGCAGCAGCTGCGAGCTTAAGGTGGTCACCTGCGAATTGAGGCCAGTGAGATCGCCTTGCATGCCGGAGATCAGCGTGGTCTTGTCGGTGATCTGATCCGTCACCGCCGCGAGCTCAGCCTGCTTGGCATCCCGCTGGTTCCTCAACCCAGTCGCATTGCCGTGGCTCTTGTTGATCCTGTCAGTGAGATCAGCGATCGCAGCCTCCAATGTCTCCTTCTGTGCCTGGAGTGCAGCGAGACCGCCCTCCGCGGTGGCCAACGCGGCTTGCGTGGACGTGATTGTCGTATTCAGGGTGGCGATCTGCTCCTGCAGGGAGCCAATCCCGGCATTCGCCGACGTGATCGCGGTGGTGTTTGCGGTGAGCGCTGACGCCGCTGCAGCAGCACTGGCCTGCAGGGTGGCAAGGTCAAGCTGGGCGTCGGCGATCTGGGTGTTCTTGGCGGCAAGTGTGTCAGCTGCAGTTGTCGCCAGCGCCTGCAAAGCAGAAAGCTGTCCCTGGGCTGTGCCGATCTCCGCCTCTTTTCCCTCCACTGCTGTGGCAGCCTCCCCAGCCGCTTGCTCCAAGTCGGCGAGCACACTCCTGGCATCGTCAAGCCTTGCCTGCCCGGCCTGCAGCTTATCTTCCGCAGCCGTCCCGGCCTGGACGAGAGAGGCCAGCTCCGCCTCGGCATCCCCGACTTCACTGGTTGCAAGGTCAACAGCAGCCTCGGCATCCCGGGCTGCTCCGGTGAGGGTGACCAGTTCACCCTCTGCCACCTGGATGGCGGCTTTCTTGTCCGCCAGGGCTACAGCAGCCGCATGTGCTTGTGCCTCGAGCGTCACCAGCTCCGCTTGAGCAAAACTGATCTTGCTGTTCTGCTCAGTTATCTGCACGTCGACAGCTGCCGCCTGTTCCCTGAGCAGCGAGGCGGCTGCCTGAGCCTGGGCTATTTCCTCCCGCAGCGGTGATATTTGGTCTGCGAGGCTTGCCGCCGCGACGTTGAGGGCATGGAGCTCCTCCTGTTTGTCGGTGATGGAGAGCTGCGTGGCGCTCAGTTCTGCGGCCAGGTCAGCAATGTGGGCGTCCGTGTCGGTGAGGTCCTGGTCCAGCTGCCTTTCCTCGGCCTCAAGGACAGCAAGGACCGCATCCGCGGCGGCGAGCTCCGCCGTCAATCTGTTCTCAGTGTTTACCAGTTCGGCGCGCTCTGCCTGCAGTGCAGCGATTACGTCAGCGTTCTTCCTCGCCGCTGCCTTGAGCAGGTTCTCCTGGACGAAGCCCCGGTGCGCCAACTGGTTCACCACGCCGTTGCAAATGCCGGTTGCAGACCCCGAAGCGGCCGCCGGCATAACAAAAACAAGCGTGCTGGTCAGCAGACCGGGCAGGACAACCGCAGCGGCAAGGCGCCGGGCGAATACAGACTTCGAAGGGGCACTCGGCATGATGACTCCTGGTGAGACCGTAGGGGCGGCCGGCTCCGGCCGCAGCGTAGTTTCACCGTAAGTGCCACGTCTGAGGGGCACACGCGTAGTGGGCACCTGTCTTTCCGGCGTGAGTACTCGTCTTTCGGGGGAACCGCCGCGGCACCACTTGGTTTTGTGACCGCCGGGGACGCCCCGTTAACGGCCGTTACCCCTCCTACAGAACCAGCAGATCGAGAATGGCAGCTACGCCGAGATCCTGGACCGCTGGGGCCTGTCGTCGGAGGCCATCAAGACCTCCGAGCTGAACCCGGCAGGCCTGCCCAAGAAGTAGGCCCGCCGGCGACGAATCCCCCGCCGGATCGTTATCCAGCGGGGATTGTTTTGTGCACAACCCCATCGATTGCTGAGTAGCCGCCCTTTTGAGACCCAAAAGGGCGCGTACGGAGCAATCGATGGGGGGTTAGAGCAGTTGCTCGCGGACCGTGAGCTGAACTTCAACTAGCGATGTCGTCCAGGCCGGTGGGGGTGGTCCAGGAAAACGGCGAGGCCATTGCTGGCAGAGCTGGAGGCTCTGACGGCCCGCCGGAGCTACCGGCGCGTCTTCCTGACCACCGGTCCGCACCAGCCCGAAGCCAAGCACCTGTACCTCACCTCGGGTTATGAGCCGCAGTTCGATCAGGACCAGGATCCGGAGATCATCGGGTAGCTCGCGTTCACCAAGAATCTCCCGGCGGCCCCGCTAAGCTAGCGGCATGGCCAACAAAACCACTGCGGAAAAACTCGCCACCATCCAGAAGGGCTACACCCTGGAAGGCGCCACCATCGAGCTGGGTGCCGCCATTGTCGACGGCGAACTCCACAAGGAAGCCCAGGTCCGCCTGCCGCTGGCCATGATGAACAGGCACGGCCTGGTGGCCGGCGCCACCGGCACCGGCAAGACCGTCACGCTGCACATGATGGCCGAGCAGCTGTCCGCTGCCGGAGTTCCCGTGTTCCTCGCGGACATCAAGGGCGATCTTTCCGGCCTGGCCACGGCGGCCGCCGGTAGTGAGAAGCTGAAGGAGCGCACCGACAGCATCGGCCAGGCCTGGGCCGGCAAGACCTTCCCGGTGGAGTTCCTGGCCCTGGGCGGCGACGGCAACGGCATTCCCGTCCGTGCCACCATCACGTCGTTTGGCCCCATCCTGCTCTCGCGCGTTATGGAGCTCAACGACACCCAGGAATCCAGCCTGCAGCTGGTCTTCCATTTTGCGGACAAAAACAACCTTGAGCTGATCGACCTGAAGGACCTCCGCGCGGTCATCCAGTTCCTCACCTCGGACGACGGCAAGGACGAGCTGGAGGAACTGGGCGGCCTGTCCAAGGCCACCGCCGGCGTCATCCTCCGCGAACTGGTAAACCTGGAAGCGCAGGGCCTGGAAAGGTTCTTCGGCGAGCCTGAGTTCGACACGGCCGAGCTGCTCCGGACCGCACCGGACGGGCGCGGCGTTATCACCTGCCTGGAGCTACCCACGCTGCAGACCAAGCCGATGCTGTTCTCGACCTTCCTGATGTGGCTGCTGGCGGACCTGTTCGAGGACCTCCCCGAGGCCGGCGACCTGGACAAGCCCAAACTGGTGTTCTTCCTCGACGAGGCCCACCTGCTGTTCAACGGCGCATCCAAGGCATTCCTGAACGCCATCACCACCACTGTCCGGCTGATCCGTTCCAAGGGTGTGGGGATCTTCTTCGTCACCCAGACCCCCAAAGACGTTCCGGCCGATGTCCTGGGCCAGCTGGCCAACCGCATCCAGCACGCCCTCCGCGCCTTCACCCCCGAGGACGCCAAGGCCCTGAAAGCGACCGTGTCCACGTTCCCGGTCAGCGACTATGACCTCGAGGAAACCCTCACGTCTGCGGGGATCGGCGAGGCCGTCATTACCGTCATGAATGAGAAGGGCGCCCCGACGCCGGTTGCTCACACACGCCTGCGCGCCCCGGAATCCGTCATGGGCCCCAGCGCCGAGGAGCTCATCAAGAGCACTGTGGGCGGGTCCGCGTTGCTCGCCAAGTACGGGACCGCCGTTGACAACGTCTCTGCCTACGAGAAGCTCACCGGCAAAGGCGCGACGCCCACCGGCGGAGCCGCGCCGGGTGAGCCCCCGGTTCCGGGAACTTCCGGGCAGCCAGGTTCGGAGCAGGCCGACGTCGACGCCGAGGCCCGCAGGATCGAGGAGGAAATCCTGGGCCGGCCCAGCAGCCGTCCCGCGCCGGCGACGGATCGTGGTGCCGGCACTGATGCGCCCTCGCGGCGTGCACCGGAGCCTGCGGCCCCTGCCGGCGGCAGCCTGGTGGGCGACCTTGCCGGAGCACTCAGCGGGGCCCTGGGCGGCGGGCTGAAGAGTATGGTCCGTTCCATGGGCACCCAGCTCGGCCGGGAACTGCTCCGCGGCGTCTTCGGCACCTCGTCCCGGCGCCGCCGGTAGGCAAACCCGGACGATGTCCCGCCCTGGACTTCCCGCCGTCGGGCATCAGGAAAGACGTCGCTCCGCGTTACACGGGGCGGCGGCTACACCTGTAATCAGCGGGCTTGCAGGTAACGTAAGGGAAGTGCAGATGAGTCAGGCGTTGGTGAGGATGGCAGCAGGGTGGCTGCTTGGCCTCATGCTTGCCGTGGCCGCGGCCATCGTTGGGGTCAATGTGGTGAACAATACGGTGGCAAGTCCACAGCAGCCTGTCCGGGAATATCTGGACGCCCTCCACGAGGGCGACGGCGGCAAGGCGCTGGGCCTGTTGCGGGCCGCAGTGCCGCCCAGCAACGCCGCCATGCTCGACGGCACAGCGCTGCAGACGGCCTCCTCCCGGCTGGCGAACGTCACCATCGGCGATGCCGAAGAACGCTCAGGCAACCAGGTCGTGGTGCCCGTGCAGTACACGATCGACGGCAGCAGGCTTCGTACCGAGTTCCTGCTGGAGAAGACCGGCACCGAATGGCTGTTCTTTAATACGTGGGCGTTTGTGCCGTCGCGGCTGCCCACGGTGGGCCTGACGGTGGTGAACGCCAGCGAAGTAAACCTCAACGGCGTCCCTGTGAACATGCCCCAAGGCAGAAATTCGTTCGCCGTGTTCTATCCGGGCGAATACGAAGCCTCCCTGAACGGTGAATACTTCGCTGCTCCGGCCACGCGCGCCACGGTGACATCCCGCGATGTCCCGGCGGCTCCGTTGAACCTGCTGACCGAAGCCACCGACCAGCTGCGGAAGGATGTGGGCGCGAAGGTACAGGAGTTTCTGGACACCTGCGCCGCCGAAGCCGTGAAGCAGCAAAAGCTGCAGCCGGACTGCCCCTTCTACTTCGCCAGCACCAACAACGTGGACGACGGCACCATCAAGTGGACCATCACGGAGTACCCGGAGATTTCCGTCGAGCCCTTCGACGGCCGCTGGGTGGTTGCTCCCCTCGACGGGAAGGCCAAGGTGGAGGCGGTCCAGCAGAGTTCCTTCACCGGCGCCTGGTTCCCGCTCAACGAAGAGGTGGACTTCAGCTTCACCACCCGTCTGGATGTCGCCGGCGACACCATCAGGGTCACCCCGCTCCTGAGCTACTAGCGCCAGCCCCGTTGGCCTGGCTGACTGGCTGGCCTGGCGCCACGCACAGCACGCTTTTGCCCCCTGCGCACGCCAGCCCCTGAGTTTCCGGGGTTTTCCTGCCTGGACCACCGACTCGTTGTTCCGGCGGTTGTCCTTCTTCACCTGGGTCCACTCAGCATGTTGCCGGCCGTCCAGCTCCATTACCAGCCAACCCTCCAACAGCAGATCAACCTGACCCACACGCTCAAGTTAGGCCTGGGTTTCCACGCGGATCCCGGCCTGCCGGAAATAGGTCCGGGCCAAGGTCTCCAGGAGCGAGTCCGCACCCCGGTCCACCCACCTCAGGACCTCGCGTGCAGGGCCGTTCCGCTTTCCCGGCAGCCGGGCCCGCAGAAAGTCCACGGTCATATCTCCCCGCTGAACGGCACATTCCACCATCACCAAGGACTCGGCAAAGGGCAGGCACCTCAGCGCGTGAATGAGGACATCGGCCAGTGCGGCTACGGGCCTGTCTGGCTGCGGCGGCAGCAACAGCCCGGCATGGTGGATCCCGCTGCCGGTGACCGCATCGGCCCTGCGGTGATGCACATGCAGCGCGCCCGAGGACGGCAGCGACCACAACCCCTGGCGGGGCGCGGCGCTGGCACACGTCAGGAGTTGGCGGTTACGCAACAGGCCAACAAGCTCTGCCGGCACCGTCGGGAGGGCATACAGCCCGCGGTCCGGCTGGAGGAGCTGTCCGCCCCGGACAGCCCGGCGCAACGACGCATCATCGATTCCCAGCCTGCCCAGCGCCGGGCGCCTGGCTGCTCCACCGCAAATGTGCAGGGCTTCTGCACATCCAGGTGGCCATGCTGCCGCCGCCGAGGCTCTGGCCGCGCCCCCAAGGCGCCCATATGTGGAAAACTCGGGGCGCTGGCAGTTGCCCCCGGCGGCACGCCGAGCACGCTTTTGGCCACGGCCGGAGGCCCTAACCCTGGAAATCCGCGGCCGGCCCCTACCCCGGCGCGCAAAAGGCTGCATCCCGTGACATCAGGTCACAGAAGGCAGCCTCAGCAAGCCGGCGCCGCAAAGCGGCAGCGGCGGTGGTGATCAGTCCATTCCGCGCAGGTCCAGGACCAACTCGGTGTCGCCGTCGTCCGTCAGCAGCACGGGGATGCCCCAGTCCTGCTGATACAGGTGGCAGGCGGCGTGGTCAGGGATCTCGCCGTCCGCATCCTCCGGTCCGTCACAGGCCGCGGCACGGGCGGCAATGTGCAGGACGCCCTCCGGAATGCCGGAAGCCAGCTCCAGCGTGCGGAGCAGCCCCACCGAGGTTCCTCCGCCGGCAACTAGCAGCTCCGGCGGGGTGGAGGAGATCTTCAGCTGCGTGGGATCACCCCAGCGGTCGTCGAGCTTCTGCCCGGTAGGCGCGGTGAAACGCACGGTCAGCTCGAGCAGACCGGGGGCTACCGGGCTCTTCGGCCGGTGGGTTTGCGAGGCGCCCTCGTCCACCTGCTGGGCTTCCTTGGGGATGGGCACGTACACCAGCTGGTGCTTGTTGGCCTCCACCACTACCAGCAGCGGCTCGGAGCCGGCGGCGTGCGTGTGGTCCACAATCACGTCGGAGGGCTCCGAGAGTCCGCGGGCCAGCGTGGACACGGTCCCTGCGGCGGGGTCGTAGCGCCGCACGGCACCGTTGTAGGTGTCGGCGATGGCAATGGAGCCGTCAGGCAGGACGGTGACGCCGAGGGGGTGCTGGAGGCGTGCCTCGGACCCGGGTCCGTCGCGGAAACCGAAGTCGAACAGGCCCTTGCCCACGGCAGTCTCCACGGTGACCGTGCCGCCATCGTCAATGATCAGCTTGCGGAGGCCGGATGTTTCGGAGTCCGCCACCCAGATGTTGCCGTCGGCGTCCTCGGCCAGGCCGGAGGGCTGCGCGAACCAGGCTTCGTGGGCGGGGCCGTCCAGGAGGCCTTCCAAGCCGTTGCCGGCAATAATTGCCACGGCGCCGGTAAGGGGGTCGAAGCTGAAGATCTGGTGCGTGCCGGCCATGGCGATCACCACGGCGTTGAGCTCGGTGGACCAGACGACGTCCCACGGCGAGCTGAGAGACACTTCCAGCGGGTGCTCGCTGAGCTGGCCCGTGAAACCGGCGGCGTCTTCGTCCACCCGCGCGGGGCCGGTTTCCAGCAGGCGCTGCACGCCGTTGCCAACAATCGTCGTGGCTGTTCCGTCCGTGAGCGAGAGCCCCCGGAGACGGTGGTTGACTGAGTCTGCAATGACGACGTCGTAGCCCGCCTTCGCTGCCACCTCTTCCGGAAGCAGCACGAGGCCCTGCGGCTCGTTGAACCGTGCGGTTGGCTGGACGGAGTCGACGGCGGCGGCCGGGCCGTCGGAGTGGCCCTTGGTCCCGGATCCAAAGGTCGCCAGGACGGTTTCGAAGTCGGTGCCCAACTCCACTAAGCGGTGATGCCCGGTGTCGGTTACCAGCCAGGAACCGTCGGTGGCGGTACCAGCGGCGGCGGAAGTCCCGCCGTCGGACGTTCCCCGTCCGGCTGAACCGCGCCCGGTCGGCAGGAACAGCGCCTTTCCGGGGAAGCGCAGCGTGCCCGACGTGGCTTCCGGCGCCACGTACGGGCCGGAGCCGCGGTGCAGCGTGCCCTTGGCCTCGTGCTCGGCGATCAGCTCGGGGATGAGCACGGCCAGGCCGTCAGCGTGGCCTTCACCGGACAGGTGCGCCACGATGTAGCCCTCGGGGTCGATGACCACCAGCGTGGGCCAGGCGCGCGCGGTGTAGGCCTTCCACGTCTCCAGCTCGGGATCGTCCAGGACGGGGTGGTGGATCTCGTAGCGTTCCACGGCGGCGGCCAGGGCCACGGGATCTGCTTCGTGCTCAAACTTGGGCGAGTGCACACCTACGGTGACCAGGACGTCGGAGTACTGTTCCTCGAGCGGGCGCAGCTCATCGAGGACGTGCAGGCAGTTGATGCAGCAGAAAGTCCAGAAGTCGAGCAGCACGATTTTGCCGCGCAGGGCTTCGAGGTCCAGCGATTTGCCGCCGGTGTTGAGCCAGTTGCGGCCCACCAGTTCGGAGGCGCGGACCCGGAGTTGGGTGCGTACGGTTTCGCTCATCAGCGTCCTTCCAGCTTTGAGTTGCGTTCAGCCACTCTGGCATCGCGTTCAGCCAATTTGGCAAACATATCGTTGTAAGCAGTGAGATCGGCGTCGTTATTCCTGTCCGCCGCCCGATCCACGCGCTTGGTCTCCCGTTGATCGGACCGGGACCACATGATGGCCACGCCAAGAGCCACCAGGAGGGTGGGGACTTCGCCGATGCCCCAGGCCACGGCACCTCCCATTTGCTGGTCCAGGAGAGCGGACGGCCCCCAGGCCCGGCCAAGGTTGCCGAAGTAGTCCGCCGCCAGCAGGCTGGTGCCGCCCATGATGGCGACGCCGAAGAACGCGTGGAAGCCCATGGTCGCCAGCAGCAGAAGCAGACGCATGGGATACGGTGCGCGGCGGGGCAACGGGTCCGTGCCGATCATGCTCAGGATGAAGATGTAACCCGTGAGCGAGAAGTGCAGGATCATGAGCTCGTGGCCCACGTGATCCCGCATGGCAAAGCCGAACGCGTCCGAGTAGTAGAACAGCACGATGGAGCCGGCGAAATTGGCCGCCGCGAAGAGGGGGTGCGTGACCAGTTGGGAGAACTTGGAGTGGATGAACACGAGCAGCCACTCGCGCGTCCCACGGGAGCCGTCGCCGCGGGCAGGCAGAGCCCGCAGGGCCAGCGTCACCGGGGCGCCGAGCACCAGGAAGATGGGGGCCACCATGGTCAGCGCCATGTGGTCCACCATGTGCGCGGAGAAGAGGATCCTGCCATAGACCGACGGCGGCCCTGAGGTGATGTAGGTCAGCACAAGGAGGCCGATCACCCAGTTCACGGCGCGAAACCACTGCCATTTGTCGCCGCGTCGCAGCACCTTGGCGACGCCCAGGAAGTAGGCCACCAGCCCGAAGAGCACCACGGCCACCCAGAGCCAGTCAAAGCGCCACTCCGTCAGCCAGCGCTCCGAAGTCAGTTCAGGCGGCAGCTCGTAGCCGGTGAGAATGAATGCCGGCGACGCGTCCGGCGCAAACGTGGTGGGCTGCGGCGGGGCCGACCGGCTCAGAGCGACGGCGACGCCGGAGGTGGCTCCCATAACGAGGAGTTCCACGAGCACCAGCTGCCACAGGACGCGGCGTGAGGACATTGCCGAGCCCTTGCGGCCCAGCTGGGGGATGACCCATTGCCGGTGCATCAAGCCGATGCCGCCAAGGACCAGGGTGGCTGCCGACTTCGCGAGGATCAGCTGGCCGTAGGGGGAACCAAGGAGGTCATCCCAGTTGGTGATGCGGATGCTGGCATTGAGGACGCCGGAGGCAAAGACGAGCACAAACGCAAAGCCGGCCAGGGAGGAGAAACGCCGCAGCGTCGGTTCCGTGATGTCGGCGGCGGCCCCGGCCTTCGAGCCGGTCAGGATTCCGGACAGCAGCGCCAGGACGACGATGCCGCCAACCCACACGCTGACGCCCACAAGGTGCAGGCCCAGGGAGTTGATGGCGCCTTCGTGGTCCGACGAGCTTGAGGAGTGGCCGATCAGCGCGGCAGGAACCAGCCCGGCCAGCGCCAGGATCAGTGTGAGCGCCAGTCCGCCAAGGGATCTGACGGCGAACAGCGCGGTGGTCACCACAGCCGCGATCATGGTCACTGTCAGCCATGCCCGGCCGGTCTCGATGTCCGTCATGAAGTACACCAGGGCGCGGGTGAACTCGGCGTCCCCACCGACGGCCTGGCCCGCAACGTCTGAGTAAGTGAGGACCAGTACAGCCACCGCTGACAGCGTCCAGGCAGCACCCGCAGCGGCAGCAATGGCCAGGGCCCGGGCGGACGCCGGATGTTCCGGACCGTCGCCGTTGTGGGTCCGGGACTGGGGTCCCGCAGATCTGGGGAGGATGCCGACGGCGAAGATCAGTCCGCCGATCACCGTCGCCAGTGCCACGTTGTGGATGGCCTTGCTGACGGGAAGCCCCCAGCGGACCAGGGCCCCCGGGTCAGAGACCTCACGGGCCGCAGCGGCGCCGGAGAAAAGGAGGGCCGCCGTCAGTCCCAGGAAGAGGGCGGCAAGGCCCGCGAACTGCCACGTCCGGGAAATCCCCAAGACGCCGCCAGCCCGGGCCGAAGCGCCCCTGTCGGGGCCTGGCTGGGGTGCTGTGGGACGGGATTTTGCTGCAGAAGGCACCTATCCATTGTCCGCTACGGGTGCCCACGCGGCGAATCGGCTTAAAGCAAAGGAGCGGCAACCCTGAGGTTGCCGCTCCTTTGCTGCTGTTGCTGAAGAAGACTACTTCTTCTTGGCGACTGCAGCCTTCAGCTTGGAGCCAGCGGTCAGCTTAACGCTGTGGCCTGCTGCGATCTGGATGGTCTCGCCGGTCTGCGGGTTACGGCCGGTGCGGGCTGCACGGTCGGTGCGCTCAACTGCGAGCCAGCCCGGGATGGTGATCTTCTCGCCAGCGGCGACGGAAGTCTCGAAAACCTCGAACAGCGCATCGAGGACGGAGTTGACGGCTGCCTGGCTGGTGCCGGCCTTGCCTGCTACCTCTGAAACAAGTTCACTACGGTTCTTAGCCATTGATGTCCTCCTGGACGGTCACGATTTCTGGAGCCTGAACGCGGCATGCGTGCAAGCCACTCTTCGAAAACTTACCAGCTTGGGCCCGCGAGGACCGCAAATTCCGCGTGTTTCCGCGACTTTTTGACTAAAATCACCGGTTTTCCGGGGAATTGCGGGGGAATTGCGCCCACAGCGGACGCTCTCGCAGGTCCTGCCCTCTTCCCCTGGACGCTCTATCACTTCGCGGGGCGTGTCGTGTGGGGTGTCCGGCGGCGGCGGGGGTGGGTGGGTGCCCGGTTTTCGCTGC
>NZ_JBVAYW010000019.1:0-66543 GCF_055412845.1 Pseudarthrobacter adonitolis | reverse complement strand
CCTGCATCCCGGCCCAAAACACCTGCAGCAAATCCGGTCTTACGTAGATCGAATACCTCGCCATAACAACACCCATCCGCTAAGTGTTGCAATCACCGCAAGAACCCAAGGTTCCTTCATCGGGGATTGACGAGGTTGCGCATGAGGGTGATGTCCGCGGTCCTCGCGTCGCGGCGGGCGAGCGAGACTGCCATGATTGGGGCGAAGTTGCGGCCTCAGAGCCACCGGCGATCATCGTCTACGGGATCAGCAATATCAGCGAGCGGACGGCAGCGGCTGCGGATCTCCGCTTCGCTGGTGGCTCCTGTCATGGCGAGGTCGGTAAGGTCCATCGCTGGATCACCAATGTATGGGCGCGGGTCGATGGTGACGATGCCGGGGCCGTTGCCGAGGCGCAGGATGTTGCCGGGTTGAAGGTCGCCGTGAAGCATTGAATCCCCGCTACTTGCCATATCCATCGCAGCCGTGTGGCATCGACGCCAAACTGCTGTGTCGATCGGTGAGTCCGTGAGAGCGCGGCGGCGATCCCAAAAAACTCGAACACAAACTCCACGCGCTCATGGCGAGGGGAACATCAGGTTGAGGTGTCCGGCGCGGCGAGTAGAGGTCACTGAAGAGACCAGTGACGTCGGCGATGATCCGGCTCGGCGGTCAGCTTGATCGCTTCGGGGAGCCAATCGAGCAAGATCGCGCTGCGGATGGCGTCCGCGTCTACAAGTCGACGACGGTGTGCGCGTCTGCCCAGTACGTCAGCGGCTGCCTATTGCTCAGTAATCGTGCCGTCGGGTGAGAGCTTGAGCGCGAACCGCCTTCCGTCCGCACTCGACAACGGCGCCCGTTCCGCCCGCGTGGACAGTGTGAGTATCGAGGGCCCACTTCCGGCAGAGCTCTGCAACGATCGCTCCGAAGTCGTCGATCCAGATTGCGGACGCGGGGCCGAATCGATCGAGAAGTCGGTCGCGGGAAGCAGGTGGCATCGCGACCTGTGTCATGAACCCATGCTAAGTGTTGCGGCGCCATCGTGGGATGATCTTGCAATGAGCGAACTTGAAGTCAAGCGCTTGGTCCGCGGCGACGCGGCGGCGGCAGGCGTCATGTTTGAGATGATGGCGCGGGTCTTCGGAGAAGACAGCGAGCCGCTCGGCGAGGGCTACCTCGACGATCTTCTTGGTCGAGAGGGTTTCTGGGCCCTGGCGGCGTTCATTGGCCCGGATATCGTTGCCGGCCTAACTGCTCACACGTTGCCAATGACACGCTCAGCGTCGTCGGAGGTGTTCATCTATGATCTTGCCGTGCGGCAGGACCATTGGAGACAGGGCGTGGCAAGCCGACTGGTTTTCGAATTGTGTGCAACCGCTGCGCTGGCGGGCATCCACGAGATATTCGTTGCGTCCGACAACGAGGATGTGGACGCTCTGGATTTCTATCGGGCTCTGGGCGCTACCGCTTCGCCGGTCACGTTCTTCACCTTCAAGTGTGGCAATGCTTGAGTGTCCCGTAGAGGGTTCCTTGGGTTGCGTTGTCCCGGTTTTTGAGGTTACCCCAGATCTACGGTTGGCGTTTTATGTTCGGCCCTGAACCGTGCAGCTGGGGTGTCGTAGTGGAGGTTCTTTCTGGGTCGAGTGTTGAGCTCTCGCATCACGTGGTCGACGTGCTGGGCGCTGTGTACGGCCAGGTTGGTGCCTTTGGGGAAATATTGGCGGACGAGTCCGTTGAAGTTCTCGTTCGCGCCGCGTTGCCAGGGGCTGGATCGTTCGGCAAAGAAAACTGGAACGCCGGTGGCCTTCGTCAGCGCTTCATGGCCGGCCATTTCCACCCCTGGTCCCAGGTCAGCGAGCGTTTCAGGATGGTGGCAACGTGACGAACGCGCTGATGGCGGCGGCGTTGACGCTTGCCGCGGTATGGTCCTGGGGCAAGTTGACGATGATTCCGTACTGGGTTTTTCCGTTCCCTCAGCGTCATCATTGCCGAGACGGACCCGACTCCTACGATTAAATCGCCCTCCCAATGGCCTGCTTCCAAGCGGGTTTCCGCCTCGGCTGGCCGCTGGTCGATCATGGTCATGTTGCGGATCCGTGAGCCGTGCCCAGTGCGGGTGCGCCAACGGGTCTTGCGGATTCTTCTGCCGGTGCGCAGCTTGGTGGCGTAGCGCTTGTGCAGGCCCTGGCCCTCGCGCAGCAGCAGAGATCGATAGATCGTTTCGGGGCAGAGCCGCAACGTCTGGTCATCGGGGTAGGTTCTCTTCATCCATCCGCAGATTTCATCCGGGGACCAGCATCGGTTGAGCTTGCGTTGCACGAGCCCGCGCAGGCGGGGGTCGCCGATGAGTTTGTGGGCCTTGGGCCGGGCCCGTTGCAGCCGAGCGTCATGATCGGCTGTGCGGGGCAGATAGCGGCCTTCGACGTCTCGATGGCGGTCCAGCTCTCTTTTGATGGTGGAGGGCTGACGCCCGAGTTCACGGGTCATCACTCCGCGCATGGAATGTCCCAGTTCCAGGAGGTCGGCGATCTGCAGCCGGTCCCGGGCATCGAGGTATCGGCCGGTCGCGACCGGCGCGGGCTTGAGGGAGGGGATCTGCTAGTTATTGGCTCGCCGGAGCAGCGTACCTGTTCGTCGATGCATACCGAGAAGTCTGCATGCGTGGGCGTTGCTTTTACCCTCTCGCATCAGCTGCCAGTACTTCGTGTCCCGTTCGGTGCGTCGCTGTTGCGCCCCGGAAACCGTTGAAGCTAGGACTTTGTCTGCGTAGCGGCTCGACGACAACACGGCGGCGCGTTGGGCCGCCGCTGCCCCATTCCGCTCTTTCGCCAGCTAGGCGAGGCGTTCGCGTTCGAAACTGCGACAGCGCTGATCTGTCAGGCGCAGAAGGGCCCGACAGCGCTTCATGGTGGCCTTCGAGCTCCGAGTTGGTCGAACCGAATGTGGAACCACCGATACGCTGTCGAACGGCTCACCCCGCTGGCCAGGGCCGACTCATCAAGGCTCTTGCCACCCTCAAACGTCACCCAGAATGCGGCTTCGTCTTCGACATTGGCCTGTAGATGGTGGCCCGTAGCCCTGCTGACGACTGCTTCCCAGGCTGGGAGCCTGGATGAGACGAAACCAAGCACTGCCGTCGCTTCGGCCGGACTAGATCCGTCGCGGCGGAACTCCAAGTATCTTTCACGCAACCAGCGGTAACCGGTCTCTTTGCCGCCGGGCGCGGCCCGGACTCAGGGAAGCGCTGGCCGCCTGCCGTGACGGGGACACCCTGGTCGTGACCAACTCGACCGCCTGGCCCGGTCGCTGCGCGATGCGAAGGAAATTGTTGATGAACTCACCCGCCGCGAAGTCAAGCTAAGCATGGCGGCTCCATCCATGACCCCAGCGATCCCGTGGGCCGGCTTCTCTTCAACGTCCTGGCCACACGCTTTCCAAAAAGCAGGAAGTCCACCTGGTCTCCGTTCACCTGGCAGGGACGCACACGACGGTGGAACTTGCCGAACTCTTCACGGTAGCGCGCTCAACCGTCCACCATGCCATCAAACGTGCCGGCGACACCACATAGCCCCTTAGCGTGAATTTCCGCACCGATCCTCCTCAGACCCTGAGGCCATCGCCTCAGGTCGATGTGCCGGCTTCGGTGGTTGCTGTGTCGGCCGGCGAGCGCCGCCCGCGGCTCGCCAGCAGGAACGGCACGGCGAACAATTCGATCACACCGCTGATGGCGAGCGACAACGGATAGCCATACACATCCGCTGCCCGTCCCATTAGCGGCTGCACCACAATGCCGCCGCTGGATCCCAGGAGTGAATCGAAGCTGAGTACTGTTGCTCTCGGCTTTGAAGCGATCATGTCGTTCAAATAGGCCTGCCGCACCGGGGTGCCCGCCGCGGAGACCAGGGCCCAGAGCACCAGCAGCAGCAAGGCCACCCAAAACACCCGCGTGATGCCGAGCCCCACCAGGATCAGTGCGCCCATGCTGCTGCTCACTACCAGCACAGTGGTACGTCTGCGGACCCGGCGACGGACAGTTGGTGCCAACCAGCCGCCCAAGATCTGCGCTCCTGCCACAACGGCCGCCGCAAGCCCGGCGACGGAGTAGGCCCGAGGGTCCCCGAAAAGCTCAAGCAGGTACGGTTGCAGCGCGTAGAACACATAGAAAGCGACGCCGGAGCTGAAGGGCGCTGCCAGCATGACGTACCGCACGGGCGGGTTCTTGAGGCCACTCTCAATGGAGGCGGTCAGCACTGCCCGGGTCGCTTGGAGCGGATGCGGGGAGCGTTCCGGAGTGAATCCAACATCGCGCATCAGCAAGAAGGCCACCCCAAACATCGCCACGAGCACGCCTACCCGCACCAGGAACGGCACGCCCAGGTCAGTAACCTGGGCGATCACGCCGCCGGCCGCCGAGCCCACCAGCATCGCGAAGCCCGACACCATCTGTCCCCGTCCGAAGACGGTCTCCAGGTCCCCGTAATATCCCGAAAAACGCAACGCATCCACCAGCCAAGCCTCCACGGCCCCGGAGAAGAACGTGAAGCCCAGGCCCAGCAGGACCGACACCACTGCCCAGGACCAGAAGGGAGCGGACAACTGCCAGAGCAGGTAGTACAGGTACGTGGAGGCAGCCAGGGTCACCGTGCCGAGCAGGAATGAGACCCGGCGTCCCCAACCATCCGCGATGACCCCGGTGGGCACTTCGAACAGGACCATGCCGGCAGTGAAGAACGCGTTGGCCGCGAATGCTTCAAGGTTGCTCAGTCCGGCATCCAACAAAAAGAGCGTGTTGATTCCCCAGATGAAAGAGGCCGCAAGGGTATTGCCCAGCGTCAGGGTGAGGTAGATGCGCTGGATCTTCCGCGCGGCTGCGTTCATGATGTGGCATTCATGAGCTGCTGGGCACCGGGTCATGCCGGAGGTACCGGCGTTGGAACCGGCCGGTCCCGGCAGTCAGCGCCCGCAGCTCCACCGCGTACTTCAGCAGTTCTTGGTCAGGGACTTCCGCGCTGATTTCGGTCAGCTCACCGCAGGAGGTGGCCGTACCGGTGAGCCTGCCGCGGCGTGCTGAGAGGTCACTCATCACGGCACCCACATGCGCCTCGGACACGGTGATGCTGACCGAGGAAACCGGCTCGAGCAGCTGGATGCGACCAGCCGCGGCGGCCTCCCGGAGCGCCAGCGCGCCGGCCGCCTGGAAGGCGGCGTCGGAAGAGTCAACGCTGTGGGCCTTCCCGCCCACCAGTGTGACGCGCAGGTCCACCACGGGGAACCCAGCAGCCAGTCCTTTCTGCATCTGCGCGCGCACCCCCTTCTCGACGGAGGAGATAAACGTTCCGGGGATCACCCCGCCCACGGTTTTGTCGACGAATTCGAAGCCGCCGCCACGGTCCAGCGGCTCCACGTCGATGTCGCAGACGGCATACTGCCCGTGTCCGCCCGACTGTTTGACGTGCCGGCCGTGGCCCGTTGCCGGGGCGGCGAACGTTTCCCGCAGCGGCGTCACCACGCCAATAGTGTGCAGCTTCACGCCCTGGTCGCGCAGCCTGTCCAGCACCACCTCGGCATGGGCCTCCCCCATGCACCACAGGATCAGCTGGTGTGTTTCCGCGTTCCGCTCCACACGCAGCGTCGGATCCCCGGCGGCCACCTTCGCCAGGCTCCGGGCCAGCGCATCCTCGTCACTGCGCGAGTCCGCCTCGACTGCCACCGGCATCAGCGGCTCCGGCATCTCCCAGGTCGCCAGCAGCAGCGGCTGGTCCTTGGCCGAGATGGTGTCCCCGGTTTCTGCACTTCCCAGTTTCGCCACCGCACAGATGTCACCGGCCACACAGTGCGCTACGGGACGCAGGTTGGGGCCCAGCGGCGAATACAGGTGTGTGACGCGCTCGTCGGTGTCATGGTCCTGATGGCCGCGATCCGCGAGCCCGTGCCCGCCGACGTGCACGGGAGTGTCCGCACGCAAGGTGCCGGAAAAAACCCGCGTCAGGCAGACCCGGCCCAGGAACGGATCAATGGTGGTGCGGACCACCTCTGCTGCCAGCGGCCCGTCCGGGTCACAGACCAAGGCCGCCGCCGGAGCGCCCGCCAGGTCAGTCACCTCCGGGAGGCCGCCCTCCACGGGTGACGGGAAGCCCCGGGTCAGGACTTCCAGCAGTTCCGCCGTGCCGAGCCCGGTGACAGCAGAGGCCGGCACGACCGGAAAAAAGGAACCACGGGCGACGGCGGTTTCCAGGTCCGCGATCAGGACATCGGTGTCGATGTCCTCACCACCCAGATAGCGGTCCATGAGGGTCTCGTCCTCGCTTTCGGCGATGATCCCTTCGATGAGCCGGCCCCGGGCTGCCTCAGACCCCGCGCGCTCGCCGGGGTCAGCGTCCCGGGACCCGGCGTCCACCTCCCCGGCGGAGTAGTCAGAGATTGTGCCGGTCACCAGTCCCAGCAGCCCGCTGGTTTCGCCACCGGCCCGCACCGGGACGTACAGCGGCAGCACCGAGTCGCCGAACGCCTGCTGGCAGGCGGCCAGGACGCCGTCGTAATCTGCCCGGGGGTGGTCAAGGCGGGAGATGACCACAGCCCGAGGCATCCCGAGGCGTTCGCATTCGCCCCAGAGAGCCGTGGTGGTGGCGTCGATGCCGTCCACGGCGGAGACAACAAAGAGGGCGGCGTCCGCAGCCCGGAGCCCCGCCCGAAGTTCGCCGATAAAATCCGGATATCCCGGCGTATCCAGCAGGTTGACCTTGATGCCGTTGATGAGCAGCGGAACCAGGGACAGCGTGACCGACCGCTGCTGCCGCACTGCAGACGCGTCGGAGTCACTGACGGTGGTGCCCTCCGCAATGGAGCCTTTGCGTGAAATCATCCCGTGGGCGGCCAGCAATGCTTCGATCAGCAGGGTCTTCCCGGCGCCTGAATGCCCCACGAGCGCCACATTGCGCACCTGTTCCGGCCCCGCTGCCGCAATGCCGTTGGAAGCATCAGCCCGGCGCACCTCCGGCCCTCCCCGCCCCGGTGTCCGCGCTGTGTCCTTTGCGCCTTTCACTGACATGGGAACCTCCTGGCGTCTTTGCCATGCACCGGGCCGAATCGTGTTCTCTGATTCGACACCCTGGCAGGCACAAGGGCAAGAGCGTCCACCCGGACGACGCGGCCGCAGCGGTGGATAATGGCAGCCAGAGCCCAAAAGTCCGTGCCAGTGAGGAGGTCCCTGTGCAGCCGCCGCCGCGCATCACAGTGGAGGTTCCCGTACTCACGGTGGGATCAGGCCCCTCTGACTACAAGGCGCTGGGCAGCTATGTCAACGCCCTGCGCAGGCCGCAGGGGCTGCACCTGACGCTGCTGCATATCGGCATCCTGGCCGATTTTGCGCAGGACGTCGCGGACTGGACCAAGGGGATCACCTCGGCCGGTGATGCCGTCCGGCACACAACGGGCTGGTTGCAGGGCCTGCCCGTACTGGACGGGTTTGGGGGAACCTCGGAACAACTGATTGTGCTGGGTGGCGGAGGCATCTCCGGGCTCGAAGTGGACGTGCCCCGGCGCGTGCACGACTACCAGGTGTCCCTGGTGCTGGGCCTGCATGATCTGCTGGACAGGCTCCTCGTGGACAATGTGGACGACTTCATCCTCAGCTCACCGGCGCTGGGCTACCGCTATCCGCACTGGGTGCCCCATGTCGCCGTCGGCCGTCCAGTATCGCGGGAACGCGAGCCGCGGACAATTGACCCACTGACCGTCGCCTTTGGCCCGTCGCGGATCAGGAACGGCCGGTTCCTCACGGCAGCCAACTGACGAACCGGCGCGTCAGAGCACCGCCGTCGTCCTTGCGCCTTGGTGGAACTGAAGTCGCACAGCGATGCGGGGGCGGCGTCACTGACCGCGGAGGAAGCGCGCCACCTCTATGCCCGAAAAGGACCGCCTGCGGGTGTAGGAAGAGCACATCCAGATCGCCGATGCCGTGGTGGCCGCTGACCGGGCGAGGGAATCATGCAGCGGCACATGCAGGCAGCCTCGGCCGCAGAGCCATTTCGGTGCTCGCGAGCAGCTAGTTCCCGCCCCGTCAGTGCCGGTCAAGCGCGTCGAGCAGCCTCTTGACCGAGCCTCCGAGGTTCCATCCGACGGCGAGACGCTCCAGTTCGGCGCGCGATTCGCCGACGACGGGATGCAGTAGGGCTCCCGCCTCCTCGAGGGTGGGAAGCTTGAGGTCGCGCACGATTTTTACGACCGTTGGCGCGACCGTAAGGTAGTCGGCGGCCGCTGCAAGCTTGGACCGCACGGAGGCGGACACCCCGCCTCCCCCGTCGGCGGCTGCAGCGAGCAAGTTGTCCAGTGTGCCGTACTCGCCCAGAAGCGACGCAGCGGTCTTCTCACCGATGCCGGCCACGCCTGGCAGCCCATCGGAGGCGTCGCCCCGAAGCGTCGCGTAATCGGCGTACTGTTCGGGCAGTACCCGGTACTTATCGACGACGACGGCGTCCGTCACGACTTCGAGGTTCCTCATCCCCCGTGCGGTGTAGATCACCCGCACCCGACGGTCGTCGTTGACTGTCTGGAAGAGATCACGGTCGCCCGTGACCACATCGACGGGGACGTCCGCGTGGCTGGCGTAGGTGCCAACGACGTCATCGGCTTCGTGTTCAGCTGCCCCGACGATGGCGATACCGGCGAGCTCGAGGACGCGGCGGATCATCGGAAGCTGCGCCTCAAGAGCGTCCGGGACCACCTCAACGTCGGGGGCATCCGCCACCACTTCGGCGACCCGGTGCGACTTGTAGGTAGGGATCAGGTCCACGCGCCACTGCGGGCGCCAGTCGTCGTCCCAGCAGGCAATCAGATGCGTTGCCCCGTAGTCCGTGGTGAGGCGGGCGATCATGTCCAGGAGGCCGCGAACGGCGTTCACCGGCGTTCCGTCAGTGCGGCGGATCGTGTCCGGCAAGCCATAGAAGGCGCGAAAGTACAGAGACGCAGTATCGAGCAGCATCAGGCGGTGTGGCATACCTGATCCTGACACGGAAGCAGCTGCCGGGCTATGAGCATTTCCCAGCGATAGAACGCTCCCGTGGGGTTAGGATGCCTACAACGGTTCAAGCAGTGGGACCAAACCATCTCGTTTTTAGAGGTTTCAACCTTGGCCAAAGATGCACCCGTACAAACGACGCCCCGAATGCCTAACAAACAGGCTAATGACCGGCCCGCCCCAACACGTCATCACGACGACGACCGGAACGGCCCCGCCGCAGCGGCTGACCGGAAAGCTGCTCTCAACCGCTATGGCTTCGACCCGGAGCACTGGCCGGACCCCTGAGCCTGGGTGATGCCCCGCGATGAGCGCGAGAATTCCAGGCTGACGACATGCCCCTACTCAGAGTCAACGGCGTGGATCTCTACTACGAAGAGAGCGGCCAAGGGACACCAATACTTGGCGTGCACGGAACACCCAGTTCGGCAGTGATGTGGGCTGACGCCGCAGCCAAACTCGCCGGACCGAACCCGCCGTCAGGGCAGAATAGACAGCATGACCCTTACGACCTTCGCCCTCATCCGCCATGGCCAGACGGACTGGAATGCGCAGGGTCGGCTCCAGGGAGCCACTGACATTCCGCTGAACGACGTCGGCCGTGGCCAGGCACGCGACTCCGTTGACGTCCTGTCAGAGTACGAGTGGGATGCGATCGTGTCCTCGCCTCTTAGCCGTGCCGCAGAAACGGCTAACGTAATTGCGGACGGGCTGGGGCTGAGCGTTACCCGGCACATTCCGGCGCTCGCCGAACGCAGCTTCGGACCGGCCGAGGGCCTGCAGGCCGGCGCCGAACTGGAGGCCCTGCGCATCCCCGGTGGCTACCGCGGCGCCGAAAGCGAGGATGACGCGGCCGCGCGCGGGTTGGGGGCGCTGGAAGCCCTGGCCGATGAATTCCGTGGCCGCCGCGTCCTGGTGGTCGCCCACGGCACGCTCCTCCGGGTGAGCCTCAACCGCGCCAGTGGCCGCACCCTGCACAGGATCGACAACGCCGTGCTGAACCTGGCCCACCATCATGCCACTGAGGGCTGGCACCTCGAATACTTCAACGGTGAGCGCGTAGTGGCTGCAGCCGAGAGCCGATAAGGCTAGGCGTCCGCCGTGACCTCGAAAGTTGGGATGGTCCTGCGCTCCAGCCGAGGGATGATCTGCGCAGCGCCGATCCGCTCGATGTGCTCATATTCACGGTGGGCGGCAAAACCAGCGGCATCCGCGTATCGCTCCAGGATCACGATCTGCGCGGGGTCCTCCACGCCCTGGAAGAACTCGTAGCCAGTATTGGCCTCCTCGGTGCGCGTGGCTGCAGCCATTTCGCCCAGCAGGCCAAGGACCATTTCGGTCTCTTCAGGTTTCACCTGGTAGCGGACCACCACCTGGAAGTACGTCTCTGACATCGGCATTCCTTGCTCTGGAAAACTAGGGGCGGCATCGACTCTATTGCTTTCGGTACCTACGAATGCGCCGCCACCGGAAGTGCGTCAGTCGGGATTGTCGAGTGTCTCGTGGTGGTCTTGACCGTTGGCATCAGCGCTGGATAGCGTCTGGATTATGGGCACCGTTTTCGGCGGAATGGCGGTCAGCCGTCATTGCCCTGCGGGCATCACCGGCGGGACGAACTGGAATGTCATCCCGAGCAGCCAGACCAACAGCCGCACCACCGGCAGGTGGAACAGGAACTGCAGGAAGGTGAAGCCCACGGGGTCCCGGGCCCGGAGCCTCAGCACCGCGAGCAGCGGCAGCATAAAGAACGGGTTGATCCGGCTGGGCGTGCCCATTGACGCCGCAAGAGTTATCTGCAATATTGCTTCGTATACGATTTCGTACTCGATGAGGAGTAGCACTTGGATCAGGTCACCGACCACACCCTGGCCGCGGCCCGCAAGGTCATCGCGGTGCACGTCAACTACCCCAGCCGGGCAGCCCAGCGTGGACGCACGCCGGAACAGCCGTCCTACTTCCTGAAGCCGCCGTCCTCCCTGGCGCTCGGTTCCGCAGAAGCCTCTTCCGTCGTCGAGCGTCCGGCCGGCTGCGAACTCCTCGGTTTTGAGGGCGAGATCGCCCTGATCATCGGCAAGCCCGCCCGCCGAGTCGGTGTGGAGGACGCCTGGAACCACGTCGAATGGGTCACCGCCAGCAACGACCTCGGCGTCTACGATCTCCGCTACGCGGACAAGGGCTCCAACCTCCGGTCCAAGGGCGGCGACGGCTTCACCCCGATCGGCCCCGGGTTGATCCCCGCAGACGCCGTGGACCCCGCCAAACTGCGCATCCGCGCTTGGCACAACAGCGAACTCGTCCAGGACGACTCCACCGCGAACCTGCTCTTCCCGTTCGCCCGACTCATCGCGGACCTCTCCCAGCTCTTGACGCTCGAAGCGGGCGACATCATCCTGACCGGCACCCCGGCCGGCGCCTCCGTGGCTAAACCCGGCGACGTCGTCGAGGTTGAAGTCAGCATCGTTGAAGCTAGCGCATCCGCCAGCCTCTCCACGGGGCGTCTGGTCACCCGGGTTGAGGAAGGCACGAAGGCGTTCGCTGACTTCGGTGCCTGGCCCAAGGTTGATGACCTACAGCGGGAGGAGGCGTACGGTTCGCGGGCAGCGGCGGAATTACCGCCCTTGGAAAGCACCGCGCCCGTGCTCTCCCCTGAGCTGAAAGCCAAGCTGGAAAGCGTCTGCACCGCCACGCTCTCCTCCCAGCTCCGCAAGCGCGGCCTGAACAACGTCAGCATCGACGGCCTCAGTTCCACCCGCCCGGAAAAGCGGATCGTGGGCCTGGCCCGGACCCTGCGGTATGTGCCCAACCGCGAGGACCTGTTCAAGACCCATGGCGGCGGTTTCAATGCCCAGAAGAAGGCCATCGACTCCGTCAATGAGGGTGAAATCCTGGTGATGGAAGCCCGCGGAGAAAAGGGCACCGGCACCATCGGTGACATCCTGGCCCTGCGCGCCCAGGTCCGCGGAGCCGCGGCCATCATCACCGACGGCGGCGTCCGGGACTTCTCCGCGGTGGCCGCGATGGACATGCCCACCTACTACGCCAACCCGCACCCCGCCGTCCTGGGCCGCCGCCATATCCCGTGGGATACCGACATCACCATCGCCTGCGGCGGCACCACTGTGCAGCCCGGGGACATCATCGTGGCGGACTCTGACGGCATCCTGGTGATCCCGCCGGCACTCGCCGAAGAGCTCGCGGACGATTCCATCATCCAGGAGCGGGAGGAAACCTTCATCGCGGAAATGGTTGCACAGGGCCACAGCGTGGACGGCCTCTACCCGCTGAACGCCCAGTGGCGCGCCAAGTACGGGGCATGGGAAGCAGGCACAGCAGATGACTGAAACGGCCACCGCCGGAGACCTCCGGGCCGGAACCGGGCCAGCGGCCAGCAAGTCCGAACAGGCCTACGCGGCCGTCAAGGCGCGGATCGTGGACGGGACCTACTCCCCCGGCTACCGGCTGGTCCTGGCCGCCATCGCCAAGGATCTGGCTGTCAGCGTGGTACCGGTCCGTGAAGCGATCCGGCGCCTCGAGGCCGAAGGGCTGGTGACGTTCGAGAGGAACGTCGGCGCTACGGTCTCCGGGATCGACCCCACCGAGTACCTGTACACCATGCAGACCCTGAGCATCGTCGAAGGCGCCGCCACCGCATTGTCTGCGCCACTGATCGATTCCGTGGCGATCGCCCGCGCCCGGGCCGTGAACGAGGACATGCGGGAATGCCTCCAGCACTTCGACCCCGTCCGCTTCACGCGGCTGAACCAGGACTTCCACAGCATCCTCTTTGAGCAATGCCCCAACCCGCACATCCTGGACCTGGTCCACCGGGGCTGGAACCGGCTCGCGTCGCTGCGGGCTTCGACGTTCCGGTTCGTTCCCGGCCGGGCCCACGAATCGGTGGGCGAGCACGAAGCGCTGCTGCGGCTCATCGAAGCCGGCGCCAGCGCGGAAGAGATAGAGAGGTCCGCCCGCCGGCACCGCTCCGCCACCCTGGACGCCTACCTCGCCCAGGCCAAGAATCTCTGACCTGATACCGGACCCACCCGCAGTAAGGAAGCAACAATGACGTTCACCGCCGAACAGACCAAGAACCATTACGTGCCGCAGGGCCTCCCCACCAACATCCAGCACTACATCAACGGCCAGTTCGTTGACTCCGTGGGCGGGGCGACCTTCGATGTTCTGGATCCTGTCTCCAACCAGAACTACGCCACCGCCGCGGCGGGCCAGACGGAGGACATTGATCTCGCCGTCGCCGCCGCCCGCGAAGCCTTCGTCAATGGTCCTTGGCCAAGGATGAAGCCGCGCGAACGTGCCCGCATCCTGAACAGGATTGCCGACGCCGTCGAAGCCCAGGAGGAGCGCCTCGCCGAACTCGAAACCTTCGACACCGGACTGCCCATCACCCAGGCCAAGGGCCAGGCGCTCCGAGCAGCCGAGAACTTCCGGTTCTTCGCGGACCTGATCGTGGCCCAGTTCGACGACGCCATGAAGGTCCCGGGCGCCCAGATCAACTACGTGAACCGCAAGCCGATCGGCGTCGCCGGCCTCATCACCCCGTGGAACACCCCGTTCATGCTGGAGTCCTGGAAGCTCGCCCCGGCCCTGGCCACCGGCAACACTGTTGTGCTCAAGCCGGCCGAATTCACGCCGCTTTCCGCCTCGCTGTGGGCGCAGATCTTCAAGGACGCAGGCTTGCCCGACGGCGTGTTCAACCTCGTCAACGGGCTCGGCGAGGAAGCCGGCGACGCCCTCGTCAAGCACCCTGACGTCCCGCTGATCTCCTTCACCGGCGAGACCACCACGGGCCAGACCATCTTCCGAAACGCTGCAGCAAACCTCAAGGGCCTGTCCATGGAGCTCGGCGGCAAGTCACCGTGCGTGGTGTTCGCCGACGCCGACCTGGACGCCGCGATCGACTCCGCCCTGTTCGGGGTCTTCTCCCTCAACGGCGAACGCTGCACCGCGGGCTCCCGCATCCTCGTTGAACGCGCCATCTACGACGAATTCTGCGAAAAGTACGCCGCCCGGGCCAAAAAGATCGTGGTCGGGGACCCGCACGATCCCAAGACCGAAGTGGGTGCCCTGGTCCATCCTGAGCACTATGCGAAGGTGGCCTCCTACGTGGAGATCGGCAAGTCCGAAGGCCGGCTCCTCGCCGGCGGCGGCCGCCCCGGCCACCTCCCCGAAGGCAACTACATCGCACCCACCGTGTTCGCCGACGTCGCGCCCGACGCGCGGATATTCCAGGAGGAGATCTTCGGTCCCGTCGTCGCCATCACCCCGTTCGAGAACGACGACGAAGCCCTCGCCCTGGCGAACAACACCCGCTATGGGCTCGCGGCCTACATCTGGACCCAGAACCTGACCCGCGCCCACAACTTCTCCCAGAACGTCGAGGCCGGCATGGTCTGGCTCAACAGCCACAACGTCCGCGACCTCCGCACCCCGTTCGGCGGCGTGAAAGCCTCCGGCCTGGGCCACGAGGGTGGCTACCGTTCCATCGATTTCTACACGGACCAGCAGGCTGTGCACATCACCCTAGGCACCGTTCATACTCCGAAATTCGGCCACACCCCCAAATTCGGCGCCTAAGCGCCGCCCCGCCATTCTCAAGGAAGAGAGAACCTCATGACTGATTTTGTACGCACCCCCTCTGTCCCGGCTCCGGACATCGTCCGCTGCGCCTACATGGAGATTGTGGTCACCGACCTAGCCAAGTCCCGCGCGTTCTACGTCGACGTCCTCGGCCTGCACGTCACCGAGGAAGACGAATACAACATCTACCTGCGCTCGTTCGAGGAGTTCATCCACCACAACCTGGTGCTCCGCAAAGGACCCACCGCCGCCGTCGCCGCCTTCGCCTACCGGGTGAAGTCCCCCGCCGAAGTGGACGCCGCCGAGGCCTACTACAAGGAACTGGGCTGCCGCACCGAACGCCGCAAGGAAGGCTTCACCAAGGGCGTGGGCGATTCTGTCCGCGTCGAGGACCCGCTGGGCTTCCCGTACGAGTTCTTCTACGACGTGGAGCACGTGGAGCGCCTCACCCAGCGCTACGACCTCTACTCCGCCGGCGAGCTGGTCCGCCTGGACCACTTCAACCAGGTCACCCCGGACGTCCCCAAGGGCCGCAAGTACCTCGAGGACCTCGGCTTCCGCGTCTCCGAGGACATCCAAGACTCCGACGGCGTCACGTACGCCGTCTGGATGCACCGCAAGCAGACCGTGCACGACACCGCCCTGACCGGCGGCAACGGCCCGCGCATGCACCACATCGCGTTCGCCACGCACGAGAAGCACAACATCATCCAGATCTGCGACAAGATGGGCGCCCTGCGCATCAGCGACCGGATCGAACGCGGCCCCGGCCGGCACGGCGTGTCCAACGCGTTCTACCTCTACATCCTGGACCCCGACGGTCACCGCATCGAGATCTACACCCAGGACTACTACACCGGCGACCCCGACAACCCCACCGTCACCTGGGACGTCCACGACAACCAGCGCCGCGACTGGTGGGGCAACGCCGTCGTCCCGTCCTGGTACACCGAAGCCTCCCTGGTCCTCGACCTCGACGGCAACCCCCAGCCCGTCATCGTGCGTGAGGAAAAGAGCGAAATGGCGGTCACCGTGGGCGCCGACGGCTTCTCCTACACCCGCAAAGACGGGGCCCCCGAAGGAGACCGGACAGGCTTCAAGCTCGGGGCGCAGCTGTAGCCATGCTGGACGCGAAAACGATTGAGGCCATCGCCGACGAACTCCTGGAGGCCGCCCGGACCCGCACCCCTGTCCCCCGCCTCACGGCCCGCTACCCCGAGATGACGGTGGAGGACTCCTATGCCGTGCAGCAGCTGTGGCGGCGGCGCAACGAGGACGCCGGCCGCAAACTGGTGGGCCGCAAGATCGGCCTCACCTCCAAGGCCATGCAAGCCGCCACCGGCATCACCGAGCCGGACTACGGCGCCATCTTCGATGACATGGTACTCGGAACCGGCTGCTCGGTGGAGTGGGATCAGTACACCCATCCCCGGGTGGAGGTGGAGCTCGCGTTCGTGCTGAAGGACGGGCTCAAAGGCCCGGGCTGCACGATCTTTGATGTACTGGACGCCACGGACTACGTGGTGCCGGCCCTGGAGATCCTCGACTCCCGGATCGAAATGGAGGGAAGGACCATCGTGGACACCATCGCAGACAATGCCGCGATGGGCGCCATGGTGATCGGCGGCAACCCCGTAAAGCCCGACGCCGTGGACCTCCGCTGGGTCTCAGCAATCCTCTACAAGAACCAGACCGTGGAGGAAACAGGCGTGGCCGCCGGGGTCCTGGACCACCCCGCCAACGGGGTGCACTGGCTCGCCAACAAAATCGCCGCCCACGGCGACGGGATGAAAGCCGGGGACATCATCCTCGCGGGCTCCTTCACCCGCCCGCTCTGGGTGTACAAAGGCGACACCGTCCACGCCGACTACGGACCATTGGGGGCCATCACATGCCGCTTCGAGTAGAACCGGACGCGACGTTCCGCGACGCCCTCGCCGCGGCAGACCGCCCCCTGGCGGGGATGTGGGTCTGCTCCGGCAGCCCGCTGATCGCCGAGCTCTGCGCCGAATCCGGTCTGGACTGGCTCCTGATCGACGCCGAACACAGCCCCAACGGCCTCGAATCCATCCTGGCCCAGCTCCAGGCGGTCAACGGCTACCCGGTCCAGGTCCTGGTCCGGCCACCGGTCAACGACACCGTGCTGATCAAGCAGTACCTGGACCTGGGAGTGCAGAACCTGCTGATTCCCATGGTGAACTCGTCCGCCGAGGCCCAGGCCGCCGTCGCCGCCACCCGCTACCCGCCGCACGGCGTCCGCGGCGTGGGATCCGCCCTCGCCCGGGCTTCACGCTGGAACCGTATCCCCGACTATCTCGCACGGGCCGGCGAAACCGTCAGTGTCACGGTGCAGATCGAATCGACGGCGGCTGTTGAGGGCGTCGAGGAGATTGTGGCCGTGGACGGTGTGGACGCCATCTTCCTGGGACCTTCAGACCTTGCCGCCTCCATGGGACTGCTGGGACAGCAGGAACACCCCAAGGTGCGCGCCGCCGTCGAACGCTGCCTTGCCGCAGCCCAAGCGGCCGGGAAACCGGCCGGCGTGAACGCGTTCAACCCAGCCACCGCCCGAAGCTACCTGGCTGCCGGCGCCGCCTTTGTCCTGGTGGGCGCCGACGTCGCCATCCTGGCCCGCGGCACTGAGGCGCTGGCCGCCGGGTTCATCACCCTCGACCCGGCGGTGGAGCCTGCCCAACCCCCCGCCAGTTACTGAATATAGCCCGGTTGAGCCTAGGGCCACGACCGCAGGGCTCCCTGGCCGAGCTTGCGAGGTTAGGGAGCGGGTGGGAGCGAAACCCCGGATTTCGACAAGCTTGAGTACCGGTAACCCCCACGGATTGACTCAGGTGGGGCCGCTGCCCGGCGGACCGCTGAGTACCGTGGGGATGTATTCAAGCAGCTGGAGGCGACCGTTGAAGGTCCTGCTGTTCACCATCTCGAGCGAGATGTTCGGATAGCCGTCGTAGATCCGTTCCCTCCCGGTGCTGCCCGTGATCACCGGGAAGACGACCAACCGGAACCTGTCCAACAGGCCGGCGGTCAGCAGCGACCGGCAGAGGCTGAGGCTACCCAGGGTGCTCAAGGTCCCGGTCCTGGTCCGTTTCATCTCCGTCATGGCCTCGACCGCGTCCCCAGCGACCAACTCCGAGTTCGGCCAAGTCAGGGGCGCCTGCAGGGAGGAGGAGAATACGACCTTGGGCACGGCGGCAAGGCCGGTCAGGCTGGCCCCTCGTCCTCGGAGAAACCCGAGCCGTCGACCGCGGCTTCCTCTGACATGCTGGACATCAGCCGGTATGTGTTCGCCCCGAGAAGGATCGTGTATTCCTGCTCCCCCTCCTGCCCAAGCCAACCGGGGTAGTCCGGCCCCTCCAGACCCCACCAGCCTGGCCAGCCCTCGGCCGAGGCATACCCGTCCAGGGATATGATCAGGTCGACCATCAGGACCGCTGATGACGCCTCTGCAGTTGTCTCACCCATGGCCGTCTCCTCGATTTGATGCCATCTCTAACCCCAAAGTCCCGAGTCGGCACCACGCTGGCATGGGCCCGTTGGCGCCCGTGCCGGCAATGCACGGCCCTGGAGTGACAAGACTTTCAAGGGCTCGCGTTGACCCAGGGAAAGGCCGCTATCGCTATTCGTTGCCTCCCTTTTGAGCATCAACGCCGGACGTTTCACCGTCGACGCTAAGGCCGGAAGAAGTCAATAGCGCGGCTAGTTCAGGTAGGCGCGGAGTTCGCCAGTTGCGGCCTTCCGGATGGTTCGGGCGAGTTCGGCCACCAGCCGCGGCCGGAGTGCGAAAAGCCCCGGCCCACTCCGCTGGTGCAGCTTGTGGTTACGCCATGGATCTGCCTGATAGCAGGTCAGACGGCCCCCGCCACCCACACACCCGGACAGGCCACCGCTGCGGCCAGGCAAAAAAGCCAGCACTAAGCGTCAGAGGGACGCGCCCAGCCGAAATGTACACACATTAAAGCAAAAACCCCTCTGACGAGGGGGCATGCCGTGCCCGAGGTGGGACTCGAACCGGACTCCAGCCCTTGCAAACACTGGAAACTCCCGAAAACATAGGCAATCCGAGCCAATCCGGCCGATGTACGGCCCGATCCGAAGCCCAGGGTGTGCACAATGTGCACACCCCCAATTCTCCTCGTCAAGGCCTCACGCCAACTGCCGCACCCCGCATCGAAGGGGTGCGGCGCTTCTTTGTTCTGAGAAAATTGATCCTGCGGGAGGGGTCCCTGAGAGGCGACAATTGGTCATGCCCGCACTCGTTGCGGGATGCCTATATGCAGGCCGCGCCGCGCTCTTGGTCTGTTGTGTCTTCACAGCGATTTCACCTCCCTTCAGCCCTTCCATGGTCCGATCGGCCGACAGCCACATGACCCGGGCCGCGTCCTTCAGGACCCTCTTCGCCTACTCGCCAGAGCCATGCTCCAATCCGGGAATGCACAGCTGCGGCATTTAGTGCGTCCTGAAGTTGGTAGGTGTCTGCCGGACGCCGAGCCGATAGTGGGTCCGTTACCCGGGTCAACTGCTCCGTCCAATATCAGCTTCATCACTTTGTCGGAACCCAACAAAATCTCGCTTTTAACTGAGACCTAGCGTTTGTTCGGAGGAATACCCCCAGCTAAGCACCCCCAAAGGACGATCAATGACGATGCAGGCAGACCTCCAGGCCAAAACCGGCACCATCCTCGAAACCGCCCGGACGCAGGTCCTGGAGCAGGGCACCGGCCTCTCCGAAAGCCAGCTTCTGGAAATCCTCAGGCTACCGGACCGGGATCTGCCCGCCGCCCTGCAGCTCGCACACGAAGTCCGCCTCAGGCATTGCGGCGAGGACGTCGAAGTGGAAGGCATCATCTCCATCAAGACCGGCGGCTGCCCCGAGGACTGCAACTTCTGCAGCCAGTCAGGCCTCTTCGACTCCCCCGTCCGCGGCGTCTGGCTCGACATCCCCGAACTCGTCAAAGCCGCCAAGGAAACCGCCGCCACCGGCGCCACCGAGTTCTGCATCGTGGCCGCCGTCCGCGGCCCCGACATCAAGCTCATGAACCAGATCAAGTTCGCCATCGACCGGATCAACGAAGAAGTGGACATCAACATCGCCTGCTCATTGGGCATGCTGACCCAGCGCCAGGTGGACCAGCTCGCCAGCTGGGGCGTCCACCGCTACAACCACAACCTCGAAACCGCCCGCAGCTACTTCCCCGAGGTCGTCACCACGCACAGTTACGAGGAGCGCCTGGACACCTGCAACATGGTTAAAGACGCCGGCATGGAACTGTGCTGCGGCGCCCTGATCGGCATGGGCGAGAGCCTGGAACAACGCGCGGAACTCGCAGCCCAGCTCGCGGCTCTGGAACCGCACGAAGTCCCGCTGAACTTCCTCAACCCCCGCCCCGGAACCCCGCTGGAAAACCAAGGCATCATGGATGGCAAGGACGCCCTCCGCGCCATCGCCGCGTTCCGGCTGGCGATGCCCCGCACCGTGCTCCGCTACGCCGGCGGACGGGAGCTTACCCTCGGCGACCTCGGCACCCGCCAAGGCCTCATGGGCGGCATCAACGCCGTCATCGTCGGCAACTACTTGACCACCCTGGGCCGCCCGGCAGACGCCGACCTGAACCTGCTCGTCGAGCTGAACATGCCCATCAAGGAACTCCAGAAGACACTATGAAGCGGGCTTCGACGAGCTCAACCATTGACTCCACCGCTACGTTCTGTGGGCACTGCGGCGTACCGTCCGACGGCGGCGACAGCCCGGCGTCAGACGTTCACCGCCGCTGCGGCGACCATCTCGCGATGGAACCGCCGCGGTACTGCGCCGCCTGCCGGCGGCGTATGAAAGTCCAGGTGACGCCGCTGGGCTGGACCGCCGAATGCTCCCGCCACGGAGTGCTCGCACCATGAGTGGCGAGACACAGCCGGGTCTGATCCAGCGGGACCGCGCACGGCTGTGGCACCCCTACGCGCCGGCGTCCCCGGACCTTCCGCTGTGGGAGGTCGAGGCGGCCGACGGCGTGCGGCTACGGCTTCGGGCCGAGGACGGCACCCGCCATGGCGTGGTGGATGCGATGTCTTCGTGGTGGTCGGTGATCCACGGCTACCGCAACCCGGTACTGGACGCCGCCGTGCGGCGGCAGCTGGAGAGTTTCAGCCATGTGATGTTCGGCGGCCTCACGCATGCCCCAGCGGTGGAACTTGCCGAGCGGCTGGTGGATATGGCCCCTGCCGCGCCCGGACGGCCGGGCTTGGAACGGGTGTTCCTTGCGGACTCGGGTTCGGTTGCCGTGGAGGTTGCGCTGAAGCTGGCGGTGCAGTTCCAGACCACGTCCGGGCACCCGCAGAGACGGCGGTTCCTGAGCATCCGTGGCGGATACCACGGCGATACGTTCGCGGCGATGGGGGTCTGCGATCCCCTGGACGGCATGCATTCCGCCTTCCCGGGCCTGCTGGCCAGCAACGTGTTTGCGCCGCGTCCCCCGGAGGCTGCTTCCGCGACTCCCGAATCCGTTCAGACGTGGGCATCCGAGCTCGGGGACCTCACGGCTGCGCATTCCGGCGAGCTGGCCGCGATCATCGTCGAACCGGTCCTCCAGGGTGCCGGCGGCATGCACGCCTACCCGGCCGAATGCCTGACGGCACTGCGGCAGGTGGCAGACCGGCATGGCCTGCTGCTCATCTTTGATGAGATCGCCACCGGTTTCGGGCGCACCGGGGAGCTGTTCGCGGCCGATCACGCCGGCGTCGTGCCCGACATCATGTGCGTGGGCAAGGCGCTGACCGGCGGGTACCTGACCCTCGCCGCCGTGCTCTGCACGGGGGAGATTGCGTCGACTGTGTCCCGTGGCCAGGCCGGGGCGCTGCTGCACGGCCCTACCTTCATGGGCAACCCGCTGGCCTGTGCGGTGGCCAACGCCAGCCTCAGCATCATCGACGGCGGCGGCTGGCAGGCCGACGTTGCCCGGATCGGCGCGGGCCTGGTGTCCGGGCTCGCCCCCGCCCTGGCACTCGAGGCCGTCCGGGATGTCCGCACCATCGGCGCCGTCGGAGTCATCGAACTGCACGACGCCGTCGACGTCACCGCTGTCACCGCCGCGGCCATCCGGCAAGGGGTCTGGGTCCGGCCGTTCCGGAACCTCGTCTACACCATGCCCCCATACATAAGCACCGCAGGGGACGTTGAACAGATCACCGCCGGCATGACGGCCGCCGTCGCCGAGGTCCACGAGCGCGCCCCGGCACGGTCCGTAGGTGCGGCATGAGCACCTCGATGACCCAGTGGCTCGAGCGGCAGGCCGCAGTCCGGGAGCGCCGGGGACTGGTCCGCCGCCCACTCCCCCGCGCCGCGGACGAGCAGTTCATCGATCTGGCCAGCAACGACTATCTGGGCCTCGCGGCAGACCCTCGAGTTACCGAGGCCGCTGCGGCGGCCGCGTCGCTGTGGGGCGCGGGCGCCACGTCCTCGCGCCTGGTGGCCGGAACCACCCGGCTGCATCTGGACCTGGAGCAGGAACTGGCCATGCTGGCGGGGATGGAAACGGCGCTGGTGTTCTCCTCCGGCTACCTGGCAAACATCGGTGTGATCACGGCGCTCGGCGGCCCCGGGACCCTGATCGTCGCGGACGAACACTGTCACGCCTCAATGATCGACGGTTTCCGGCTCAGCCGCTCCCGCACGGAATCGTTCACCCACAACAGTGTGGAGGAAGCGAGCCGCCTGCTTGCCGACCGGCCGGAGCCGCGGGCACTGATCGCCGTCGAATCCATCTACAGCGTCCTCGGCGACGCAGCCCCGCTTGCCGGCCTGCTGGCCCTGGCCGAGGACCACGACGCCGTGCTGCTCATCGACGAGGCCCACAGCCTCGGAGTCACCGGCACCGGTGACTTCCAGGGCCGCGGCGCGGTGGCCGGGACAGCCCTCGCCGGGCATCCGAATGTGGTCATCACCGCGACGCTGTCCAAGGCCCTGGGCAGCCAGGGTGGAGCGGTCCTGGGATCCGCGCTGCTGCAGGAACACCTCGTCAACCGGGCCCGAAGCTTCATTTTCGACACCGGACTGGCGCCTGCGTCCGCCGCCGCAGCCCTCGCGGCGGTGCGGATTATCCGGGATGAGCCCTGGCGGGCCGGATCCGTGCGAAGCAACGCTGCGGCGCTGGCCGCCGGGTTCGCCCCTGCCCTCGCATCCCGCGGCGCCGCCGTCGAGCAGACAGTGGGGGCTGTCCAGTCCATCGCCATGCCGTCCGCCGCATCTGCCTTGGCTGCTGCCGAGGCGGCGCGGACTGCCGGCGTCCGGATCGGCTGCTTCCGCCCGCCATCCGTTCCGGACGGGATTTCCCGGCTGCGCCTAACCGCGCGCGCCACGCTTACGCCCAACGAACTAGATGACTGCTGCGCAGTGCTGCGCGGCATTTTGGAGGAACTTCCATGAACCTGCCCGGCATCATCCTGGTCACCGGTACGGACACCGGCGTCGGTAAGACCATCACGACGGCGGCATTCGCCGCCGTCCTCCGCGGAACAGGGCGCAGCGTCGCGGTGTACAAACCGTGCCAGTCAGGCGCCGGCGCCGGCGATTCTGACGCCGCCGAAATTGTCCGGCTCGCCGGCGCCGTGACAGCTGAAACCGGAGTCGTCCTGCAGGAGCCGCTGGCACCTGTCGCGGCTGCCGCCGTCGACGGAACGCCCCTCCCCCCGGTTACTGCACACGCCGAGCGGGTCCGCGAGCTCGCCGCGTCCCACGATCACGTCCTGGTGGAGGGCGCAGGCGGCCTGCTGGTGGAGCTGGATTCCGACGGTGGCACCCTGGCGGAGCTTGGATCACTCCTGGCGGCGGCATTTGTGCTGGTCGCCCGGCCGGCCCTCGGCACTCTGAACCACACCGCCCTGACCCTCGAGGCGCTGGACGCGCGGGACCTGCAAGTTATCGGCGTCGTGCTCGGAAGTTGGCCACACAACCCTGACTTCGTACATCACAGCAACCGGCAGGTCCTCGGATCGCTGCGGGTGCCCTTCCTCGGCGCCCTTCCGGAGCAGGCGGCGGAACTGTCCCCGGCGGATTTCCGTGCCGGAGCAGCTGCCTGGCTGAACGGCCTGCCCGCATGAACCCGGCGATGACGGCCGGACCCGCGGAGGTGCTGGTGCCGGGAGGACCTGGACAGAGTAAGGCTACGGGTCAGACTGCCGGCGCCGACGGGGCCCGGTGCCCGTACCTCGTGGTGCGTGACCCTGACGTGGTCCGTGAAGTGCTGCACCGGCCTGCCGACTTCAGCCCCGCGAATGCCCTGGTCGCGGTCAGGCCACTGGAAGGACCGGCACTGCGCGTGCTGCAGCGCGTGCGCTTTGCCTTGCCTCCCGTCCTGGCCAGCAACCACACGGGCACACATTCCGGAATCCGCAAGGTCGTGGCAGGCTTCTTCACACCCGCCACGGTCGCCGCCATGGAGCCGCGGATCCGGGAACTGGCCCGGGAAGCGGCACGGAACGCCGCGGCCCAGCTCGATTATTCCGGCCAAGTGGACCTCGTGCAGGCGGTCGCGGCGTTTCCCCCGGCAGTCGTCATGCTCGAACTCCTCGGGCTGCCCGTCCGGGATCTTACGGACCTCAAACGGTGGGGCCTTGACTCCATGGAGCTCTTCTGGGGCTGGCCTAACGAGGACCGGCAACTCGAACTGGCCCACAGCGCCGCAGATTTCTACGTCTGGCTGCGGAAGCTCGTCGCGGAATCCAGGGCGGCCCCCGGACGGAACCTGCTCAAATCCCTGGCCGAGCACGGCCTGTCCACGCCTGAAATCTGCTCGCTCGGCTACTTCCTGCTGATCGCCGGGCAGGAAACAACCACACAGCTCATCAGCACCACCCTGTTCCGGCTCCTTGAGGGGTCCGCGCCGGCGGGCTGGAAGGACGCGGCATCCGAAGCAGGCTCCGGGCCCATGGTCCGGCACGTGCTTGCCACGGAATCATCCGTCCCAACCTGGCGCCGGGTGGCCGCCCATGACACGAACCTCGGCGGCGGCCTGATCCCGGCTGGCACCGAAATCCTCCTCGAACTGAGCGGCAACACCGTCACGTCACCGGGCGGACCCGAGCGTCTGTCAATGACTTCGGAGGCGCTTCGGCGCGGGCAATCCACCGGCTACGGCCTTGTTTTTGGCTCCGGCATCCACCGCTGCCTCGGCGCCAAGCTCGCCGAACTGGAGGCCGCCATAGTTGTCCAGGAGACCGCCACTGCACTGCCGGAAGTGCATCTGCAGGAGTACCAGCCCGATTGGATCAGGCTCCTGTCGTTCCAAGCACCCCGAACCGTCACCGTGGCGAACAATCCATCGATGAAGCCGATAAGAAGTCGGCCGCCATCTGCGAGTACTGCGGCATGTGACAGTGCGCATCATTCGTAAATGGATGCGGCGCTTCAAGACGGCTCACAGACAATCCCTGCCACGGCAATTGGCGAACATTGCTGGTTGTCCCGATCCGTTGGATCCAGAATTATACATGGCGCTTGCCGGCCGCGGAGCTTAGGCCCGCTTCTCGCTTTTACTTCGCGCTCCGACGCGCATCGTCAGCACAGTGTTCCACGACGGCAGGCTCACCGCAGCGCTCGGCCTTCTGCTCAACCCGAACCGCCGCGGAACCGCAACCAGATCTGGGCCCGCGCGGGCTCGACGTCACTCTCGCCCCCGTCGAGAGTCTGAACTTGGAAGGTTTCCGCAGTCCGCTGCTGCCAAATCTGTTGTGGGGACTCCGCATCGTCGCACGAGATAGCGACCTGCCAACCGCCTTCGACCAGGAAGTCATGTGGTCCCATGTGCTTCCTGTCATGAATGAGTAGCAGCGACACCGCTGCCCAACCAGAGAAAGAGTCGCCCCGCCACAGCACCGGCCGCCAACAAAAAATGGCCCCCGAAGGGGCCCACATGTGAACATTTGTGCACACTCAGAGGCCCACAAGCCCCTGAACAGGGAAAACACGTGCCCGAGGTGGGACTCGAACCCACACACCTTTCGATACCGCATTTTGAGTGCGGCGCGTCTGCCAATTCCGCCACTCGGGCGCGGAATACGTTGTGCAAACCGGTAGCCCACAGCTGATTGTGAGCAACGCGATCGCTTCACGTACGCGGAATTACTCTACATGCAGATAGGCTGAATTCCAGAATCGCGCCGCTGACGCCGCAAAAGACCATGCAGATCAAAGTACGGCCACGGGCGCACCTAAGATGGTGATGTTCCTGCCGTACCTTTCCAAGGAGATCCCGTGACTGAACAGACGGAGTCAAAACCCACGTCCCAGCCGGCGCGCCGCGTCATTGTGGCCGAGGATGAAACCCTCATCCGACTCGACATCATCGAGATCCTGCGCGGCGAAGGCTATGACGTGGTGGGCGAAGCAGACAACGGCGAGAAGGCAGTGCAGCTCGCCGAGGAACTCAAGCCGGACCTCGTCCTGATGGACGTCAAGATGCCCATAATGGATGGCATCACCGCAGCCGAGAAGATCGTCAAAGCTCGCATCGCCCCCGTGGTCCTTTTGACGGCTTTCAGCCAGAAGGAACTCGTGGAGCGCGCCCGCGACGCCGGCGCCATGGCCTACGTGGTCAAGCCCTTCACTCCGGCCGACCTCATCCCGGCCCTGGAAATTGCGCTCTCCCGCCACGAGGAAATCAAGGCCCTCGAAAGCGAAGTGTCGGACCTGCAAGAGCAATTCGCCACCCGCAAGCTCGTCGAGCGCGCCAAGAGCCTGCTGACCACCAAGATGGGCCTGACGGAGCCGGAAGCTTTCCGCTGGATCCAGAAGACGTCCATGGACCGCCGCCTCAGCATGCGCGAGGTTGCCGAGACCATCATCAACCAAGTCAACTAAAAAATTCTCGATTGAGCCTGTCGGGATTTCGCTCCCCAACCTCACAAAGTCGGTCAGGGAACCCTGCGGTCGTGGCCCCAGGCTCAATCACCGGAACCTAAATGGAAGGACCCCTGCCAGCTGGCAGGGGTCCTTCCATTTTTAGGTTGTTAGACCGTCGGCCATGGGCCGAGCTTTTCCCTGGGTGCACCAGCTTCGTCGCCCAGGCTGCCGGCGTCTGCGAAGTCGCCCACCTTGTGCGCCTTCAGCGAGTTGGTGGAACCGGCCTTTCCGGGAGGTGACCCGGCGGCAATGATCACCAGGTCACCGTCTTCGACGAGTTTCATTTCGAGCAGACTGCGGTCAACCTGCGCGGTCATCTCGTCGGTGTGGCCCACCATGGGGACCAGCACCGGCTGGATGCCCCAGGTCAGTGCCAACTGGTTCCAGACGTGCTCCACCGGAGTGAAAGCGAACACCGGCCGGATGGGACGCAGGCGTGACAGGCGGCGTGCCGAGTCACCGGACTGGGTGAAAGTACAGATGTACTTTGCTTCCAGCTGGTCGGCGATTTCGACGGCCGCGCGGGTGATGGCGCCACCACGGGTCTTGGGCTTGGTGCCCAGCGGCGGAACGCGTTCCAGGCCGTGGACCTCGGTGGATTCGATGATCCTGGCCATGACCTTGACGGTCTCGATCGGGTACTTGCCCACGCTGGTCTCGCCGGACAGCATAACGGCGTCTGCACCGTCGAGCACGGCGTTGGCGCAGTCCGAAGCCTCTGCACGCGTGGGGCGCGGGTTGTCGATCATGGATTCGAGGACCTGCGTGGCCACGATGACCGGCTTCGCCCAGCGGCGTGCCAGTTCGATGGCGCGCTTCTGCACGATCGGCACTTCCTCAAGCGGAAGTTCCACACCGAGGTCGCCACGGGCCACCATGATGGCGTCGAAGGCGTCGATGATCTCGTGCAGCTGGTCCACTGCCTGCGGCTTTTCGATCTTGGCGATGACCGGCACACGGCGGCCTTCTTCGTCCATGATCTCGTGCACACGGACAATGTCGGAGGCGTCACGGACGAACGACAAGGCAACCAGGTCAACACCGCGGCGCATGGCCCAGCGGAGATCGTCCTCGTCCTTTTCGCTCAGCGCCGGGACGTTGACCGCAACGCCGGGAAGGTTGATGCCCTTGTTGTTGGACACCATCCCGCCGACGGTTACCTCTGTCACGACCTTGACGTCGTCGACCTCGATCGCCCGCAGGGCGACCTTGCCGTCGTCGATCAGCAGGGCGTCGCCCACGTTGACGTCCTCGGTGAGGCTCTTCAGCGTGGTGGAGCAGATCTCCTTGGTACCCGGAACGTCTTCGGTGGTGATGGTGAAGATGTCACCCTCGGCCAGGGCGTGGGGGCCGTCCACAAAGCGCCCAAGACGGATCTTGGGGCCCTGCAGGTCAGCCATGATTGCCACAGGCTTGCTCAGCTGGGCTGCTGCCTTGCGGACATTCTCGTAGGTGTTGTCGTGCACGGCGTAGTCACCGTGACTCATGTTCATCCGGGCAACATCCACCCCGGCTTCCAACACCGCGAGCGTGTTCTCAAAGCTGGCAATTGCCGGGCCAAAAGTGGCCACAATCTTAGCGCGTCTCATATACCTACCCTAGTAGTGTCCTGCATTGGTTAAGTTGTTGTGGAGGTTAATCCGCGGCGAACTGACTGGTGTCAGAGAACCGTGATGGCCCGGTCCGTCGGAGCCACCGGCGCCGGCAGGATGGTGCTGCCCATAAGGAACTTGTCCACGGCGGCGGCACAGGCCCGGCCTTCAGCGATGGCCCACACGATGAGCGACTGCCCGCGTCCGGCGTCACCGGCCACGAAGATGCCCTCCGTGTTGGTCATGTAGTACCCGTCGCGGGTCACGTTGCCGCGCCCGTCGAATTCGGCGCTGACCTGCTCGGTGATGCCAGCCGGCTCGGCACCGGTGAAGCCCAGCGACAGGAAGACCAGGTCCGCCGGGATGACCCATTCGGTGCCGGCCTTCGGGAGCCGCTTGCCGTCCACGAATTCCGTTTCGGCAACCTTGACGCCGGTGAGCTGGCCGTTTTCGCCGACAAACTCCACGGTGGAGGCGAGGTACGTACGTTCGCCGCCTTCCTCGTGGGCGCTGGCCATTTCGAACAGCGTGGGGAATGTGGGCCAGGGCTGGTGCCCGGCACGTTCGGCCGGCGGCTGCTTGCCGATGGCCAGGGTGGTCACCGACGCGGCTCCATGGCGGTGCGCGGTGCCGAGGCAGTCAGCGCCAGTGTCGCCGCCGCCGAGGATCACCACATGCTTGCCCTTGGCGTGGATCTGGTTCTCAACCGTCTCCCCCGCGACAACGCGGTTGGCCGGCACCAGGTAATCCATGGCGAAGTGCACGCCGTCAAAGTCGCGGCCCGGCATGGGCAGGTCCCTCGGGACGGTGGCGCCGGTGGCAACCACGACGGCGTCGTAGCGGCGTCGCAGCTGCTCCCACGTCACGTCGGTGCCCACGGCGACGCCGGTGCGGAAGCGGGTGCCTTCCGCCTTCATCTGCTCGACGCGGCGGTCCACCTGCTCCTTTTCCATCTTGAAGTCGGGAATGCCGTAGCGGAGGAGGCCGCCGATCTTATCGTCACGCTCGTACACCGCAACGGTGTGGCCCACCCGGGTCAGCTGCTGCGCCACGGCCAGGCCGGCAGGGCCGGAGCCGACGACGGCAACGGTCTTTCCGGTCAGGCGCGCCGGAGGCAGCGGGTTGACCCAGCCGTTTTCGAACGCTTCGTCGATGATGGAGACTTCAACCTGCTTGATGGTGACCGCAGGCTGGTTGATCCCCAGCACACAGGACGCCTCACACGGTGCCGGGCAAAGCCGGCCGGTCCACTCGGGGAAGTTGTTGGTGGCGTGCAGCCGCTCAATCGCTTCCTCGCCCTTGTCCCGCCAGGTGAGGTCGTTCCATTCGGGGATGAGGTTGCCCAGCGGGCAGCCCTGGTGGCAGAACGGCACGCCGCAGTCCATGCAGCGACCGGCCTGGGCCTTCAGGACGCCCTTTTCCTGGGCCTCGTAGACTTCCTTCCAGTCCATGATGCGGACGGGAACGGGGCGGCGCGGCTGGGTTTCACGCTGGCGTACTTTAAGAAATCCGCGTGGATCAGCCACCGGTCACCTCCAGGATTCGGGCCCATACTTCTTCGCCATCAGGGTCTAGGCCCTCTTCGATGGCGTCCAGACGGGTTTGCAGGACTGCCGCGTAATCGCGGGGCAGCACTTTGGTAATGCGGGCAGCAGTGTCGTCGAAGTTCTCCAACAGCCGTGCCGCGTGGAGCGATTCGGTTTCCTCGACATGCTTGACCAGCAGACCGTGGACAATGTCCCGGTCTTCGGCGTCGAGTTCAACGAGCTGGAGTTCGCCGGACTGCAGGGCGTCCTTGTTGACCTGCGTGGTCTGCAGGTCCAGCACATAGGCAGTGCCGCCGGACATGCCGGCGCCGAAGTTGCGTCCGGTTCGGCCGATGATCAGCGTCTGCCCGCCGGTCATGTACTCGCAGCCGTGGTCGCCGATGCCTTCAACAACTGCGGTGGCTCCGGAGTTGCGGACCAGGAAGCGTTCGCCCACTTGGCCGCGCAGGAACATCTCGCCGCTGGTGGCACCGTAGCCGATCACGTTGCCGGCAATGACGTTGCTTTCGGCCTTGAAGACGTTGGTGCGGTCCGGCCGGACAATGATCCGTCCGCCGGAAAGGCCCTTGCCCACGTAGTCGTTCGAGTCACCGAAGAGGCGCAGCGTGATACCGGCGGGCAGGAAGGCGCCCAGCGACTGTCCCGCGGTACCGGTCAGCGTGATGTCGATGGTGTCCGGCGCCAGCACGTCCGTGCTGAACGTCTTGGTCACCGTGTGGCCCAGCATGGTACCCACCGAGCGGTCCGTGTTGATCACGTCCACCGCGATTTTCACCGGGCTGCGGTCAGTCAGCGCCTCCGTGGCCATGGTGATCAGCCGCTGGTCAAAGTGCTTGTCCAGCTCGTGGTTCTGCGAGGTCATGTTGCGCAGCGGAGCGTCGTCGTCGAACTCGAGTCCGTGCAGGATCGGGTCCAGGTCCAGGCCGTCGGCCTTCCAGTGGTTGATCGCTTCGCGGGCATCCAGCACCTCGGCGTGGCCGATCGCCTCGTCAATGCTCCGGAAACCGAGTTCCGCGAGGATCTCGCGGACTTCCTCGGCCAGGAATTCGAAGAAGTTGACCACAAATTCGGGCTTGCCGGTGAAGCGGGCCCGCAGTTCGGGGTTCTGCGTTGCGACGCCCACCGGGCAAGTGTCCAGGTGGCAGACGCGCATCATGATGCAGCCTTCCACCACCAGCGGGGCGGTGGCGAAACCGAATTCCTCGCCGCCGAGCAGCGCGGCGATAACAACGTCGCGGCCGGTTTTGAGCTGGCCGTCCACCTGGACCACCACACGGTCGCGCAGGCCGTTGAGCATCAGCGTCTGCTGCGTCTCAGCGAGCCCGAGCTCCCACGGCACACCCGCGTGCTTGAGCGAGTTCAGCGGGGACGCGCCGGTTCCGCCGTCGTGGCCGGAGACCAGTACGACGTCGGCCTTCGCTTTGGTGACACCCGAGGCCACAGTGCCGATCCCCACTTCGGAGACGAGCTTGACGTGCACACGGGCCGAGGGGTTGGCGCGCTTCGCATCGTAGATGAGCTGCGCGAGGTCCTCGATGGAGTAGATGTCGTGGTGCGGCGGCGGCGAAATCAGGCCGACGCCGGGCGTCGAGTGGCGCGTCCGGGCAACCCAGGGGTACACCTTCTGCGCCATCAGCTGGCCGCCCTCGCCGGGCTTGGCACCCTGGGCCATCTTGATCTGGATATCATCAGCGTTGGTCAGGTACAGGCTGGTGACGCCGAACCGGCCCGACGCGATCTGCTTGACGGCAGAGCGGCGCTTCGGGTCAAGCAGGCGGTCCACGTCCTCGCCGCCTTCACCGGTGTTGGACTTGCCGCCCAACTGGTTCATGGCGATCGCGAGAGTCTCGTGGGCTTCCTTGGAAATGGACCCGTAGCTCATGGCGCCGGTGGAGAAGCGCTTCACGACGCTGGAGACGGGCTCCACTTCCTCCAACGGAACAGCAGGACGGTCGTCCTTGAACTTAAGCAGCCCGCGCAGGGTCATCAAGTTCTCGGACTGGTCATCCACGCCTTTGGTGTACGCCTTGAAAATGTCATAACGGCGCTCACGCGTGGCGTGCTGCAGCCGGAAGACGGTTTCCGGGTTGAACAGGTGCGGCTCACCGTCGCGGCGCCACTGGTATTCGCCGCCGCCCAGGAGCGGGCGGTGCGGCAGTTCGATGCCGCCTTCGGGGTAGGCCATCTGGTGCCGCGCCGAAACTTCGGCGGCGATGACGTCCAGGCCCACGCCGCCCAGCTGGGAATGCGTGCCGGCGAAGAACTCGTCCACCAGTTCCTGTCCGAGGCCCAGTGCCTCGAACGTCTGCGCGCCGGTGTAGGACGCAACGGTGGAGATGCCCATCTTGGACATGATCTTCAGGACGCCCTTGCCGAGGCCCTTGATCAGGTTGTAGACGCCGTCCTGCGGCGTGACCCCAACAACGTCACCGGCGGTGATGAGCTGCTCCACTGATTCCATGGCCAGGTACGGGTTCACGGCAGAGGCACCGTAGCCGATCAGGACAGCCACGTGGTGCGTCTCGCGGACGTCGCCGGCCTCGACCACCAGGGCGGTCTTGGTGCGGTTGGCGCTGCGCAGCAGGTGGTGGTGCACGGCGCTGACCAGGAGCAGGGAAGGAATCGGGGCCCACTGCGCGTTCGAGTCGCGGTCGGACAACACAACATACTGCACGCCGCGGTTGATCGCGCCGGACACCTGCTCGCAGATCTCCGTGAGCCGGGCACGCAGGGCGTTTTCGCCGCCTTCGGGTCGGTACAGGCCACGGACCTTCATGGCCACGCGGTCGCCGTCGGGCGTTTCGATGTTGGCGATCTTGGCGAGCTGGTCGTTGTTGATCACCGGGAACGGCAGGGAAACCTGCGGCTGGCGGACCTGCTTGGTGTCCAGCAGGTTACCGTTCGGGCCGATGGCACACGTCAGCGACGTGACCAGCTCTTCGCGGATGGCATCCAGCGGCGGGTTGGTGACCTGAGCGAAGGACTGCACAAAGTAGTCGAACAGCAGCCGGGGTCGCTTGGAGAGCACAGCCACCGGGGTGTCGGAGCCCATGGCGCCCAGCGGTTCGGCGCCCGTGCGGGCCATCGGACCAAGCAGGATCTTAAGCTCTTCGGTGGTGTAGCCGAAGGTCCGCTGGCGGATGTTGACGGACGCGGCGGTGTGGACCACGTGCTCGCGCTCGGGGAGGTCCTTGAGGTCAATCAGGTTGTCCTTGACCCACTCGGCCCAAGGGTTCGCTGCAGCGATCTCGGCCTTGACCTCCTCGTCGTCGATGATGCGGCCGGCGTCGGTGTCCACGAGGAACATCTTGCCCGGGGAAACCCGGCCCTTCTTGACCACCTTGGAGGGTTCGACGTCGATGACGCCCACCTCGGAGGCGAAGATGATCAGCCCGTCTTCGGTGATCCAGTAGCGTCCGGGGCGCAGGCCGTTGCGGTCCAGGGTGGCGCCGACGAGGTTGCCATCGGTAAAGGAGACGGCGGCGGGGCCGTCCCACGGCTCCATGAGAAGGGAGTGGTATTCGTAGAACGCACGCCGTGCCGGATCCATGGTGGCGTGGTTTTCCCAAGCCTCGGGGATCATCATCATGATCGAGTGCGTGATGGGGCGGCCGGAGAGCCAGAGCAGCTCGGCGACTTCGTCGAAGGACGCGGAGTCGGACGCACCTGGGGTGCAGATGGGGTACAGCTCTTCCGGGGAGTCACCCAGCAGCGGGTTGGCGAGCTGGGACTGGCGGGCGCGCATCCAGTTCCGGTTGCCCTTGACGGTATTGATTTCACCGTTGTGGGCGATGGTGCGGAACGGCTGGGCCAGCGGCCAGGACGGGAAGGTGTTGGTGGAGAAGCGCGAGTGGACGATCGCCAGCTTGGTCTTGAAACGCTTGTCTGAGAGATCGGGGTAGAACGGCTCGAGCTGGGCGGTGGTCAGCATGCCCTTGTAGACGATGGTGCGTGAGGACAGCGACGGGAAGTACACGCCGAACTTGTTCTGGGCACGTTTGCGGATCCGCCAGGCGCGTGAGTCCAGCTCGTTGCGGTCCAGCTCCTCGCCGGTTGCCGAGGCAAGGAAGGGCTGTGAGAAGTAGGGCATGCAGGCGCGCGCCATGGCGCCCACGAGGTCTGCGACGATGGGGACTTCGCGCCAGCCGAGTACGGTCAGCCCTTCATCGGCGGCAAGGCCTTCAATGCCGGCCTTGGCGGCATCGGCTTCGCGCTGCTCGGCAGGGAGGAAGGCGGTACCGGCAACGAAATGGCCCGCTGCGGGGAGTTCGAATTCTGTGACGGCGCGGAAGAACTCGTCCGGGATCTGCATCAGCAAGCCGGCACCGTCACCTGTTCCCTCGTCGGCACCCACAGCACCACGGTGCTCCAGGTTGCGGAGCGCGGTCAGCGCGGCATCGACAATGTCGTAGCCGGGCTCCCCGCGGAGCGTGGCGATGATCGCCAGGCCACAGGCGTCTTTTTCGTTCTCTGGGTTGTATAGACCCCGAGCCTCGGGCAGCGCAGCAAAGCGCTTGAACGGGGAGACGGGGTCCCGCGATCCTATTTTTTCGGACCAACGTGGGCCATGAAGATGGGTCATTGGAGACGTCCTTCCTCGAGATCGTGCGTATGGAAGGGACACCGTTGGCCCGCCTTGTAAGCGCCGATGTGATGGGCACAACAAAGTGTTATTTACTGGAAATTGTAGGCCAGACCGGCCTACTGAACGAACAGTTACGCAGGCCCCCGACCCGGGCTTGACCGGCCAGCTGCTGTCTGCTGGCCGGATGGGCCCTGTTGCCACGACGCTGTGGTGTGTGGGCGCTCCGAGTGTTGACTCTGCTACCCAACCGTGCTGGCGTCCTACTTGCTCGTGCCAGCCTCCGGCGCGGATTCCGCTGCCTTGTGGCCGGAACTTCCGGTTACCGGCGACTCCGGAACTGGCTTGTCGCCGTCCCGGAATGCCGGTTCCTCTTCCGTTGGGGTGGAAAGGATCCGGGCACCATTTTGGTTATGTGGGAGATTATCACGCGATTCACTATCTGAGACAGAAGAGTCCGCATCGCGGACCGGTGCCTTTTCTGCCCCCGGGGCGTCCATGGCATCGTCTCCTGCCGGCTCGCGGCCCGCCAGGAAAGCTGTGTCCGGTTCCGGGCGGCCCTTCAATCCCAGGAGTACGAACACAATGAGTGCTCCTACAAAGACAAAGATGCTGGTCCAGACGTTGAGCCTGGTGGTAATGCCGAACAGGTTGATCTGTTCGGCGTCGTCGATCCGCATCGCTTCGATCCAGACCCGGCCCAGGGTGTAATACATGGCGTAGAGCCAGAAGAGCCGGGCCCGTCGGAAGTGGAATCGGCGGTCCAGTGCCAGCAGGATGAGCACGCCGGCGATGTTCCAGAGCGACTCATACAAGAAGGTGGGGTGGAAGAGCGTATCCACCGGCATGCCGGCCGGGAAGTTGGGATTGTCCGCATCTATCTGCAAGCCCCACGGCAGGGTGGTGGGCCCGCCGAAGAGTTCCTGGTTGAAATAATTTCCCCATCGGCCAACGGCCTGGGCCAGCAGCAGTCCGGGCGCCGCGGCGTCGAGGAAGGCAGTGAGTTTCACACCGGACCGGCGGCAGCCGATCCAGGCGCCCAGGACGCCCAGAACCACGGCCCCCCAGATTCCCAGTCCGCCCCGCTGGATCTGTGGGATGAGCCACAGGTCTCCGGTCCCGTCGAAGCCGGGCCCGAAGTAGGCGTCCGGGGACGAAACCACGTGGTAGAGGCGGCCGCCGATGATGCCGAACGGAATCGCCCAGATGACGATGTCCCAGACACTGCCTTCGGGCGCACCGCGGCGGGCCCACCTGACGGACGTGAGCCACAGACCGACGATGATCCCGGCGAGGATGCACAGGGCATAGGCGTGGATCCGCAGAGTCCCCCACGGCAGCGGGATGTCGAAGCCGGACCAGTCCGGGCTGGGGATGCTGGCCGGCACCAGGGCGGCGGCCTGAAGGAGGATCTGCATGGTGGTTAGGCTTCTTCCCTGACGAGTCCGGCGCTCAGGTCCCGGGTGAGGTCCGCGACGGCGGGGACTCCCCCGTCACGGATGGCGGCAACAAGAGCCGTGCCAACGATGACGCCGTCTGCGTACGCTGCGATCTCGCGGACGTGGCTGGCGTTGGACACGCCGAGTCCCACGCACACGCGTTCGGCGCCGGCGGCATGCATGTCTGCAACGAGCTTCTTCGCGCTGCTGCTGACAGCCTGGCGGGTACCCGTCACGCCCATGATGGAGACGGCGTAAACAAAGCCCCTGCTTGCCTTGACCGTCATGGCCAAGCGCTCTGGGGTGGAGGACGGCGCCACGAGGAACACGCGGTCCAGTCCGTACTTGTCCGAGGCAGCGAACCAATCCGATGCTTCGTCCGGGATGAGGTCAGGCGTAATGAGCCCTGCTCCCCCGGCCACCGCCAGCCGGCGGGAGAACTCGTCCACACCCATCCGGACCACGGGGTTCCAGTAGGTCATCACCAACACGGCGACGTCTGTGGCTGCCGTGATGCCTGCGACAACGTCAAAGACGCTCTCGACCCGGAATCCGTTGGCGATCGCCTCGGTGGTGGCGGCCTGGATGACCGGGCCGTCCATGACCGGATCCGAGTAGGGAATGCCGATTTCGATCAGGTCGGCACCGTTCTTCGCCATGGCAATGCCGGCGTCAATGGTGGCCTGGACGTCCGGGTACCCAGCAGGCAGGTAACACACGAGCGCTGAGCGCCCGGCGTCCCGTGCACGGTCGATGGCGGCGGCGGACTTGCTGGCCGGCTGTTCAGTCATCAGTTCTGGTCCTCGTTGTTGTCCGCGGCGCTGCTGGCGGGAGCGGCTGTGGCGGGAACGGCTTCAGTTTCTGCCCTGTCGGCAGGACCCTTGGGCTTGCGGGTGGACAAGTTGGTGCCCTTGACCTTGCCCTCCTCATCCAGCATGTCGAACCATTCCGCGGCGGTCTCAACGTCCTTGTCGCCGCGGCCAGAAAGGTTCACGATGACGACCGTTTCGGACGGGTCAGCACTGCCATCGGTGAGGCGCTTCCCAACCTTGATGGCACCCGCCAGGGCGTGTGAGGACTCGATGGCGGGAATGATCCCCTCCGTCCTGCACAGCAGCTTGAACGCATCCATTGCTTCGCTGTCGGTGATGGGCTCGTAGCTAACGCGTCCGATATCGGCCAGGTACGCGTGCTCCGGGCCGACGCCCGGGTAGTCCAGGCCTGCGGAAATTGAGTGCGACTCGATGGTCTGCCCGTCGTCGTCCTGCATGAGGTAGGAGCGTGCGCCGTGCAGGACGCCAGGCTTGCCCAGGGTGATGGTGGCTGCGTGCCGACCGGTTTCCACGCCGTCGCCGCCAGCTTCAAAGCCGTAGATCTTCACGGACGGATCATCCAGGAATCCGTGGAAGATGCCGATGGCGTTGGAACCGCCGCCGATGCAGGCGCAGACTGCGTCGGGCAGTTTGCCGGTCTGCTCAAGGATCTGGGCGCGGGCTTCCTCGCCGATGACCTCGTGGAAGAAACGGACCATGGCCGGGAACGGGTGCGCCCCGGCGGCAGTGCCCAGCAGGTAGTGCGTGTTGTCGACGTTGCTGACCCAGTCCCGGAGGGCATCGTTGATGGCGTCCTTGAGGGTCTGCGAACCGTTCACCACGGGCACCACGGTGGCGCCGAGCAGCTGCATCCGGGCGACATTCAGCGCCTGCCGGCGGCAGTCTTCAGCGCCCATGTACACAACGCATTCCAAGCCGAGGAGCGCGGCGGCGGTGGCGCTGGCAACGCCGTGCTGCCCGGCGCCGGTCTCGGCGATGACGCGGGTCTTGCCCATGCGCTTGGCCAGCAGGGCCTGGCCCAGGACGTTGTTGATCTTGTGGGATCCGGTGTGGTTGAGGTCCTCGCGCTTGAGGAAAATCCGGGCGCCGCCGGCGTGCTCGGAGAACCGCTTCGCTTCGGTTAGCAGCGAGGGCCGGCCGGAGTAGTTCTTGTTCAGGTCGGATAGCTGGGCAAGGAATTCAGGATCTGCCTTGGCCTTTTCAAAGGTGTCTTCGAGCTCGTCCAGGGCGGCGATCAGCGATTCCGGCATCCAGCGCCCGCCGTAGCCGCCGAAGTATGGCCCAGGGGCGTGCTTCAGCGAGCCGCCCTGCAGGAAAGCGTCCGCAGCGTTGTTGTCAGCGTTTTCTGAGGGTGCGTCAACCATCAGTCTCACCGTCCTGTTCCAGTTGATCGTTCGGAAGTGTTGTGCCGCCGGCACCAAAGGCCGGCGGGTGCCCGGACTAGGCCCGGGCGGCGATGGCGGCGGCGCCGGCAGCCGTGAATTCGGCGATCCGGTCACGTGGCGTTGAGTCGCTGACCAGGGCCTCGCCCACCAGGATTGCGTTGGCGCCGTTGGCGGCGTAGTGCGTCACGTCGTCAACGCCGCGCACACCGGATTCGGCGATGACCAGCGCTTCGGCCGGAATCAGTCCGGCGAGCGACGCGAAAACTGAACGGTCGACGTCGAGCGTCTTCAGGTTGCGAACGTTGACGCCGATGATGCGCGCCTCAGCTGCCACTGCCCGTTCGATTTCCTCTTCCGTGTGCGTCTCCACGAGCACGTTCATGCCGAGTTCGCGGCTGAGCGCGCTGAACTCCTGGAGCTGGCTATCAGAGAGCGAGGCCACGATGAGCAGGATCAGGTCCGCGCCGTGGGCGCGGGCCTCCCAGATCTGGTACTCGTCGAGCGTGAAATCCTTGCGGAGCAGCGGAATGTCCACGCGGGCACGGACGGCGTCCAGGTCCGCAAGGGAGCCGTTGAAGCGCCGCTGTTCGGTGAGGACGCTGATCACGGCTGCGCCGCCGTCGGCATACTGCTCTGCCAGCGATGCCGGATCCACGATGGTGGCGAGGTCGCCCTTGGACGGGCTGCGCCGCTTGATTTCCGCGATGACCTTCAGCTGGTCACGCTCGACCGCGGTGCCGCCGAGGGCCGACCAGGCGTCCCGTGCGGGTTCTGCGGCCGCAGTCAGGTCCTTCAGTTCTGCCAGCGAAACGAGACGCTTCCTGGCCTCCATATCCTCCCTGACACCGGCATTGATGTCATCGAGAACAGTCGCCATCAGTGGCCGGAGTTCTTCAGCTTGCTGCCTTCGACGCCGTAGCCCGCCTTGCGCATGACGTAGCCGGCGATGAGGCCGAGCACCATGATGGCCGCGCCTGCGATGAAGATGGGGGTGTTGGCAATGACAAAGGCGATGGACGCGATGAGTGCGCCGACCAGCATAACGATCACGCAGGTCCAGGCCGCGGGGCTGTTGCCGTGGCCAAGTTCCTGGCTGTGGTCAACGACGCCGGGGGCAACGGTCCGGACGCCTGATTTCGATACGGACGCGGGTGCTTTGCTCATGTGAATCTCCTCGGGATGAATACTGCTTACATTCTGCCATTTTTTGGCCGTGACCTGTCCATCGGCAGAACTGGCCGGGGTTGCTCGGGTTTGGCTGCGAGCGGGCTTCAGGTGGGGTCGTCCCCGCGCGAGAGCCGGTCCCAGCTGTCGATCTCGTCCACAGGACCAGTGGCGACAGCCGTGCTGCCGGCGGGCGCCCCGTATTTGGCGGGGTCATATTTGGTTCGCAACTTCCAGTACCGGCCAGCGGGGATGATCAGCAGTGCGGCCAGCGCCAGCAGGGCACCGGCGACGACGGCGAGGACAGGGAAGACGGTAACAGCCACTTCCGCGTTACCGCCGGTTACCCCGGTGGCAGCGGCGATGGAGCCCTGCGCCGCGCCCAGCGGGTCAGCCAGCACTGTGGCGGCCGCGGCAATGATGCCTACGGACGCCAACATGATGATGGCGGTGATGACCCACCGCGCTAACTTTCCGGCGATGGACGCTGCCAGTCCACCCGCCAGGGCCACCAGGGCCAGAGCTGTCACCGCAGTGGCGGCCTTGCTGCCCTGGACCGGAAGCGTGTTCTGGTCCCCCGCCGCCTGCCCCACCTGGTTCGCGTCCAGGCTGACATTGATCCAGGTCTGGGTGGTGGCGCCGAAGACGGCCAGCGCAAGGACGGCGATCAGCAGTACCAGCGTGGATTTCCTGGCCCAGGCCGGCGTCATTCGGCGCCCTGGCTTTCCCCGGCGGCGGTGCCGGCGTCGCTGACTTGAGAGGTGCCGGGGAGCGATTCTGCCGCAATGTTGTGCAGCGATCCGGCGGTGTGGACGGCCCGGAGTGGAGCGGCCGCCTTGTTCACGGTCTCCAGCGCTTCTGTGGGATTCACGGAATCCGCCACGATGCCTCCGCCGGCCTGGACATAGGCGCGTCCTTCGCGGAGAAGGGCCGAGCGGATGGCAATGGCCATGTCCATGTCGCCGGCAAAGTCGAGGTAACCCACCACACCGCCGTAGATGCCACGGCGGTGCGGTTCAAGCTCGTCCAACAGGCGCAGTGCCCGGGGCTTCGGGGCACCGGACAGGGTGCCTGCGGGGAAGGTCGCTTTCAGGACGTCGTAGGCGTTGGCGTCCGGGGACAGCTTGCCCACCACAGTGGAGACCAGGTGCATTATGTGGCTGAACCGCTCCACCTCCATGAACTGCGTGACGTCCACAGTTCCCGCCACGCAGACCTTGGACAGATCGTTGCGGGAGAGGTCCACGAGCATCAGGTGTTCGGCGCGTTCCTTCTGATCGGCCAGCAGTTCCTCTGCGAGGGCTTTGTCTCCCTCCACCGTCTTGCCGCGGGGCCGCGAACCGGCGATCGGGTGGGTGATGACTTCCTCACCGGTCACCGTCACCAGGGCCTCGGGCGAGGACCCAACGATCGAGTACTCCCGGCCGTCGGCGTCTTCGAGGCTGAAGATGTACATGTAGGGGCTGGGGTTGGTGTTGCGAAGGACGCGGTACACGTCAAGCGGCGAGGCGCCGCACTCCATCTCGAAGCGGCGTGAAATCACCACCTGGAATACTTCGCCGTCCACAATGGCTTCCTTGCCGCGGTCAAGCGCGGCAAGGTAGGAGGGTTCGTCCCACCGTTCCTCGACGCTGGAGGCGAAATCCAGGGCGGCGGGTTCCAGCACGGAAACCGGCTGGGCCACGGGCGTGCTGATCCGGGTGAGGAGGGCCTTGACCCGGGCCACGGCATCTTCCCATGCCTCATCCACGCGGTCGGAGCTGCCATCGAAGTTGATCGCGTTGGCGATCAGCAACACGGTGCCGTCATGGTTGTCGTGCACCGCCATGTCCGTGACCAGGTTCAGCGCAAGTTCGGGCAGGTGGAGGTCATCCTCCGGCGGGCTGGTCAGCCGTTCCCAGTGGCGGACAGTCTCCCAGCCCAGGAAGCCGACCAGACCGGAGGTGAAGGGCGGCAGTCCGTCAAACCTGCTGGTCCGGAGTGCTTCGATGGTGTCGCGGATGGCGTCCACGGGATTGCCGTCCAGGGGCACGCCGGCAGGGGGCTGGCCCAGCCAATGCGCCTGGCCGTCCTTGGTAGTCAGGGTTGCACGGGACTTCGCGCCGATGAACGAATACCGCGACCACGTGCCGCCCACCGCCGCGGACTCCATCAGGAACGTGCCTGGCTCGCCCTGGGCAAGCTTCCGGTAGAGGCCGATTGGGGTCTCCGCGTCCGCCAGCACTTTGAGCGTGACGGGGATGACCCGGCTGTTGCCGGCGAGTTCGCGGAACTCCTCGAGGCCCGGGCTGATGATTCCAAGGTCCTGCATGGCTATGCTTCTCCGCCTGTTCTTGTGTGTCGCCTCGTGAATGTCGCCGGGTGTGAAACGGCGCCAGTCTTATGCTGCCAAAAAGTGTGTGCCTGCGGGCAAGTCTTCCGCCCCTGGGCGTGGGTCAGAGTGCCTCGCCGGTTTGGACTTCCAGGTCTCTGCCGTCGAAGCAGGTCCGGGTGCCGGTGTGGCACGCCGCGCCGACCTGGTCTACCCGGATCAGGAGGGCATCGCCGTCGCAGTCCAGGGCAACCGACTTGACCCACTGGACGTGGCCGGACGTGTCCCCCTTGCGCCAGTATTCCTGGCGGGAGCGGGAGTAGAAGGTGACCCGGCCGCTGGTCATGGTTCGGTGCAGGGCTTCGTCGTCCATCCAGCCCAGCATCAGCACTTCGTGGGTGTCGAACTGCTGGACCACCGCGGCAACGAGCCCGGCGCCGTCACGCTTCAGTGCGGCGGCGACGGCAGGCGGAAGCGGGCTTGTGGCGGGTGCCGGGAGAATTACGGGGGCGGAGGCGGGCTGCTCAGACATCAGACCAAGTCTAGTGCCTCATCAGCGGCCCCTGAATATGCACAAGCGGGCATACAACCAGCGTGTGAACAAGGGCACCCATCGGCTGGCGGTTCTGCTGCCCAACTTCGCTGCTCTCGTGCTAGTTTCACAAGTGATGCATTTCGTCGAACCGTCCCGAGAAGTCCTGGCCGAAACCCTGCTGGCGGCCGGTCCTGATGCCCCCACCCTCTGCAGAGGCTGGCGCACCAGGGACCTTGCCGCGCACCTTTACCTGCGCGAACGCAAGGCGGCCGTGGGGCTGGGCCTCATCATCAAGAGCCTGTCCAAGGCTTCGGACAAGGCCACCGCCAAGCTCGCGGCGAAGCTGAAGACCGCTGACGACTACACCGGCCTGGTGAACACCTTCCGGGGCGGCCCGCCGGCTCTGTCCCCCATGAACATCAAGGCCTTGGACGAGAGCTCCAACCTGATTGAGTATTTCGTCCACACGGAGGACATTCGCCGGGCCGTGGACCGCTGGGCGCCCCGCGCCCTCGACGAGGCCTATTCGGACGCCCTCTGGGACGAGCTGATCAAACGGGCAGCCATTCTTTACCGCGGAGTGGACCTGGGCATTGTGCTCGTGCGACCGTCGGGCCCGCGGCACGTCGCCAAGCGCGCACCGGTTTCGGTGGCGATCGTGGGCGAGCCGGGCGAACTGCTGATGCATGCCCACGGCCGGACTCGCCACGCCCTGGTCACCTTCGAAGGCCAGCCGGACGCCGTCGCCTTGCTCCAGTCCGCAGAAGTGGGACTCTAACAGACTCCGGTGGGCCCACGCCCGCCGGGGTTCCCTGTCCGAGCTTGCGAGGACAGGGAGCGGGTGGGGGTTAGCGGACTTCGAAGCCTGCTTCGCGGATGGCCTGCTTGACCTGAGACATCATGTTGTCCGGTCCCCAGTGGAAGATCGACGCGGCCAGCACGGCGTCGGCTCCTGCGGCTACGGCCGGCGGGAAGTGGGCCGGTTCCCCGGCTCCGCCTGAGGCGATGATCGGCACGTTCACTGCTGCCCGGACCAGACGGATCAGTTCCAAGTCAAAGCCGTCCTTGGTGCCGTCGGCGTCGATGGAGTTGAGCAGGATTTCGCCGATGCCGCGGTCGGCGGCTTCCCTGGCCCACTCGATGGCGTCGATCCCGGTACCAGTACGGCCACCGTGGGTGGTCACTTCAAACCCCGACGGCGTGGGCTGGGACCCGGGGCGGGACCGGCGGGCGTCCACGGACAGGACAAGCACCTGGGAACCGAAGTGCCGGCTGATTTCGTTGATGACGTCCGGCCGGGCAACGGCGGCCGTGTTGATGGATGCCTTGTCCGCGCCGAAACGCAGGAGCTTGTCCACCTCGGCAACGCCGCGGACACCGCCGCCCACGGTCAGCGGGATGAAGACTTCCTCGGCCGTGCGGCGGACCACGTCGAAGGTGGTTTCGCGGTTGCCCGAGGACGCGGTGACGTCCAGGAACGTCAGTTCGTCGGCGCCCGCATTGTCGTAGCGGTGCGCCAGTTCCACCGGGTCCCCGGCGTCACGCAACCCCTCGAAGTTGATACCCTTCACGACGCGCCCGGCGTCGACGTCGAGGCAGGGGATGACTCGTACAGCTACAGCCATGGAAACTCCTGGAATTCTCGGGTGGATTCTGCGGCGCGGCGTGAACCGGGCGGGACGCTCAGATACGGCAGGCGTGGATGCTGCTGACCAGGATGGCGCGGGCGCCGAGGTCGTAGAGCTCATCCATGATCCGGTTGGTGTCCTTCTTCGGAACCATGGACCGGACAGCCACCCAGTCGGAGTCGCGCAGCGGTGAGACGGTAGGTGATTCCAGGCCGGGAGTCAGAGCAGCGGCCTGTTCCACCAGTTCCTTGCGGATGTCGTAGTCCATGAGCACGTACTGGCGCGCAACGAGGACGCCCTGCAGGCGGCGGATCAGGACTTCGATCTCCTTGGCGGTGCCGTTCGCGGCTCCGCCATCGCCGGTGCGGCGGATCAGGACAGCTTCTGACTTCAGGATCGGCTCGCCGAAGATTTCCATCCCGGCGGCCTTAAGGGTGTTGCCCGTTTCCACGACGTCGGCGATGGCGTCCGCCACGCCCAGGCGTACGGAAGACTCCACGGCGCCGTCGAGCCGGACCACCTTGGCGCTAATGCCCCGCTCGGCGAGGTAGCCGCGGAGCAGGCCGTCGTAGCTCGTGGCGAGGCGCTTGCCTTCCAGCTCGTCTGCTGTGGCGAAGTCTCCCACGGGTCCGGCAAAGCGGAACGTGGACGCAGCGAAGCCCAGGGGCAGCAGTTCCTCGGCCTCCACCTCGGCGTCCAGCAGCAGGTCGCGGCCGGTGATGCCGACGTCGAGGGTTCCGCGTCCGACATAGACGGCGATGTCGCGCGGGCGGAGGAAGAAGAACTCAATGTCGTTGTCCGGGTCCATCATGACCAGCTCGCGTGTGTCGCGGCGTTGGCGGTAGCCCGCTTCGGACAGCATGGCGGATGCGGCTTCGGACAGGGAGCCCTTGTTGGGTACGGCTACTCGCAGCATGGGGTCTTTCTTTGTTGGGAGGTCTATGGATCAGGCAAACGGGCCACGCAGGGCACGGGCAGGCAATTGTTGACCGCCGGGTGCCCAGTGGCTACAGATGCTTGTAGACGTCTTCCAGGGTCAGGCCTTTAGCGAGCATCAGAACCTGCAGGTGGTAGAGCAGCTGGGAGATTTCCTCGGCCGTGGCCTCATCGGATTCGTACTCAGCGGCCATCCAGACTTCGGCTGCTTCCTCCACGACTTTCTTGCCAATGCCGTGGACTCCGGACTCCAATTCAGCGACGGTGCGGGAGCCTGCCGGGCGGGTGGCTGCCTTCTCACTCAGTTCAGCGAACAGCGTCTCGAAATTCTTCACGCCCTCCAGCCTACTTGGTGCCGGCCCGGAGGCGCCTTTCGGGCCGCTGCATGACGGGCGCGATGTGAGCAAACATACACCGCGCCCGGCAGTCCTCCGGCTGCTACGTGTACTGCTTGAGGAGGACTGCGGTGGCCAGGGCCGCCGTCACAGCTTCATGGCCCTTGTCCTCGCTGGAGCCCGGCAGGCCCGCACGGTCCAGTCCTTGCTGCTCCGTATCGCAGGTCAGCACGCCGAAGCCCACCGGCACGCCGGTGGAGACGCTGACATCGGTCAGTCCCGACGTCGCCGCCTGGCAGACGTATTCAAAGTGCGGCGTGCCGCCGCGGATCACGACACCGAGGGCCACCACTGCGTCAAAGTGCGGTGCCAGCCGCGCGGCAGCGACGGGAAGCTCGAAGGCGCCCGGAACGCGCAGTACGGTGGGTTCGCTGATGCCCGCGTCTTTGGCGGCGCGCAGGGCACCGTCCAGGAGTCCGTCCATGATCTGGGTGTGCCAGCTGGCTGCCACAATGGCCAGCCGCAGCTGCGACGTTTCCGCCGGGTTGAGGGTGGTGAGGTCAATATCTGGTGCGCCGTGTCCGCTCATGCGTGAATCTGATCCTTCAGTTTTGTTCGTGGTCGAAATCGTCGGCAGCGGCGCCTGGCACCGTTACGACGTGTGTGTCCAGCGTCAGCCGGTGCTCCATGCGGTCCTTTTTGGTCTGCAGGTAGCGGATGTTCTGGTCGCGGGACGGCACCTCAGTAGGCACCATCTCCACAACCTTCACCCCGGCTTTGGCGAGCCTGTTCTGTTTGTCCGGGTTGTTGCTCAGGAGCCGGACCTCATGGAGGCCCATCTCCGACAGGATCTGGGCGGCCGCTTTGTAGCAGCGGGCGTCCACCGGCAGCCCCAGCTGCTCGTTGGCCTCCACGGTGTCAAAGCCCGCTTCCTGCAGGGCGTAGGCCTTGATCTTGTTGGCCAGGCCGATCCCCCGGCCTTCCTGCCCACGCAGATACAGCAGCGTGCCGCCGAACTCGTTGATCAACTCCAGGGCATACGCCAGCTGTTCGCCGCAGTCACAACGGTACGAGCCGAAGACGTCGCCGGTCAGGCACTCTGAATGCAGCCTGACGAGGGGTGCCACGCCGTCCTTGGGGGGATTGGGTGAGCTCACCGCCAGGTGTTCGGCGCCTGTGACTAGGTCTGTCCAAGCCTGGGTAATGAAATCACCAAAGGCCGTGGGCAGCTGCACAATAGGACCGCCGCTCACCGGATGGTGCGCGTGGCCAGTGCCGGCCGTTCCCCGGTGCTGGCCGTTCTGGTGGCTGTCGTCCGAAACTCCGGAAGCCGTCATTATTACTCCTCTACTCCGCCCGGGCGTCCGGCCCGGTGTAACTGTCGGCGGGAGCCCCGGCCCCTGCTTCAAGATAAGCCACCAGATCCTCAATCGAGATCAGGGGGCACCCGTGTTCAGCAGCGAATCCCCGCAGGCCGTCGAGCCGCATCATTTCACCGTCGTTGTACACAACCTCGGCGATAACGCCCACAGGCTCCAGTCCGGCGAGCCGGCAGAGGTCCACGGCCGCTTCGGTGTGGCCCGGGCGCTCACGCACTCCCCCGTTAACGGCCCGGAGCGGGAAAATATGCCCGGGCCGGGTCACGGCGGCCGGTCCGGCGCCGGGGTCTGCAAGGACGCGGGCCGTGAGAGCCCGGTCAGTGGCGGAGATTCCGGTGCTGACACCAACTGCCGCGTCGCAGGAAACGGTGTACGCCGTACCCTTCGCGTCCTCGTTCACAGCCACCATGGGCGGGAGGGCCAGGGCGTCGGCGCGCTCCCCCGTCAGGGGTACGCAGATGACGCCGGAGCTGTAGCGGATGGTCCAGCCCATGAGGGCAGGGGTGGCATGCTGGGCGGCGAAGATGATGTCGCCCTCGTTTTCGCGGTCCTCGTTGTCCACCACCAGCACGGGCCGGCCGGCGGCCATGGCGCGGATGGCATCTTCCACGGGGTCAAGTCCGAAGGTTGCGTTAGGCACGGGGCCTGCATCCGCGGCCGGCTCTAGCCGAACGGTGGCGTTCATCGTTCGCCCCCGGTGGTTGTGCCGGTGCTGAATGCCAGCAACCGTTCGGTGTATTTGGCCAGCACGTCCACTTCAAGGTTGACCCAGCTGCCGGTTTCCTTGGCCCCCAGGCCGGTCTCGGCCAGAGTGGTGGGGATCAGTCCCACTTCGAACCAGGGCTCCGGCTCCGCGGCGGGGCTGACCGCCGTGACGGTGAGCGAGACGCCGTCGGTCGCAATGGAGCCCTTCTCCGCGATATAGCGGGCAAGGTTGGCGGGCACACCGAACCGGAGGCGCTCCCACTTGCCGAGCGCCTCACGCTCCAGCAGCTGCCCGACGCCGTCGACGTGGCCCTGGACGACGTGGCCGTCCATCCGGCCGCCTGCGGGGACGCAACGCTCAAGGTTCACCGAGTCGCCGGCGGCAAGTTCGCCGATGGTGCTGCGGACGAGGGTTTCGCCCATCACATCAACGCTGAACTCCTTGCCGTCGATTTCGGTGGCTGTCAGGCAGACTCCGTTGACGGCAATGGACCCGCCCAGGGCGAGCCCTTCGGTGGTGCCGGGGGCACGCAGGCGGAGCGTTGCGCTGGCGTCGCCGTCGCGCTCCACAGAAAGGACCTGTCCCTGTTCGGCAATAATTCCGGTAAACATCAGTAGCCTCCCAGGGCTGGTTCCGCGACAGTGCGGGATGGTTGTGGTGCGAAAGCTTCGGTTGGTTCTGGACGGAGGTGCAGCCTCAGGTCCCGGCCCAGAGTCAGGACGGCGCCGCCGTCAGCGGGGTCCCAGTCCCAGTGTCGGGCATCTTCGAGGGTGGTGATTCCCAGTCCGTTGAGGGCGGGAGTTCCGGAGCCCAGCAGGGTGGGGGCAACGTAGACAATGAGTTCGTCCACAAGCCCGGCAGCCAGGAATGAACTAAGGATGCGTGAGCCGCCTTCCACCATGACGTGGCGGACCCCTTCCGCGTAAAGGAGCGAGAGCGCCTCCCGCGGATCCCGCGTGGACAGGTGGAGCACGTTCCCGTCATCACCCCGGACGGCGGCGTCGGCCGGGATGTCCCGCAGGCCCATCACGGCCCGCAGCGGCTGCTTGCCCGATGTCGCTCCGGACGCGTCGCGGGCTGTCAGCCGGGGGTTGTCCACCAGCACGGTCTGGGTGCCCACGAGGATGGCGTCGATCCGCCGTCTGAGCCCGTGGTTGTCAGCGAGCGACTCAGGCGAGGATATCCACTGGCTTGTGCCATCCTCAGCGGCGATCCGGCTGTCCAGCGTCTGGGCGATGTGCAGCGTCACAAACGGGCGGTGTGTGGCCACGGCCTGGAACCATTGACGGTTCAACTCGAACGACTCGCCCGCCGCGAGCCCGCTGCGGACCTGCACCCCGGCGTTCCGGAGGGTGGCTGCGCCGCCCGCCGCAGGGTCATGCGGATCGTCGACGGCGTAGACCACGTCCGTGATTCCGGCACGAATGATCGCCTGGGTGCAGGGCCCCGTGCGGCCGCTGTGGTCACAGGGTTCCAGTGTGATGACCATCGTGCAGCCGCTCAGGTCCAGCCCGGTGGCCTCAGCCTGGGTGATGGCGTCGGCTTCAGCGTGAGGTGTGCCGGCGCCGCGGTGGTAGCCGGTCACCAGCTGGTGGCCGGCAGCATCGATGACGACGGCTCCCACCAGCGGATTCGCTCCGCGCGGACCCTGCAGGGCTGCTTCCAGCGCTGCGTCCATGGCGGCGGTTTCGGCGGCACTGAACGCCGTTACGTTTTCGATCCGGGTCATGGGGCACCCACCGGTCCGGCGGCTGCGGTTCCCGGAGGATGGAAAATCCTGGCTTCAAAGAGCCATCGCAAGGGGTTCATGTGTGTTGTCGTTCCTTCCCTCTAGAACCGCGATGGCTCCGGGGGTATACGACAGCAGAAAGCCGCAGCGCCAAAGGGCGCCGCAGATACAGCTGTACGTGCTTCTCTCATCCAGACTTTAACTGTCGGTACCGGAATTTCACCAGTTCAACCGTCCGCCGGTTCCTTCCCTGAAGGGGGAAAGCGCCGGCTCGCGGGTCGCGGACTATCACCGCCGGTTCGGACTTACACCGACCCCGGAGCACGTATTGTGTGTTGCTATTGTGCCATAACTACAAGGTGGCCCAGACTATTCCGCGGACGCAGCCCGTAACTTTATGCTGCCGGCCTCGCGGAGCCGTCCGATGGCTGCTGCCGGGTCCTCCGCGCCGTAGACGGCCGAACCCGCCACAAAGACGTTCGCGCCTGCTTCGGCCGCCCGCAGAATGGTTTCCTCGGTGATGCCGCCGTCCACCTGGAGGGCGACATTGATTCCGGAGCCGTCAATGGCTGCACGGGCCCTGCGGATCTTGGGCAGGGTGAAGTCCAGGAACGCCTGGCCGCCGAACCCCGGCTCCACGGTCATGATCAGGAGCATGTCCAGTTCCTCGAGCATGTCCAGGTAGGATTCCACGGCTGTGGCAGGGCGCAGCGCCATGCCGGCCTTGGAACCGCGGGCCCTCAGTTCGCGGGCCAGTTTGACCGGTGCAATGGAGGCCTCAGCGTGGAAGGTCACGGACGCCAGCCCTGCGTCGGCGAACCCCGGCGCCCAGCGGTCGGCGTCGGAGATCATCAGGTGGGCGTCCAGCGGGACGGGGCTGACGGCCTGGATGCGCTGGACCACGGGCAAGCCCAAGGTGAGGTTGGGGACAAAGTGGTTGTCCATAACGTCCACATGCACGGCGTCAGCGTTGCTGATGCGCTGCAGTTCGGCTTCGAGGTTGACGAAGTCGGCGGACAGGATGCTGGGGTTGATGCAGCATTGCGGCACGGGGGAACCTTTCACGGGTCAGGCTTTCTTCCGGATGAGGGCCAGGAACATGGCATCGGTGCTGTGGATGTGCGGCCAGAGTTGCGCCGTGGAATCGTGGCCTGCGCCCAGGTTCCCGGGCAGGCTCACGCTGTCCAGCACCGCACCGGCGTCCAGCAGCTCCAGGTCATCACGCTTCCGGAGGGCATCGCTGACCACTGCCGTGGTTTCGGCCGGGTGGGGTGAACAGGTGACGTAGGCAACCACTCCGCCGGGGCGGACGGCGTCCAGCGCCGATTTCAGCAGGGCGCGCTGCAGCGGCCCCAGGTCGGCGAGGTCTTTGGGGGTGCGGCGCCAGCGGGACTCCGGCCTGCGGCGCAGCGCACCAAGCCCGCTGCAGGGGACATCCACCAGGACACGGTCAAAGGATTCTGGCTGTTCTGTGCCCATGTCGCGGCCGTCGCCGGTCCGGACGCGCCAGACGTCCCTGGGCACGGCGGACAGGGCTTGGCTGACGAGTTTGGCACGGTGCGGGGCCGGTTCATTGGCGAGCAGCGTGGCACCTTGGGCGCTGGCCAGCGCGCCCAGCAGGGCGGCCTTGCCGCCGGGGCCGGCGCACAGGTCCAGCCAGGTTTCGTTCCGGTGTTCTGCTCCGGGACCTCCAGTGGGATCCAGCTCCACTGCCGCCATGGCGCGGGCCACCAGTTGCGAGCCGACGTCCTGCACGCGCGTGCTGCCTTCCCGCACGGAGGCGAGTCGGCCCAGGTCTCCGCCGCTGGAGAGTGCCGAGCCTTCAACAAGTTCACCCAGTGTGGCCCCGCCTTCCAAGGCTTCGTCCAGGTTTCCCAGGCCTGGCAGGGCAACGAGGTTGACCACCGGAGCCTCGTTATCGGATTCCAGCAGGTCGTTGATTTCGGCGGCTGACCGCCCGTGGGCCACCAAGGACTGGCGCATCGCCCGGACGATCCATTCGGGGTGGGCGTACCGGAGGGACGCGATGGTGGTTTCGTCGCTTTCACCGGCAACGAGGACCTCAAGCCACTCCTCCAGCGTGTGCGCCGTGACTTTCCGCAGCACCGCATTGATCAGGGCGGAGGGTCCGGCGCCGATGACGGCGCGGGCCAGGCCAACGGTCTGATCCAGAGCGGCGTGGGCCGGGACACGCATGGCCAGCAGCTGATGCGTGCCGATCCGCAGGGCGTCGAGAATGGCCGGGTCAAGCTGGTCCAGCGGCCGGTCAACGCAGCGGGCCAGGATGGCATCGTAGGTGCCCTGGCCACGCAAGGCACCGTAGCTGAGTTCGGTGGCGAAGCCGGCGTCGCGCTTATCCAGGCCGTGATGGCGGATGCGGGACGGGAGCACCAGGTTGGCATAGGCGTCCTCGGCGGCTACCGCGCGCAGGACTTCAAAAGCCACCAGCCTCGCCGGGTCCGCCCGGCGAGTCCGCTGCGCCGGCGCGTTTTCGGTGAAGCTCCGCTGGGAGGGGCGGTTCCGTTCGCGGCCCTGGGCGTTGCGCTGGCTGGAATTCCGCGGCCCGCCCTTGCCCCGTCCGCTGTTGCCCCGTCCGCCGCTTGGGGCGCCGCTTCCACTGCCGCCGCTGCCGCCTGCATTACCGCCGGATTCGCTCATTCGAAGACCACGCTTTCCAGTGTTGCCATGCCACGCGCCCAGTCGGCGGCGGCCATCATCTTTTTGCCCGAAGGCTGGATCCTCGTCAGCTCCACGGCGTGGGACCCGGTGCCCACCAGGACGCTCTTCCCGTCGAGGACGACTGCGCCGGGCTGCATATCTGTGTTACCCGGCCGGAGCCGGACGGGTTCGAGTTTGACGCGCTGGCCGTCCAGGGTGGTCCAGGCACCGGGCTCGGGAGTTACGCCGCGGGCGCGCCTGCCGATCGCCAGGGCAGGTAGCTTCCAGTCGAGCCGGCCGTCATCGATGGTCAGCTTGGGGGCCAGCGAAACATCGCCGAGCTGCGGCTGCGGAGCTGCCCTCGCGGCCTCGACGGCTGACAGCGTCTGGGCAAGGAGTACGGCCCCGCTGTGGGACAGCCGCTCCAGCAGCGCTCCGGCGGTGTCTTCCGGGCCAACGCCCTCGGTCAGCGTTCCGAAGACCGGGCCGGTGTCCAAACCTTCTTCCAGCAGGAAGGTGACTGCCCCGGTGACGTCGTCGCCAGCCATCACGGCCCGCTGTACCGGGGCAGCGCCACGCCATGCGGGAAGCAGGGAGAAGTGCAGGTTGATCCAACCGTGCGGGGGAATATCCAGGGCCGCGCGCGGAATCAGTCCGCCGTAGGCCACGATAGCGGCCACGTCCGGCTTGGCCGCGGCGATCTTCGCCGTCACGGCCTCGTCCACGCGGGTGGCGTGGATGATGTCGATTCCCAGCTCGGCGGCGCGGGCGGCAACGGGCGACGGCGTCAGGACGCGTTTGCGCCCTATCGGCGCGTCGGGACGGGTGAGGACCGCAACGATCTTAAAGCCGGCCGCAACGAGGGCATCAAGGGACGGGACGGCCACGGCGGGGGTGCCGGCGAAAAGTACCCTCATGTGGTGGCGCCGCCGCCGAAGCTGGCGCCCCCGACAGAGCTCGTGCCCCCGAAACTGGACCCAACCGTCTTGGCGCGCTTCGACGTCGTACGTTCCGTGATGGCGTCATAGTTGGCGTTGCGGATGGAGCGCAGAGCCGTCTTCCGGTCCTCACCTTCCAGCCTGTCGGTGAAGAGGATGCCGTCCAAGTGGTCCGTCTCGTGCTGGAAGCAACGGGCCAGCATGTCCTGCCCCTCCACAGCGACAGGATTCCCGTTAAGGTCAACGCCGGTGGCGCGCGTGGCGCGGAAGCGGCGGACCGGGAACGCCAGGCCAGGGATGGACAGACAGCCCTCAACCTGGTCCGTCTGGTAGTCCTCGGTGTTTTCCAGGACCGGATTGATGATGTGGCCCTCCACCCCGTCGATGCGGTAGGTGAAGACCCGCTGGCTGACGCCAATCTGGGGGGCTGCGAGGCCGGCGCCGTCCACGTCCTCCATGGTTTCCGTCATGTCCGCAACCAGCTTGGCGAGCTCAGGACCGAATTCCGTCACGGGATCGGCCACTGTGCGGAGCACAGGATCACCGATGATGCGGATATTCAGAATGGCCATGTGCTGTTTTTCCTCACGGTGGGCGTTAATGGCGAACCTATCCAGTTTAGGTGCAGGGGCACCAGCCCCGGGACTCCGGGCAGTCGTGCTCCGGACAGGCGTGCTCCGGGCACGCGTGCGGCGCTAGGCGCTGCGGACCTGTGCGGACGCGGGCGGAGCAAGCGGAAGAAGCGCAGAACCGGCGGCGAGCGTATCGGCGGACAGTTCCCAGACTCGGCGCAGTGCGCAGAACTTCCACCAGTGGTGCTTGAGGACGTCAGGATTGGCGCGGACCGGACGGACTTCCGTCTCGCCAATGGCCACAGCCAGCAGCAGGGGGGCCTCGCCGTACTTCCAGGGCTCCCATTCCCCTGCTACGGCATCCACGAGGCTCTCCTCGGCCTTCATGCCCGCCACCAGTTGCATGACCACCTTGTCGTCCAGGGGCTTGACGGCGCCGTCCCGCGTGGTGCCCTTGGTCTTGTAATCAATAACGCAGATCCGGCCGTTGATCCGGGCCACGAGGTCCAGAGTCCCGGCGTAGCCCACTGACTTGTTCCAGACGGTGATTTCCGGTGCGATGGGCTCCACCCCGTAGAGGTCCCACCACTCATCGAACCGCAGGGCAAAGCCTTCCTCGCCGTTGGCTGCCAGGGCCTCGCGGGTTTCCTTCATAGCGTGGGGCCTGCCCAGGGCACGGAGCGCAACCTGCTCGCAGTAGTTATGGACGCGGTCACCACGTTTGGCTGCCTCGTCCCGGTACATTTCTGCTGCCTTTGAGGCCCGGTTGACAGCCTGCCGGATTTTCGCCGGACTGCCCAGGCAATCGGCCAGCAGCGGATCCTTCGCCAAGCTGCTGGCGCCCATGTAACCGAACCAGCCGTCCAGTCCGTGCGGCTGCTGGCCGATGACGGTGGTGATGGACGGAACGGAGAACTGTTCGGAGGTGGACCGCGCATACATGCGGCCGTATTCCGTGGCGTGGGCAAGGAGTGGATCAGTCATACAAAGACTCTTTCACAAGGGGCTGACAGTATAGCGAGCACAAAAAAGGTCCGTTTCCGCTCGGCTGAGCGGAAACGGACCAGATTTCTCGGGTGGGCGATACTGGGTTCGAACCAGTGACCTCTTCGGTGTGAACGAAGCGCGCTACCACTGCGCCAATCGCCCCGATGCCTTTGAATGCTAGCCGACCCGGCGGGGTTATGGAAATCGAGACGCGGCCTGGCAGGAATTACACGCCTGTAATTAGCAAAATCCCCTAGATTGCAAGGATCCAGGGGCGCTGCCGCGATTGAGGGAAGTGCGATTTGGAGAATCCCTGAACCTCCTATAGAGTTCTTACTCGTTGGAACGCGAGGAAATGCCCCAAACGGCACGGATTCAGCGGGCCAAATGCGGACGTAGCTCAGCTGGTAGAGCACCACCTTGCCAAGGTGGATGTCGCGAGTTCGAATCTCGTCGTCCGCTCGCAGGACACTGTCACGGCAAAGGTTTTTCGGAATCGGAGCTTGCACGGTGGGTTGGCCGAGAGGCGAGGCAGCGGCCTGCAAAGCCGTTCACACGGGTTCGAATCCCGTACCCACCTCGGTGAAAACCATGGATTCCGGTTCACGCCGGACGAATGGGCGATTGGCGCAGCGGTAGCGCGCTTCCCTGACACGGAAGAGGTCACTGGTTCGATCCCAGTATCGCCCACCAAGCAAGGAAACTTGCTTCATGCAGTACGCCAGGCCGCCGGCCAGGCTGTACTTCATACGCGGACGTAGCTCAGCTGGTAGAGCACCACCTTGCCAAGGTGGATGTCGCGAGTTCGAATCTCGTCGTCCGCTCTCTACCCTAGTAATAAATCCGAACTGGCCGGACTTCCGGTTCCGGGCGATTGGCGCAGCGGTAGCGCGCTTCCCTGACACGGAAGAGGTCACTGGTTCGATCCCAGTATCGCCCACACACAGCAGCTCTCCGTGAGCTGCTTTTTTGTTGCCCGAATGGCCCGCTCGACTTTACAGAACTCGACTTTACAGAAATTGTCACAGCACCTTGGCACGCCCCGCAGAGAGGGCTAGGATCGGTTGCGGAGGAGCGAACTGGCTCCGCGATTGAAGGGAGGTGCTCGTGGGACTGATTGACGATCTTAAGGGCAAGGCTCAGGGTCTCATCCACGGCAACGAGCAGGCCATCAAGGACGGCATCACGAAAGCCGGCGATTTCGTCGACTCAAAGACTGGCGGCAAGTACGCCGGTCACGTGGACAAAGTCCAGGAAGGCACTTCCAAGCTCGTTGACAAGAATGATGGAACACGAGGCGCAGCACCTGCCACCGAGCAGGCTCCGCCAGTCAACCCGGTTCCGCCGGTTGACAAGGCTCCGTAACAGGGATTTGGCCAGGGCATTGCCCTAGCACGTCAAGGGGGTGCGGGTCCCGCCGGGAGGCGGCACCCGCACCTTTGGCGATTAACTGACTGTCCGGCTTTCCCGGCCGCTGCCTAGGACGGCTCGTGGTTCTGGCCCTCACGGGCCAGCGCGGTCAGGCGGGACACAGCACGGAAATACTTCTTGGTGTACCCGCCGTGCATCATCTCGTCCGTGAAGAGCTTGTCGAAGGGGACGCCGCTGGCCAGGATAGGCACATCCTTGTCGTACAGGCGGTCCGCCAACACCACGAACCGAAGTGCCACAGCCTGTTCGGTAATGGTCTCCACGTTGCGCCACACGACGCCGTCGATGCCGTCGATAAGTTGCCGGTAACGGCTCGGGTGGACACCGGCAAGGTGGCCAATCAGTGAACTGAATTCATCCTCTGCCACGGTCTTGCCGTCGAACTCGGCCTTCATCTGTGCAGCGAGCTGGCTGTTCTTCAGCGGCGCCGGGGCGGCGGGCAGGCCACGGTGGCGGAAATCCTCGCCGTCGATCCTGATGACGTCGAACTGGTCCGCCAGGACCTGGATTTCACGCGCAAAGTCGACGGCGGCAAAGCGGCCGTCACCCAACGAACCCGGCAGGGTGTTGGACGTGGCAGCAAGCTTGACGCCGGCGTCGGCCAGTTCACGCATCAGACGGGACATCAGCACGGTGTCACCCGGATCATCAAGCTCGAACTCGTCGATGCATACCAGCCTGTAGTGGCTCAGGGCCTCAACAGTCTTACGGAAAGAAAGCGCCCCAACGAGGTTGGTGTATTCCACAAACGTGCCGAAGGCCTTGGGGCCTGGGGCGGCATGCCACAGCGAGGCCAGCAGGTGGGTTTTGCCGACGCCGAATCCGCCGTCGAGGTAGATCCCCGCCCGGGTTGCCACTTTCTTGGTGAAGAGCTTCTTGAACAGGCCGTCGCCGTCGCCGGCTCCAACTCCCCCGGCGAACGCTTCCAGCACCTTAACCGCCGCCGCCTGGGACGGCTGGTTCGGGTCCGGCCGGTAGCTGGCAAACGAGACTTGACCAAACCGTGGGGACGGATAAAAACCCTTAAGGAGCTCATCCACCGAAACCGCCGGAGTGCGGGCAGCAAGCTGTTCGATCTGTACCAAGGTGGTCCGTTCTGCTGGTGGGTTGTCCCCAGAAAGAATACCGGCAATGGCCCGAGCCTCCCCCGCCATCCGGCCGGCACAGGCCCACGCGTGACGAAGGCCATATTTCCCTCTGTTAACAAGGTGGCGGACAGGGCGACCAGCCGTGGCTAGTGTGGATGCAGGTTTTCCTTCTTCAGCAGATCCGCCATGTGTCTCAGTGAAAGGCCAACACCATGTCCTACGCAGTTGAACAAAACGAGAAGTTCGCCGCCTACGCCAACCCGGAGCGTCTGGTGTCCACCGGGTGGCTTGCCACCGCACTTGCGGCTGGCGCCCTGGCGGACGGGAAGCTGGTGGTGGTCGAGTCCGACGAGGACGTCCTCCTTTACGAGACCGGCCACATCCCCGGAGCCGTCAAAATCGACTGGCACACGGACCTGAACGATGAAGTGACCCGCGATTACGTGAACGGCGAGGCATTCGCCGCCCTGGCCGCCGCCAAGGGTATCTCCCGCGACACCACGGTGGTCATCTATGGGGACAAGTCCAACTGGTGGGCCGCCTATGCACTCTGGGTCTTCACGCTGTTCGGCCATGAAGATGTCCGGCTGCTCGACGGCGGCAGGGACAAGTGGATCGCCGAAGGCCGTGACCTGACCACGGAGCGGACCGCCCCGGCGCCCGGCGACTACCCACGGGTGGAGCGCAACGACGCCCCCATCCGCGCTTTCAAGGAAGATGTGCTGGCACACTTCGGCAAGCCGCTGATCGATGTCCGCTCCCCCGAGGAATACACCGGCCAGCGGACCCACATGCCGGCCTACCCGGAAGAAGGTGCGCTCCGCGGCGGCCACATTCCTACGGCAGCATCCATTCCGTGGGCGCGCGCCGCGGCACCGGACGGAACGTACCGCAGCCGGGAAGAGCTCGAGGCCCTTTACCTGGGCGAGGCCGGCCTGACCGCAGGCGATGACGTGGTGGCCTACTGCCGTATAGGCGAGCGTTCCAGCCACACCTGGTTCGCGCTCAAGTACCTGCTGGGCTTTGACACCGTCCGGAACTACGACGGTTCCTGGACCGAGTGGGGCAACGCCGTCCGGGTTCCCATCGCGAAGGGCACGGAACGCGGCACGGTCCCGGCGTAAACTGGAACAGATGACAACACATGACCTGCCCGCCGCATTGGCGGAAATCGTGGATGACTTCCAGGCCCTGACCGAACCCGATCGGCTTCAGTTGCTGCTTGAGTTCTCGCGCGAACTGCCGGAGCTGCCGGACCGGCTGAAGGACCACCCCGAACTCCTGGAGCAAGTGGTGGAATGCCAGTCGCCGCTGTTCCTGACCATCGAGACGGAAAAGAACGACGCCGTTCGGCTCTACTTCAAAGCGCCACCGGAAGCCCCCACCACGCGGGGTTTCGCCGGTGTGCTCCACGAGGGACTCGACGGACTCAGCGCCGCTGAAATCCTAGCGGTGCCGGACGATATGCCGGAGCTGCTGGGCCTGACGCGGGCCATCACGCCATTGCGGATGCGCGGCATGACAGCCATGCTGGGACGGATCAAGCGCAAGGTCGCAGCTACGTCCCGGTCCGCGTCCTGATCTCCTGTAATCTCCTGATCGGAAACTGAACGCTTTGGGACGCAAGGGTTCTTCAAAGGGAACGCCGGCCAAAGCCGCACTGGCTGCAGCCGGCGTTCCTTTTGTGCTGCGTCCGTATGCCCACGATCCTTCGGCGGCCAGCTACGGCATGGAAGCTGCCGAAGCCCTGGGCATCGCTCCGGAGAAGGTCTTCAAGACCCTCATGGTAGAAGTGGAAGGCCGGCTGGCTGTGGGGGTTGTGCCGGTCAGCGGAAACCTTGACCTGAAAGCATTCGCCGCCGCCCTGGGAGCCAAGAAGGCTTCGATGGCAGACCCCGCGGCTGCTGAACGCCGCACAGGCTATGTTCTTGGCGGGATCTCGCCGTTGGGCCAGCGCCAGTCATCACCCACCGTGGTCGACAGCAGCGCCCTTGACCTCGGAACGATGCTGGTTTCCGGTGGTAGGCGCGGCTTGGACGTTGAGCTTGCCCCGGCCGACCTCATCCGACTGACGTCCGCCGTGACAGCGGCCATCGGCACGCGCACACTTTAGCGCCGGACCTGGACCGGATCGACCCCGGACCTGACCCAGATGACAGTTTGTCATTTTCCGAAGTCGTCTGCACGGAATTTCCGAAGTCCTCTGCACAAGTGTCAGTGGCGCCGTGCGCTACGGGGTCTGAGGAGGATCGGTAGGGAAATCACGCTAAGCGGTCAGTCGGGGTCGCCTGCGTGTTTGATGGCACGGTAGACCGTTGAGCGCGCCACGGCGAAGAGTTCGGCATTCTCCGCCGTCGTGTGCGTCCCTGCCCGGTGAACGGAGACCAGGTGGGCTTCCTGTGTTTTGGAAAGCTGGGCTGTTTCCCCCGCAGGCGGCCCTTCGCCTTGGCGACCGCCATGCCTTCCCGGGTCCGTGCCCGGATCAGGTCGGCTTCGAATTCTGCAACCATGGCCAGGACGTTGAAGAGAAGCCGGCCCACGGGATCGGTGGGGCCATGGACGGAGCCGCCAATGCTCAGCTGGACTTCGCGGCGGGTGAGTTCGTCGACAATGTCCTTCGCATCGCGCAGCGACCGGGCCAGGAAGTCGAGTTTGGTCACTACCAGGGTGTCCCCATCACGGCAGGCGGCCAGCGCTTCCCTGAGTCCGGGCCGTGCCCGGTTGGCGCCGGTCAGGCCCTGGTCTGTGAACGTCTTCTCCGGGGTCACCCAAGCACCCAGGGCATTCTCTGGGCAGAGAGGTCTTGGTCGTTCATCGATACGCCGTTCCGCTGCCCACAACCGGGGACAATCCTGATGGGATATCCACCGCTACGGCTGCCAGGGAGCTACCCCGATGACTCCCAATTTCAGCCGTGGATAACCCGAATTGACGCCCAGCTGTGGACAGCTGGGGTGTAGGGCTGGGAGTCCCCGCTTGTGGGAACTGGGTAGGGGGTGGCGGCAAGAACACCGTCTGAAGAGGCGTCAAGACCCCATCCAGTGATCAGTAGGTTGACAGGCGCGTGGCTTCTGCATCTACTCCAGTCATCCATTCCGGGCCGAACGATGATGCTCTGGGGTTCTTGAAAAAATCTGCCAGCGCCGCTTCAACATGGCCGAGATCGTTTACCAACCGCGAGGGAAGGAAACCCTCCGCATCGCTTACTGGCACTTCCACAGATTCATCCGTGACTTGGCCAGGCCGCACCAGCGCCGCCCACGATCCCTCGTTGGTGGCATCAGCATTTCGATGGCACACCAGCCCTGAATACGCGCTTCCCGCCACCTCAAAACGTGTCGCCCCATGCTCGACAGTCAGCCGACCACGCGTCTTCCCGTCCAACGCGCCTAAACCAGCATGAGCCGCTTTCCGGGCCCCAGCCACAGTGTCGACCCCCCCTCATCCACAATCCACGGCGCCGCCGCCTCTACCGTGCGGTTCGCAACTGCACGCCCCCACGCAACTCCCGCAATCGTTCCCGCGAGGAGCCCGCCAAACCAGGCGTATCCCGCCGTACCCAAAAACAACCAGACCACGACGAACAATATGAGAACGACAGAACCGATCCACCGCCGGGGCACACCGAAACGCACAAGCCAGGCGCCCACGCCCAGTCCCGCCAGTATCGCTCCGACCTCCAGACCCACCTGCTCCGTTGGCACGAACACCATCACCGAGATTGTGGCCAACAAGACCACCCCGCTGAAGATCAGTGAGCCCTTCCAAGGACGCCGACGACTATTTCTCACAACTTCCAACTTTCCTCACTGTGCTTCTCCACCATCCAAGCCGGTTCCCAGGAACCACGCCCAGCCGACGGCCCATCCGCGGTGTCAGCACCCCACAGTCCCACGGTATTCCTATGGTTGTGGTTGAACATGCCGCTCCAAGGCCTGCACCTTCTATGTGGACGACAGAGATCTGTTACCTTCAGATCGAACCTGTTGCGACGATAGTTGGAAACCACCACGTCCCGTTAACCGATCCCTCAGAGGACAACCGAAACGGCCCGATGCGACGGACTATGCTTTGACCGTGGCCAAAATCTTCGACTCCATCGACAGAAACCTCAAGGCTTGGATCGAGGAACAGCCCATGTGGTTCGTCGCAACCGCGCCCCTTGGGACAGAAGGGCATGTAAACATGTCCCCCCGCGGCCACGACTCGTTCTCTGTCCTGGGCGCTCACCGAGTCGGCTGGGTCGACTACACCGGCAGCGGCATCGAGACCATCGCACACATTCGAGAAAATGGCCGTGTGTGCCTCATGTTCAATTCGTTCGGTAGCCGTCCCCGCATCGTTCGCCTACACGGTCGAGGTGCGGTGTTCCTTCCGGGTGAGGCAACATTCGACGAGGTAACGGCACTTCACCCCAAGCACCCGAGCACCCGAGCGGTCATCACGGTAGACGTCACGCGCATCAGCGACTCGTGTGGTTGGGGTGTCCCCGTTATGGAAATGACCGAAGAACGTGACCTTCTCCGGTTGCAGGCCGAGAAGAAAGGCGAGGACGGCATGGCCGAGTACCGCGCCGAGAGGAACTCGCTGAGCATCGACGGTCTGCCCGGGTTCCCCGCCGAGGCGTAACCGGCCCATGGGGAAGAGAGGTCTCTCGCGACCGGCCCCTGTCTTGAAGAACGTGCTCGCTGAGGGTCCCTCACCGTTCAGTAGTCCCTTGGTACGCCGTCGCCATGTCTCATACGTTGCTCGAGCTCGAGCGAGCATTCCGTCTGTCTTGGAGCGCAGATACGACCTGCCTCGACGCCAAAAGCCTCGCGAAGTGGCACCCCGACAATGCGGCACACGGCCAGCGCGGACCCACAGCTCTCATCGTTCAAGACCTGCTCGGCGGTGATCTCCTCATCGCAGACGTCAGCGGCGGCAACGAGGAGGACGAAGTCCATTACTGGAACCGGTTTCCTGGTGGCTTCGAGATCGACCTCACCCGAAAGCAATTCAGAGGTCACCGCACCATCGGGGAGCCCCGCGTCGTTGTCCGGCCTCCAGGAGGGCCACGAGCGTACGTCAGCGAGTACCAGCTGCTTCGCACAAGAGTGCTTTCCGCGCTGAACCCCTGATCCATTCGCTTATGGAACGTCCGTTGAAGAAACCCTGATCGGGACCGAAGTTGGCTCGCGTTGTTTCGAGATGCCTTGCCCCGTTCCCCTAGGGTGTTGTCATGACTGAGCGATATTTCTTCTCCGCCGAAACGGACAGAGTTGATCGTGCCCGCGTGCACCAGTGGCTCAGCGAGCAGTCCTATTGGGCGCAAGGTCGGGTTCGTGAGAAGCAGGATGCAGCTATCGACGCCTCTCGGAACTACGGGGTGTACGACATCGGGTCCGGAGAGCAGGTGGCTTACGGTCGCGTCGTGACTGACGGCGTTACGTTTGCTTGGCTCTGCGACGTGTTCGTCGCAACCGAAGCCCGCGGTCAAGGCATCGGCAAGATGCTGGCCGCTGGTGTAGTGGCGGACCTGGAACCTTTAGACCTAAAACGGATTCTGTTGTCAACGGGCGATGCTCACGGGCTTTACGCCCAATACGGCTTCACTGAGCTGACCGAGCCATCAAAAATGATGGCTCGCGTCCGTTGACCCATCGCTTACGGACGCGCAGTGACGTGGTCAACAAGCCTTCTCAACAGTTCAAGTTGATCGAGTGCTGAGTTGCGCCATCCCGTTTCTGTCGTTTCCAAACTATGGTTCCCCGACTCGACGGTAATGGTTTCAGTGTGGGAGTTGAGGATTCCCTGAGGTCGCCAGGTGGGGTCTGCGGTCCCTCCGTCGAAGAGANGCCATGCAGCCCGTACCTTGCAACCGACGAAGTAGGGCAGGGCGTACGTACCGAGGGACTTGCCAATCACTGCGGTAGGCGCATCCGGTAATTCCGCCAGAGCCTGTGCCACTGCGTCCTCAACAAAGTGCGCGATATCGCGGGGCGCAGGGCCCTTGACGTCGGCGTGCCAATTGACCGACCACACATCCCATCCGGCTTGCGTCAAGGCGAGCACGGGCCAATAGCATGTTCGGGCTACCGCCGAGCAGGTGTGGGCGCTGGTCAGCGTTCCCGGCTGGTTCATCAGCAGCCGTCCAGGGGCCCCTGCCGTGGAGAGGATCAATGACCGGCTCACCATCGTACGCAATGACCAGCGCGGCCCGAGGGTCATCCGCACCGTAGAACGGATCAATCCCTCCTATGCCGTCTTCCGCTGGGAAGTCCCCGGAGACTCCTTACTCGAACCCACGCTGATCCAGTTCTGGATCACTAAACAGGGCGCCGGCACCGTGCTGCTAAAAGTCAGGGAGAGCGACTTCACCACCAGGACTGACGGACACGATGAGGACCGGAGAACACTGGACGAGAACAGCGAAGGGTGGGCAGAGGCCCTGGAATCCGTCCGCCGCTATTTCGAATAAGGACGGGGCAAATTCTCGAGTTCAGGAGTCCCCATCCTCGTCCGCAGCGCCGTCCTCTCGGTCCCATAAGACGAAAAGAGCCGGGCGGGAGCGGCCGCTCTGTAACCGCACGCGATGGCCAGCCACCATGGCCCCTGCACCTATCAGCACGCCGAGGAACACGAGGAAAACACCGACGGTGAACCAGTGGCCCTGCCCGAAAATCATCAACGCAACGCCCGCTAGGGACAGGCCTTTCCCCGCGATGTCCAGATACAAAGGGCTTTTCAGGTACTCCACACATCCAGCAGAGCATCATTCCAGCGACGCATCCACAAGATCCCCCGGTCCCCCCGACTGCGCCTTTGCCGCAGCCAGGCGTGCTTTTGTCCTTTACAAACGGTCGCTGCCTGCCAAATGCCAGGGTTCCTCCCGGGCGTTCAGAACGGTGACCAAGTCGGCGAGATGGTGCCGGTCGGTGTGGCAATGGGCGCATCAAGGCCGGCCGCCTCGGGTCTGGTCGCCGCTTCGTGGTGGATATGCGCCGAGGTGAGGGTCACGTGGCTTAGACCAGCCCGGGGTAGCTGGACAGGATGTAGTCTCCGTCCGCGGGGCCCTTCATGCGAAGGTGCTTCTGTCCGGGCCGGATCCGTTTCTCATTCATGGCCGCCCAGAAAGCATCTTCGGGCCGGGGCACCGCTTGCAGGGCCTACTAGGACCGAAAACGCAGCGAAGGAAAGCGACACAACCAGGCACTGGCCCGAGGACGCTGCGACACCTCTACGCCATGCTCAGGGACGCAACCCTCTACCAACCCCGCAGCCGCATAAAGCCAGCCACTTCCATGCGCCCGTGAGCTCCCAAAACCCTTCACCCGGCGGGAGATGTCTCATCGGCCGCCAGCTAAGCGCGGACCCGGTGACGACGGCTCGCGTCGGGTCCTCAGGAGGCTTTCAGCCTGAGGGATTCTCCACGGGCGTGCCGTCCGGGTCTTCCGTTATGTTGGGTTCTTCCGTCGGTTTCGTAGTCGGCTTGTCGGTTCGGGGATCTTCGGGCTCGCCGAGGGGCTGTTGTCCAGGTCCGGGGTCGCTCATGATGTTCCTCCAGTGATTCTTATGCCGGTCCATTGTCATGATGCCACCACAAAATGCATGTGCACAGTGCCGACGATGACGACCCCCTAACGGGACAGGCCACTCGGCAGGGTAAATGGTTCCGGTGGTGCCGCTGAAGGTCGTCACGGCCCGTGGCGGCGGCCAGAGCCGAGCGGAACGGGCAGGACCTGCACCGGCCAACCGTCTCAGCGGCCTCGTCCCCGGGACGTCAGCCGAAACGGACAGCGGAGACGGCACAGTGGGCTGGCTGATGACTTGGGTGTTTAGTTGTCCGGCCTTGGGCAGGGTTGCCGCCCGGCGCCATCCCTGACATGCTGATGCATCACGAGTACAGCTGGGAGGTTCCATGGCACCGCGAGTCCCTAACACCATCGACGAAAAACTGCTCGGTTTGTACCTGTCCGACCACTTGGCCGGCGCCACTGCAGGCCTTGGCAGGATCGAACGGATGACCAAGGCCTTCACCGACACCCCGGTCCATGCCGAGCTCGCCGGCCTGGCCGTGGAGATCGGCCGGGAGCGGGAACTGCTCACCGGGATAATCCATGACCTAGGAACCCGTCAGCGCCCCCAGCGCCAGGCCGTCGCCTGGTTGGCAGAGCACGCCGGCCGCCTGAAGCTGAACGGCCGGCTGCTGAGCCGCTCACCCATGACTTTGGTGCTGGAATCGGAATTGATGCGGGCGGCGGTCCTGGCCAAGGTGGGCGGTTGGCAGACGCTGGAGGAGCTGGCCCCGCAACTCGGGCTCGAGCAGTCCACTTTCGCCCGCCTCATAGCCGAGGGGCGGTCGCAAATCGAAACGCTGGACCGCGTCCACGAGCACGCCCGCCGCAACGCCTTCCGCAAGGGCGGGGACATCGCCGGCTAGACCCAGGCAAGCCAACGTCGCTAGCGGCCCCACTATCTCGGGATCCACTAGGACGCCGTTTTCCGCTGCTTTGATCCTTGGTGCCCGTTGTTTGTCCGCCTCACCCGACGAAGTTGTTGAAGGGCCGCGATAGCCCCAATTACGGCCATGCCCAAGCCAGCAAGAAAGGACCCTATATTTGGTTGCGGAACGCCAGCACGACGCCGCATACGGCAACGAGTGCGTAGAGAAATACATTAATCACAGGTCACTCCAGTTGTTAGTGCATAGTGGTCCCGCCAGCGCTGCTAACCGAAGTTGAAACACCCGCACGTTCGATTAGCCCTGCCGTCAGCGTAACCGCACATAGGTTGGGTGTTCGAGTACGACTAGTCGGAATAGCAGTTCCGTCACTGCCCACCCTTCTGCCGAGGCAATCGGTGCCACGCCCCGCGCCGTGAAGGGTGTCCCGGATAGAGCAGCTTAGGTCCCGTAAGCCGGTCCTCCAACGGCCGCCGCAGCGGCACTGGGAGGGCCGTTGGAAAATGTCGTTTTCAGAAGTCGACTGCACAGAATGTCTGAAGTCGTCTGCACTGCGATTGTTCGTAGGCAGAACGCCAGCTGTAGCGATGGCACCGTGGTGGTGGGTGAGCAGGAGAACGACCTGATGTGGACGCGAATAGAACTCGGTCAAACAACGATTGTGGTGGTCCCACAGGTCAGCCGTAGCTCTTCGTCGACGGCGCCCAGGTGGCAGTCTTGGTCTTTCACCGCGGCCATCCTGCGATTTCGGGAGCTCTGCGGGCCCACTTGTAGTGGAGCTCGTCGTGCGGGATGTAGACGTCCACGCTGTCGCCGTCAAAACCATCTTGGGTGACGACCACGGACTGTCCGTCCGCGGCTACTATCTTCACGGTGTCCCCTACGCCGACGGCGCCCATAAATGCGAAGACAAAGACGATGCCCACGTACGGCACCGCCGCTGCAGCTGCTACCGCCGTTGTCCACCCGATGATTCGCCTCGGCAATTTCCGTGGAACCTTGGAAATCAGCGCGGGGAGTAAGAGAAACAGACCGACGGAGCCGGACAAAAGCGCCACGAAAAGGAACCAGGCGGCGATGGAGTCTCCAAGTATGCCGGCGTAGAGGAGTAGACCTTCCCGTGCAGCGGCCCGATAAGCCTCATCGATAGCATGGTCTGCCCAGGCGGCCAAGGCAGCAACAGCTAGGAACCCTGCGCCCCAGATCACGCGTCGGTTCACAGGCTGCTGGACGGAGCGGGGCGCTGGCTCTCAGAAAGCACGATGCCGCCAGCGAGCACACGATTAGCCAGCTGGAGAATAGGCTCCGGTGTTGGCCTAGGATCGCGGGCAGTCGGGGGCGTCGTTTGGGCCATGCTCTAAGAGTAGTTGCCGGGGCGAGTCGTCCTGTCTCTCACAAACGAAGGATTTCAAGAACAGGTTGATTTGAGAATTGTGGTGTTTGCGGCGAGCGGCTGGCAATGGGCTGTGACTTTCGGTGATAAATGTCGGCTTTTTCACGGCGCTATTTGGCGCTTAGTGCAGCCCTGCAAGATGATTAGGGGCGAGTTAGTGGACACCCAGCACCCTGGTTTGAGACCGAGGCGGCAGCCACGGACGGATGCTTGGTCCGAACCACCACAGCTGTTCATCGACGAGACTGATGCCGCAGCGAGCAACTGGCACCACGAGCCGTTCCTGGGGACTGCCCCGGCTTTTGTTGACTCGGGGTCTTAGGCCGCTATGAGCGCGGTCCGGTTGATTGTTTCATATTCGATCGGCGTGAGTTTTCCCAGCCGCCTTTGCCGTCGCCGGCGGTGGTACGTCCTTTCGATCCAGGTGGTGATCG
>NZ_JBVAYW010000018.1:0-70571 GCF_055412845.1 Pseudarthrobacter adonitolis | reverse complement strand
CGTAGTCTTCGCAGTACGCGGCGTCGTACTGGAAGTCCCCGATCCCTAGGAACGCGTCAATCTCGTTGTTCTGCACGAGCCGGGTGATCGCCGCACCGTTCCGACCGGACGGGCTGTCAGGCGCATAGGTCTTGACGCCGTTCATGTCACCGACAGCGGCGATCCGAACATCAGCCGCAGGGGACCGTGGCGAAGCCGCCGGAGCGCTGGCGCAACCCGCGACAGAAACCGCCAGAAGGGCGGCGGTTGTGGTCACACTCCAGAAGGATCTGAGACGAGGGAGTGCTGACTGCATCCGATATCCCTTCGAGAAGCCGGACCGCAGGTCGGCTTCCGAGAGACAGCCAGGCGCAACGGCACCTTTGATGTTCCTCAGGCCTGGACTGGCTGTCAAGGGCGCGCGATGCTCTAAAAGATGCCCGCGTAGGTGCTATCGAACCACATGTTCTGAGGTCGTGATGGGCGCGCCAGCACATTAGGTGTGTGGCGTTAGCCGCTATTGAGGCCTGGATGAGCCAGGACGGCAGAGTAGCGGTTCGCTCCGGAGGTGGCGATCTGGTCGCCGACAGGGGCGCTGTCCAGGGCGGTGCGCCTGTTCACGGGAGTCCAGCCGGACCCGTTTGGCCAGTGGATGGTGCGCTGGCCCAGATGGAGGCGTCCTTCGTGGATGTCGGTCAGTTGCAGCTAGCGCAGTTGCCCGGATCCCAGTCCGTGAAAGGCCACGTGAGCTGCCGCGGGGATTTCACATTTTCACCACGGAATTCAAATTGGCGGGCACAGCTTTTTGGGAATCAATGAATTCATACTTGCTCACTACCGCTGCTCCCGCGCGAAGTAGGCGCTGGCTTTTTTCAAGAAGGCAGTCTCCGCCCGCAGCTTGGTCAACGCCGCCGGGGAACTTACGGCCCAGCCTTACAGCTACCGTGATGACCGCAGTCGCGCCGCCGTCGCGCCCGTCCACCAGAAACTGGACCCGGCCCGGCTCTACGGCACCACCGGCCTGCAGTTCCTGCAGTTCAACACCCTGTACCAACTGGCCTCCGAGCCGGACCTGGACGGTGTGCAGGCGCTGCTGATCCCGGACCTGATCGCGTTTCTGCTCACCGGAAATCGCCGCACGGAATCCACGAACGCCTCCACCACGGGTCTCTTTGATGCCGTCGCGGGGGAGTGGGCCACCGAGTTCTTCACCGCCCTGGCCTGCCCAGGAAGCTGTTCGCGCCGCTGATCGAGCCCGGCGAAACGATCGGCACCCTGCTGCCGGAGATTGCGTCCAGGGGGGACTGCCAACCGGCACCAAGGTGGTGGCCGTCGGCTCGCACGACACCGCCTCCGCCGTCGCCGCCGTCCCAGCTGAGGAAGAGAACTTCGCGTATATCTCCTCCAACACCTGGTCCCTGGTGGGGCTGGAACTGAATCGTCCGGTCCTGACTGAGGCCAGCCGGGAAGCGAACTTCACCAACGAGCGCGGCGTGGACGGCACCATCCGCTACCTGCGTAACATGGGCGGGCTCTGGCTGCTCAGCGAATGCCAGCGGACCTGGGCGGACGAAGGCTACACCCCGGAACTCACTGATCTGCTCGACGACGCAGCGGCACTGCCCCCGGGCGGCCCGCAGGTCAACCCGGACGATTCCACCGGCAAAAAAGTGGTGGCCGGGCCGGTGGAAGCGACCGCCGTCGGGAATGTCCTGGTCCAGGCCCGCGCCGCCGGGCACGTCAGCGGAGGGCTCACGGAACTACGCCGCCTGGTGGTGTCATCGCACGAGCTGCAGACGTTCATGCCGCAGCTCTCCCGCCTGTAACCACCAAGGACTTCGGATTTCCACGTGTGACGGCCGCGATTTTGCGGCCATCGCAGCCCGCGGTTATGGTTTGCCTATGACAAACCGTTGGTATGCGTATTTTTCGTTGGCTCTGGAGGAGCCCGCGTCTAACTGACACGCATCCATCTTCCTTCAGAGCCAACAGGGCAGAGATCATTCTCTGCCCTTCGCCATTTCTCCGGCGGGTTCTGATCTGGGCCCGCTTCCTATCTGGAACAGGACCCGAACATGAGCACCGCGACAGCCACTCCCTCAAAATCCACGTCCAATCTGCGCGTCAGCGAATTCACGCCGCTCCCCACGCCCCAGGAGCTCATCGCCGCGCTGCCTCTGGACGCCCGGGTGACGGACGTCGTCGAGCGTGGCCGCGACGAAGTCCGCGCCATCATGGACGGCGTGGACGACAGGCTGCTGGTCATCGTTGGCCCCTGCTCCATCCACGATCCCAAGGCAGGGCTGGAATACGCCCGCCGGCTGGTTAGCCAGGCACAGAAGCACCGTGACGACCTCCTGATCGTGATGCGCACCTACTTCGAAAAGCCCCGCACGACGGTGGGCTGGAAGGGCCTGATCAACGATCCGCGCCTGGACGGCAGCCACGACATGGTCACTGGGCTCCGGACCGCCAGGGAGTTCCTGCAGCAGGTCACCGCGCTGGGACTGCCCACCGCCACCGAATTCCTGGAACCCATCAGCCCCCAGTACATGGCGGACCTGATCTCCTGGGGAGCCATCGGGGCCCGCACCACCGAAAGCCAGATCCACCGCCAGCTTGCCTCCGGACTCTCCATGCCCATCGGATTCAAAAACGGGACCGACGGCGACCTCCAGGTCGCGCTCGACGCGTGCGGCGCTGCCGCTGCCGCGCAGGCTTTCCTGGGGATCGACGGCGACGGGCGGGCTGCGTTGGTGGCCACCGCCGGGAACCCGGACACGCACGTTATCCTCCGGGGTGGACGCAAGGGGCCCAACTACTCAGCGGCTGACGTCGAAAGCGCCTCCACCAAGCTCGCCGGCAAGGGGCTCAACCCCCGGCTGATCGTGGACGCCAGCCACGCCAACAGCGGCAAGAGCCACCACCGGCAGGCGGAAGTGGCACTGGAAATCGGCTCGCAGCTGGAGGACGGCGGCGAGGCGGCCCAAGCCATCGCGGGTGTCATGCTGGAGAGCTTCCTGGTGGGCGGTGCCCAGAACCTGGACGTCACCGAGCACGCGGCGGGCCGCGCGGAACTGGTCTACGGCCAGAGTGTCACGGACGCGTGCATGGATTGGGACGTATCCGTTTCGGTCCTCGATCAGCTCGCGGCGTCCGCCCGGAAGCGCCGCACCGCTTAGTGATTGCCCGGATGACTTTCACTACAGCCCCATGAACCTCTAGAGTATCTAACACATGGTTGGTGGATGGCTCAGCATCGGCACACCGCATATGAAACACAGCTGGGGTTACTGTCGTCATCCGTCAGCAAAGGAATAGGGAAATGTCCGCAGAACAGAACTTCTCGAACGCGAAGTTCCTGACCGTGGCCGAAGTGGCCGAGGTCATGCGCGTCTCCAAAATGACCGTTTATCGGCTGGTTCATTCCGGCGAAATGCCCGCGGTGCGTTTCGGTCGGTCTTACCGTGTGCCGGAGAACGCCGTCGAGCAGTACCTCAAGGGTGCTGTGGTGGACGGGCGCACCGAAACCGCCTGAGCATTACCTGCGGTCAGTGGGCATCGCCAAGAAGCGGTACCCTGTTAAGGAACGTTTTACGTCATTGTAAGAATCTGTCAGTTGTTTCAGTCTGTAGCTCTGTCCACGGACCAGTTCCATCAGACAGGTACTGCATCTAGTTTGTGAGGAACTTTCGTGGGTTCAGTTATTAAGAAGCGTCGCAAGCGTATGGCCAAGAAGAAGCACCGCAAGTTGCTTCGTAAGACCCGTCACCAGCGGCGTAATAAGAAGTAGAGATACTTCGACAAGCGTGAAATGCCCGCTGCCTCTCCGGCAGCGGGCATTTTTTGCGTCTAAGCGGTAACGTCCAGCCCAACTAGGTCGCCTCAGGTGACGCTAGGGGCCCCCATAAGGGACATGTACTGCTACCTAGATGCGGGTGCCGCGCATCCGGGAGTATCCGCGCCAGAGACCGTACACGGCGCCGCCGGCCGTTGCTGCCTTGAGCCCCAGGGTGGCGGCGCGGCGGCCGGAACGGAAATCGTAGACCGGCCAGTTGTTGTCCCGCGCGTGGCGGCGGAGCCTGGAATCGGGGTTGATGGCCACCGGGTGCCCCACCACTGTCAGCAGCGGGATGTCATTGTAGGAATCGCTGTAGGCCCAGCACCGTTTGAGGTCCAGGCCTTCGGCGTCGGCCAGTTCCCGGACAGCCACAGCCTTGGCTGCACCGTGCAGGATGTCACCCACCAGGCGTCCGGTGTATAAGCCGTCGGCAACCTCGCCTACCGTGCCCAAGGCTCCGGTCAGGCCCAGCCTGGTGGAAATGACCGCGGCGACCTCAATGGGGGTTGCGGTGACCAGCCAGACCCGCCGGCCCACGCGGAGGTGCTGCTGCGCCAGTGCCTTGGCGCCGGGCCAGATCCTGGACGCGATCATTTCGTCGTAGACCTCTTCACCCAAGGCCTTGACATCTTCCACTGTGATGCCCGCAGCGAGGGTGAGGGCGGAATCGCGGACAGCGTGGACGTCGTCCATGTTCTCGCCGCGCGCCACAAATTTGAACTGCTTCCACGCGAACCCCGCAGCCTGCGTCATGGTAAAGGCGCCGCGTTGGTACATCTTGCGGGCAACATGGAAAAGGCTGGCGCCCCTCATCAGGGTGTTGTCGACGTCGAAGAAGGCGGCTTCGCCGGTCTGCATCAACGCATCCGGCTGGGTCACCACAGCGACGTACTTCTCCTCGGGCATGTCCACGAGTCTAGTCAATACTCGGTGACCAAGATTTCAGTGCCAGTGCCAGTGCCAGTGCCCGCCCCTCCGCGTGCCCCGCCGTCGGCCCTGCCCACTGCCCCGAAGGGCGTTACGGTTAATGCATGGCAAAACCCGAGGTAGTCCTCATCACCAAAGCAGACTGTCACCTGTGCGCAGCGGCGCGCGACGCCGTCGGACGCGTTACTGCCTTGCTGGGACTTGGGTGGACGGAACAGCTGGTGGACGAACTGCCGGAACTGCGTGAGCGGTACGCGGAGGAAATCCCCGTGGTCCTGGTGGATGGAATCCAGCGCGATTTCTGGAAGATCGACGAAGCCCGGCTGGAGCGCGTCCTCCAACGCGCCATGGCCCAATAGGAAAGCGGCCTCGCAAAATGACACCGGCTTTGTTGGCACCAGCGGCGGGGCTCTAGAGTGGAGTCACGACGCGATGGGATGGAGGGGATAGTGACTTCGCTGGATTCATCTCCCCAGGCTGTCCAAGGTGCAGAGAATAACCACGGGACACCGCCTGGCCACGGCACAGAGGCCGCCAAGCAGATACCGCCCGCGGCAGTGGCCCGGTTGACCATCTACCTGCGCGCCCTTAACGCGCTGCTGTCCGACAGCGTCGAACGGGTATCCTCGGAATCCCTGGCGGAAGCTTCGGGCGTGAGCTCGTCAACTCTGCGCAAGGACCTCTCCTACGTGGGTTCCTACGGCACGCGCGGCGTGGGCTACGAAGTGCAGTACCTGAGCCGCCACATCTCCGCGGCCCTGGGGCTGACCCATGACTGGAAGGTCGCCATTGTTGGCGCGGGTAACCTGGGCAAAGCCCTGGCCCGCTACGGCGGCTTCGAGTCCCGCGGCTTTGACGTGGTGGCAATTTTCGACGCCGACCAGATGGTGGTGGGCAATGAGGTGGGCTGGCTGCGGGTCAGCGACGCCGCGGACATGGAGGCGGTGCTGCAGCGGACGGGCGCCAACATGGTGGTCCTGGCGCTTCCGGCCGCCGTGGCGCAGGCCGTGTGCAACCGCGTGGTGGCGGCCGGCGTCCACAGCATCCTGAGCTTCGCCCCCGTTATGCTGCAGGTCCCCGAGGGCGTCAACCTCCGCAAGGTGGACATGGCCACCGAACTGCAGATCCTCGCCTACCACGCCCAACGGGCGCAGACCCCGGACCCGACCGCCTAGTTCTTCGGCGGATGGTGGGGTCCACGCCCGTTAGGGTGTGGACTCGACTCGTTGGTACTACTGGCCGTAGGGGTTGCCAGGCGTGGTGCCCGGGGCGCCGTACGGGCTGCCGAACGCCTGCTGCTTGCGGAAGTAGGGTGCCGCCGCCGGCAGGTAGAGCAGCACGATGGCCGCGATCCCCGCGAGCGTTCCCAGGGTTCCGAAGCTCGGTACGCCAAAGAGGCTGACAACGGACAGCGCCGCGAAAACGGTGCCCAGGATCCGGGCCCAGTTCTTGCCCTTGCGGACGAAGAACGCCACCAGTGCGTACAAGCCAGCACCGATGATCGCCAGGACTACGAGCGATCCGGCGAGGACACCCTTGAAGTCGTCGAACGCGAATTCCGTACCAGTAGCGCCGCCGCTGCGCATGGCCTCTTCGAAGGCATTGCGCATCGCCGGGTCGTCCAGCATGCCGATGCCCATGAGCAGGCTGATCACAAATACCACACCCGAGGCAATCAGCAGCCAGAACGAGATATTGACCAACTGGGGAACCCCGTTGGATCCCGTGGCCTGCGGCTGCTCAGAGGGAAACTGGGCGTAGGGGGACTGTCCGTACGGCTGCTGGCCATAGGGCGGAGGTGTGGGCTGGCCGAACTGCGGCGGGTTGTTCTGCCCAAACTGCGGGGCGTTCTGCCCGTACTGAGGCGCCGGGGGAGTCTGCTGGCCATACTGCGGGGCGTTCTGCCCATACTGTGGCGCCGGTGGCGTTGGCTGCCCGAACTGCGGGCTGTTCTCGCCGTATCGGGGCGCTGGCGGCTGGTTGCCGGGTTCGGGCTCGTTCGGGACGGGAGGCGGGACAGGCGTGCTCATGAGGGTCCTTTGCAGGTCGGATGTCAGTTCGGCTGCTGGGTGCAGTCCAACTGGCCTGCCCCCAGTACGGCTTACTTCCCACCGTACCCCCGGCGCGTGCCGCGGGGGATCATTCCGGAGAGGTATTCCCGCAGAACTCAGCCCGGATCGTTCAAGACCCTGTTTCCAGGGGACACCGTGCACGCGCGGCTGTCTATTCGCGGCCGTAAATGCCTGTAAAGGCCCGGCCAGCCGGGGGCGACGCGTCTACGCGCGGCCCTTGACGGCGTTAAACCAGGCCTGCGAGTTCGGCAGCCACATCAGGACGGTTGCCGCGGCGCTGATGAGGAAGCCCAGCCAGTTGTTGCCGATGCCCCCGCCACTGTCACCACCCACGCTGCCGCCGAGAACTGCGAGCACCAGCGAAACGCCGGCCACGATGGTGAGCGCAAGGCGGGCCCACTCCTTGCCCTCTTTCATTTTCAGCACCAGGACTATCTGGGCCGCGGCCAAGGCCAGCGCCACCAGCACCAAAACGAGGACCACCGCAGCCAATGCGGGTGCCACGGCGAACAATGCCAAGGTGGCAAGCATTCCGAAGAGGCCGCCCAGTACACCCAGCATGCCGCCGATGAGCCAGATCCAGTACGAGACCTTGAGCTCTGTGGGCAGCCCGGTCACGCTGAACATGCCGGAGAACCCGCCCTTGGGCATCACGTCGGTGAAGTTGTGGGGGCCGTCGGTGGGCATCGCAAATTGGAAGCCGCCCGGCTGGCCTGGCTGCGGGTAAGCCTGGCCCGGCTGCGGGTTACCCGGAGGCGGCTGGTAGCCGGCGGGAGGAACGGGGCCGGCGGCAGGAGGAATGGCAGGCGGCTGGGGCTGCTGGGGCTGCGGTACTTCACTGTTGCTCATGGGTCTCACTGTAGACCGCGGGTCCGCCCGTATCTAGGGGATAAAACAAAGCACCCCGGCCGCCAGATTCCGGGGAAACATGGCGGCCGGGGTGCCTCAGGAAGAAAAAATTATGCTGCGGGTGCGATGAACGCGAGCTCCAGGTTGATGGCAACCTTGTCGCTGACCAGCACGCCGCCGGCTTCCAGCACAGCGTTCCAGGTCAGGCCGAAGTCCTTGCGGCTGATGGTGGTTTCAGCGGAGACGCCGGCGCGGGTCATGCCGAACGGATCCACGGCCACGCCGTTGAACTCGGTCTCGAGGGAAACGGGGCGGGTGACGCCCTTGATGGTGAGGTCCCCGGTCAGCTCGTAGCTGTTGCCCTTGGCCACGAGGCCGTTGGAGACGAAGGAGATTTCCGGGAAGGTCTCGACGTCGAAGAAGTCTTCGCCCCGGACATGGCCGTCACGGTTGACATCGCCGGAGTCGAAGCTGGCGGTCTGGATGGTGGCGCTGATCTTGGAATCGGCCACGTTGTCGGCGAGGTCCAGCGTTGCCACGGCATCCTTGAACTGGCCACGGACCTTGCTGATGCCGGCGTGCCGAACGGTGAAGGCGATCTCGCTGTGCGAGTTGTCGAGGGTCCAGGCTCCGGTGGTGACGTCTGCGGGAAGAGTCATGGTGTTTCTCCTTGGGTTTGTCGGGTGGTACTTCCGGGTAGCTTGACGCTTCATTTATTGAATCCTCAACTATCCGCTGCATCCAGTATAAACATGCATTTGCATGTTTTGTTCCCCGTTCCGGAACATTTTTCCGAAAGTTTGAGTTCTACTGGATGTAGAAGATTTCGGATAGCACGCCATCTTTGAGAAACTGGTAAACATGCCCCAATCCACAGTCCATCTGCTCCGCCACGGCGAGGTCCACAACCCTGACCGCGTTCTGTACGGCAGGCTGCCTGAATTCCACCTCTCCGAGCTGGGCCGGGAAATGGCGCAGATGCTCGCCGACCACTTCGCCGAGCGCGCCGCACGCGGAGCCAGGATCGTCTACCTCGCGGCGTCGCCGCTGGTCAGGGCGCAGGAAACGGCGGCTCCCACGGCTGAGGCGCTTGGTCTGGAAATCCACACGGACGGCCGCATCATCGAAGCAGAAAACTACTTCCAGGGCATGAAGGTCACCAAGGCTGAGCTCGGGAAGCCCAAACACTGGCCCCACCTGATCAACCCGTTCCGGCCGTCCTGGGGCGAACCGTACAAGGCGCAGGCCGCGCGCGTCAGGTCAGCTGTTGAGGACGCCCGGCTCCGAGCCATCGAGCTGGCCGCCGGGGACTACGGTGCCGACGGCCCGGAAGCCATCATGGTCAGCCACCAGCTCCCCATCTGGGCCACCCGACTCAGTGCGGAGAACAAGCCCCTGTGGCATGACCCGCGCAAACGCGAGTGCACGCTGACGTCCATCACCTCCCTGGTGTTCGACGACGACGGCTCGCTCCAGCGCGTTGAGTACAGCGAGCCCGCTGCCGCACTCCTCCCTGGTGCCGCCAGCACCCCCGGAGCCTGACATGACTGACCCCCGCACAACATCCCCTGCTATCTCAGGCACAGCATCCCGCCGTGCCGTACTCGCTGCCGGCGGCGCCGCCCTGACCGCCCTGACCCTGGGCCTGTCCGCCTGCGCGCAGGAGGACGCCCTCGCCAAGCAGGCAAGAGCCGGCGACAACAAGAACTACGTTGCCGGAGACGGCTCGGTGACTGAGTTCACCGCGGCGGACCGCAAGGCCGCCGTCGCCATTAACGGCACTTTGTTCAACGGCACCCAGGTAGCCCCAGCGGACTTCCAGGGCAAAGTCACGGTCCTGAACTTCTGGTTCGCCGCCTGCGCACCTTGCCGGGTGGAAGCACCCATCCTGGAAGAGCTGCACCAAGACTTCAAGGACCAGGGTGTGCAGTTCTTCGGTGTCAACCTCCGCGACGAAAAAGGCACCGCAGAGGCCTTCGACAAGACCTTCAACCTGACCTACCCCAGCTTCGACGACAAGAACGGCGGCGTGCTCCTGGCCGTCTCCGGTCTCGTCCCGCCGGGAGCGGTCCCCACAACGCTGGTCCTGGACAAGCAGGGCCGCGTCGCCTCGCGCGTGCTGGGCGAAATCCAGAAGGGCACCCTCAAAGCCCTCATCACCGCCGCCGTGGCAGAGTAGCTGCGGCCCCGGACCGTGAACAGCCCCTTCGCCGAAACAATCCTGAACGGCTCGCTCCTGCTTGCCATCCCGGTGGCGCTGCTCGCCGGCCTGGTGTCCTTCCTGTCGCCATGCGTGCTTCCCCTCGTGCCCGGCTACCTGGGCTACGTCACCGGCCTGAGCGGCGTGGACCTGCAGAAGCAGAAGCGCGGCCGGATGTTCGCGGGCATTGGGCTTTTTGTGCTGGGGTTCTCCGTGATTTTTGTCCTGCTGGGCGGTGCCTTTGGGCAGCTGGGCACCCTGATCACCGGCTCACAGAATGCCTGGATCACCCAACTGCTGGGTGTCCTGGTGATTCTTATGGGCGTGGTGTTTATGGGCGGTTTCGGCTGGCTGCAGCGTGATGCGAAGATCCACGCCAAGCCACCGGCCGGCCTGTGGGGCGCGCCGTTGCTGGGCCTCACGTTCGGCCTGGGCTGGGCCCCGTGCATCGGCCCCACCTATTCCGCTGTCCAGCTCCTGAGCCTGTCCGGCGGTTCCTCCGCCGCTAAGGGTGCCTTCCTGGCATTCGTCTACAGCCTGGGCCTGGGCATCCCGTTCCTGCTGATCGCCCTGGCGGTGCGACGCGGCATGGGCGTGATGTCCTTCTTCCGCAAGCACCGCCTGGCCATCCAGCGAACCGGCGGCGGGATCCTGGTGGTGCTGGGCCTGCTGATGGCCAGCGGCGTCTGGGGCGCCTGGGTCACCGAGCTGCAGTACTGGTTTCAAACCGATGTGAAGTTGCCGATCTGATGAGCGAGCGCGTGAAAGCTAAGAAAAAGTCCTCGGCACCCGTTGCCACCGCCAAAACTGAGGCGGCGCTGCCTGTCCTGGGGCCGGTGGAGATGCTGCGTTGGGCCTGGACCCAGCTGACCAGCATGCGCACGGCGCTGTTCCTGCTGCTGCTCCTGGCCGTTGCCGCCGTGCCCGGCTCGCTGTTCCCGCAGCGCCCGGCGAACCCGTCCATCGTGACGCAGTACATCAAGGACAACCAGGACTACGGGAAGCTGCTGGACACCCTGCAGCTCTACGACGTCTACTCCTCGGCCTGGTTCTCGGCCATCTACATCCTGCTGTTCATCTCGCTGATCGGATGCGTGGTCCCGCGCGCCATCGCCCATTACAAGGCCATGCGCTCCCAGCCGCCGCGGACCCCCAAACGTCTCTCCCGCCTCCCCGAGTACGGCACACTGGTGCTTACCGCCGACGCCGGCCTCCCGGCGTCGGACGCCATCCGCAGCGCCGCACGGGTGCTGAAGAAGCGCGGCTATCGCGTTGAGGTGAGGGACGACGACGGCGCGCGGCCGTCTTTGGGAGCCGAGCGCGGCTTTGCCAAGGAGGTGGGGAACCTGGTGTTCCACACCTCGCTGATCGGCGTGCTGGTTTCCGTGGCCGTCGGCGGCCTGTTCGGCTACAGCGGCCAGCGCATCCTGGTGGAGGGTGACACCTTTGTGAACACCCTTGTGGGCTACGACCAGTTCACGCCCGGTACCAACTTCCAATCCAGCCAGCTGCAGCCGTACTCCATCCAGCTGGACAAATTCGACGTCACGTTCGACCGCGAATCCCCGGGCAAGATCGGTCAGCCGATCGACTTCAACGCCGAAGTCACCACCCGGGAAACCCCGGACTCGCCCGCCAAGCAGGAAATCCTGAAGGTCAACGAGCCCGTGAACCTGGGCGGCACCAGCATCTACCTCACCGGCAACGGCTACGCGCCCGTGGTGACCATCCGCGACGGCGCCGGCAACGTGGCCATGCAGGGTCCCGTGGTGGCCAAGCTTCAGGGTGACAACTACTACTCGTCCCTGGTAATCAAGGTCCCTGACGCACGGCCCGAACAGCTGGGCTTCGTGGGGTTCTTCCTGCCCACGGCGTTTATCACGGACGAGGGCGTGTCCTTCAGCGGCGATCCGGACCTGTTCAACCCGCAGCTGACCCTGAACTCATACTTCGGGGACCTTGGCCTGGACACCGGCTCGCCGCAGAACGTCTTTGAGCTCGATGTCGGTGACCTCACGCCGCTGAACGCCCGCAACCTGGATGCCGGCGGCATCACCCTGGCTCCGGGTGGCACCTATACCCTTCCGGACGGCAAGGGCAGTATCAGCTTTGACAGCGTGAAGCGGTACGTGGGTGTGGACATCCATCACAACCCGGGCCAGCTTTACGCCCTTACTTTCGCGTTGCTGGCCGTGGGCGGCCTGATCGTCTCGCTCTATGTGAACCGGCGCCGCGTCTGGGTGCGGACCGGAACCCACGAGGACGGCCGGACCATGGTGGAGTATGGCCTGCTTGCCCGTGGCGAGGATCACCGGCTCGCCGCAGAGGCGGCTGTCATCAGGAAGCTGCTGTCCGAAGAGTGGCAGCTTGCGGATTCCGATTCCGGAGAATCTGCTGAGGATTCCGATTCCAGCGTCACCCAGCAAACTCCCAGCCGCCAGGGCGATAATGGCGCAGACTCTGTCACCACCCCAGCTGGCCCCACCGGGCCGAAAAAGGACCAGTAATGCCGTTCGCCATCAACGAAACCATGGGCCAGTACAGCGAGCTGTTTATGCTGCTCGCCGCCGGTACGTACACCGTGGCCTTCATCGCCTTCGCCTGGGACCTCGCGAAGAGCAGCAGGGTGCTGCGCGCCGTTGACCTGAAAGCGGCCGAGGCTGCCGGGACCAAGGTGCCCGCGATGGCCGGCGCTTCTGCTGGCTCAGCCGCGGCTGTGGACAGGGTCGCAGCGGACAGGGTGGACTCGCACCTGGCCGGACCGGTGGGACGGGCCGAACGGCCGTCGTCGTCCGTTGCCAAGCGGGGCGGCGACGCTTCCGGGGCAGGGCAGACCGCCGACGCCGATATGCGCTACGCCGCGGAACGGCGCGTTCCGGCGCGCGTTGCTGTTGCCCTCACCGTTCTCGGCGTGCTGATCCATGCCGCCGGCGTCATCACGCGCGCCCTGGGTGCGGGCCGGGTGCCGTGGGGCAACATGTACGAGTTCCTGACCACGGGCGCTTTTGTGGCCGTGGCCGTGTTCCTGCTGGTACTGATCCGCCGTGACCTGCGGTTCCTCGGCACGTTTGTGGTGGGCCTGGCCATCATCATGCTGGTGGCCGCCTCGGTGGCCTACTGGACCCCCGTGGGCCACCTGGTTCCGGCGCTGCAGAGCTACTGGCTGATCATCCATGTCTCCATCGCGGTGCTCTCCTCCGCGCTCTTCACCCTCACGTTTGCCATGTCCGCCCTGCAGCTGGTCCAGTCCCACCGGCAAAAGACGGTGGCTGCCGGCGGTGCCGACAAACTTGGTTTTATGCGGCTGGTCCCCTCGGCACTAAGCCTGGAAAACCTGTCCTACCGGATCAACGCCATCGCCTTCATCGGCTGGACCTTCACCCTTATGTTCGGTGCCATCTGGGCCGAAAAAGCCTGGGGCCGGTTCTGGGGCTGGGACACCAAGGAAGTCTGGACATTTGTGATCTGGGTGGTTTACGCAGGCTACCTCCACGCCCGCGCCACGCGTGGCTGGACCGGCACCCGCGCCGCCTGGCTGTCGATCGTGGGCTACCTGTGCGTTGTCTTCAACTTCACCATCGTGAACCAATTCTTTAATGGCCTGCATTCCTACTCGGGCCTCTGAGCAGGGGTTTCTCCGGCGAACCGCTTCAGCCCGCACCTAATACGCCAATCGATGTATGAATAAGGGTGTTGCCCCGCAGACGGGGATGCTACCTTGGTGGGAGTTGTCCGTGATGAAGCTCGCAGACAACTAGCTGCCTTTTTGCCGAGGTGCCCATGAGCTATGTTCTCGCCGTTGATGTCGGGACCAGTTTCACCGCCGCCGCCATAGTCCGAATTGATCACGATGCTTCGCGTGTGCCGGAGACCTTGCCGCTGGGGCTCCGCGGAACGGCTGTTCCTTCTGTGGTCTACTACCCCGAGGAAGGCCCCATCCTGGTGGGGGAAGCGGCCGAACGCCGCGGCCTTGACTCTCCGGAGCGGGTGGTGCGGGAGTTCAAAAGGCGGGTCGGAGACGACATCCCCATTGCGGTAGGCACGCTGTCCCTTCCCGCTGAGGAAATCTTCGCCACCATGGCGCGCTGGGTCGCAGACCGGGCTGAAGGGCGCGAGGGCGCGCCGCCGTCGGACATCATCCTTTCCTACCCGGCCTCCTGGGGCGCGCACCGGACGGAGCTTATCCGCGAGGCCCTCGCGGCCAAGGGCCTCGCCAACGTCACCCTGATCAGCGAGCCGGAAGCGGCGGCGCTGCACTACGCCGCACAGGTGCGGGTGGAGGATGGCAGTACCATCGCCGTCTACGACCTCGGTGGCGGCACCTTCGACACCGCAGTCCTGAAGAAAGCGGACGCCGGCCACTTTGAATTACTGGGCCGTCCCGAAGGGATCGAGGGGCTGGGCGGCGCCGACTTCGACGCGGCCGTCCTGCGGTATGTTGCCGACCACGCCGGGCAGGGCCTGGCCAATCTTGACCCGTCGGCGCCAGGCGCGCTGGCAGCCTTGGCGCGCCTGCGGCGGGAGTGTGTGGAAGCCAAGGAGGCGCTGTCCGCGGACATCGAGGCCAGCATTTCGGTGCTGCTGCCGGGGATCCAGCAGCAGGTGCGGCTGGTCCGGTCCGAATTCGAGGCGATGATCAGCGAGCCCATCCGGGAGACAGTGGACGCCCTGGAGCGTTCGCTGCAGGACCTTGGGCTCACCCCGGCTGACCTGTCCGCGGTGCTTCTCATCGGCGGCTCGTCGCGGATTCCGCTGGTGGCGCAGCTGATTTCGGAGCAGCTGGACCGGCCCATCGCCGTGGACGCCGATCCCAAGTCATCCATCTGCCTCGGCGCCGCCGTTGCCGCCCTCCGCGGGCAGCCGGAGGTGACCGCGCAGCCCGCCGCCTTGACCGCACAGCCACCCTCCGCCGTCGTCCTCACGCAGGCTGACGGGCATCCTGGAGCTGCCGGCCGACGAGCCAGCTGGTCCCGGCATGCCGACGCCGGTGCCCATGCCGCCGGTGCCCATGCCGCCGGTGCACACGCCGCCGGGCGCAAGGGCGGAGCGCATGCCCCCCGTCCGTCCGTGCGGCTCACCGCCGTGGCAGCGGTGGCGGCTCTCTTCAGCGGGCTCACAGCGACGGCAGCCCAGAGCCCGGACGGACTCGGCAGCCTCACGGCGATGTTCGTCCCGCAGGATGCAGATGCGGCGAAGGACACCGCACGCGGTATCGACGCAGCCGCTGTCCAAGGCGGACCCGGCGCCGGTGGCCCCGCGGCAGGAGCCAGCGCAGCGCAGGTCCCGGTACGGGGGATTGAAGCCAGCGCCAAGCCGAAAGACAGCGGTGCGGCGACCAGTTCCGCGGGACTGGACATTGCTGCCTCGCCCACCAGCAGGCCACCTACCGAAGCAGGCCAACCAGCCGCCGGCGAGGCCGCTGCCGGTACGGGCACCTCCGGTGAGCCTGCACAGGGTTCCGGAGGCTCCACCCCGGGTCCGGTGACCAACCCGACGACGGACCCGGGCACGTTGCCCGTCGATCCTGTACCCGATCCGGCCCCTGATCCTACGACTGGCCCCGCTCCGGATCCCACGACTGACCCGCTTCCTGATCCCACGACGGATCCTGCACCGGATCCGACCACCGACCCTGCTCCGGATCCGACGACGGATCCTGCGCCGGACCCGACCACCGGCCCCGCTCCGGATCCGACGACGGATCCTGCACCGGATCCGACGACGGATCCTGCACCGGACCCAACCACCGACCCGGCCCCCGCGCCGACGACGGACCCTGCTCCGGCGCCTGAGCCGTTCGCGGAACCGTCACCCACCATGGATCCCGTTCCAACCACCGAGCCGGCGGTCTGAGGCATGGCGGCCGATCCTACTCAGCCCGAACGGAACCTGCCCGAGGCAGTTACGTCGGCGTCCGGCGGAGCCAGCCACATGGTACTGCAGCTGCGGGGCGAGAACGCGGCAGTCCGGGAACTCCTGCTGGCGTTGTCCGTGGGGTTCACCCTGCCCGGTCCGCTGCCCGCGGAGCTGGCGCACAAGCTGGAAAGTCCTGACAGTCCGGGTCTGGACGCGGTGGTCCAGCGTGCCGAGTCCTCGGGCCTGCTGCTTGCCGACGGGACAGTCGCCGGCCCGGCGCAGCACGCGCTCCTGAACGGCACGCCCACGGCCCGGGTGCATGCATTGCAGCGGCAACTCGTCGGTTTTGTATCGGCCGGGGGCCGGCCCCTCGGCGACCTTGCCCGCGAACTGGCAAGGGGCGGGCTGGCCGACCCGAGGGTCGCCGCCGAACTCGAAGCCGCAGCGGACAAAGCGCTGCAGCACGACCCCGGTCTGGCTGCCGAGTTGTACAGCGAAGCGCTGCTGGCAGGGGCGGACGAACTGCGTACCGCTGCCCGCCGCGCCCAGGCCGCAGCCGCAGTGGGCGACCTCGACGCCGCCGGCCGAATTATTGACGGTCTCCTGGTGAGCTCCGATCCGCCGGATGTCAGGCTGGGCGTGGATGTTGCCGCTTCCGTCTGGGCCCAGCGCGGGTTGTTGGTCCGCAGCGCCGACCTCTATGCCTGGCTTGGTCCGGCGAACATGGGCCGGTCCGCACCGCTTGCGGCGGTGGCCATGATCGGCAGCGGCAACCGGATGGGTGCGGAAGAGGCCTTTCCCGCCGGGTCGGCACCGGTGTCGCCCACCCTGCTGGCGGTGGCGCTTTCGCAAACGGGCAAGGGCGTGATGGAGTCGATGGAGCGGGATCCACACAAGGGCCTTCCCCTGCTGATCCATGCTTCTGACATGCTCAACGCGTCCGGTTCGGCGCTGCCCCTTCCGGACACCCCTGGAGCGTTGGCCGCGTTGCTGGCCCTCCACAGCGGTGAACCTCACGTAGCGGACACCATCATCCGCTCCGCCGTCGCCGCGAGGCAGGGCGGTGACGCCGCCAGGCCACGGCTCCACCTCTTGCAGGCGTGGTCGGCCATGCAGCGGGACGATGCTGACGAAGCACGGCTGGCCATCAACGAAGCCTCCAAAGCCAACCACTGGCCGCTGGTGCCCAGGGATGAGTTCCTGTGCGCGGCCCTGGAAGTGGGCCTTGCGCGGCGCAGCGGCGACGTCCATGACCTGGTGATGGCCTGGGAGCGCGCCCGCGAAGCGATGCTGCACACTGCCGTCGACCTTTTCAGCCTGCTGTCGTGGGGCGAACTGATGATTGCTGCCGCCCGGTTGCGGGAGACACGGCGCGTCGCGCATTATCTGGATGAAGCGTGGGCCCTGCTGACCAAGCTGGGGGAGCCGCCCCTCTGGGCCGTTCCGCTTCACTGGGCGGCGGTCCAGGCTGCCCTGCTGAACAAGAGCCCGGCCGACCTTGCCCCGCATGCAGCAGCGCTGGTGCGGGCCGCGGACTACAGCCATCTGGCCGCTGTGCTCGCCGCCGCCGGCAAGGCCTGGGTCAGCGTCTTGGCCGGCCGGTTCCAGGCGACGGATGTGGAGAACGCTGCCCGGGGACTGAAAATGGTGGGCATGCCGTGGGAAGGGGCCCGGCTGGCAGGACATGCGGCCGCGCAGGCAGAAGAGCGCAGGGACATGGTGCGGCTCCTTGCCTGCGCCAGAGACCTCCACCCGCAGGGCGGACCCACCGGGCCACCCGCCGGCCTGTCACAGGAAGTGCGCCGCAGCATCGCCGAGAACAACCATGGCGCGCATCCTGACGCCTCGGGGCTCAGCGAACGCGAAAAGGAAGTGGCGCGGTTGGTCCTGGAAGGGAAGACCTACCGGGAAATCGGCGAAGCCATCTACATTTCCCCCCGCACCGCTGAACATCACATTGCCAGGATGCGGCGGAGGCTTGGGGCCGAAAACCGCTCCGATCTGCTGGTGCGTCTGAGGCTGGCGCTAAGTGCAGATCATCCGGGCCCGGACTGAGCCCCTACTGCCCCTAGCCACGAAATAGGCAAACCCCTAATGCGGGGCATCAGGGTACGGGGACACAACCCGATGCCCGGCCCTTACGAAGGACCTTAAGTTTGATTTAAGCCCGGCACCGAGGCCTGGCGATCCACAACTCAGAGAAGATTTGAGGACCATCCAATGCCTACACTCGCAAACCAGCTCGTCCAGTTCCTGATGGGCCTGTTCAACAACCCCGCCGCTGCCCAGGAGTTTCTGAACAATCCGGAGCAATCACTCGAGGATGCCGGCCTGGGCGAAGTCTGCGCCGCCGATGTTGACGCCGCTATGCCGGTTGTCCTGGACTACGCACCCATCACTGTCAACGCTTCTTCCTTCGACCGGGAGTACAACACCGGCGGGAACACCTCGTGGACCGGCGGCAACGGCGGCGCCGGCCACACCCCGCCTCCTGCAGGCGGCGGCGCAGGCCACACCCCGCCACCGGCGGGGCACGACCACCATGACGACCACGCCCACGCCGTCCAGCAGCTGCACCACGTGGTGAACAACTACTCCTACACCTCAACGGTGGATGACCGGGACACGATCACGGACCAGTCGGTCAACCAGAACATCTGGGCCGACGGCGACGTGAACCAGTGGTTCGACAACGAGGCTGTCATCGCATCCGGCGACCAGGCCCTGGCTGCCGGCGACGACAACAACGTCCGGGACTCCTACAACACCACCGACTCCTACAACACGGACAACACCACGGACAACTCCACGGACAACTCGATCACCGCCGGCGGCAACGTCAACATCGGCAACAGCCAGCTGGATGTGGACGATTCGTTCAACACCGACGTTGACGTTGACGTCGCTGATTCGTTCAACGACAACTCCGACAACTCGGATAACTCGGATAACTCCGACAATTCGGACAACTCCGTGGACAACTCGGTGGAGATCGAGGATTCCTTCCAGGACAACTCCGATAACTCGGATAACTCCGACAATTCGGACAACTCCACCAACACAGATGTTGCCGTGGAGATCGAGGATTCCTTCCAGGACAACTCCTCCGTGGACAACTCCACCAACACGGATGTGGCGATCGAGGATTCCTTCCAGGACAACTCCTCCGTGGACAACTCGACCAACACCGATGTTGCGGTTGACGTGGCGGACTCCTTCAACGACAACTCGCAGACCGAGACCACCGAGGTGGAGGTTGTTGATTCCTTCAACCCCGTTGATGTTGTGGTCGAGGACTCCTTCCAGGACAACTCGGACAACTCCACCAACACCGATCTGGACGTCGAAACAGACGTCGCAGTCGAGGATTCGACAATCGTGCTCTAGGCATCAGTTCCGGGTACCGGGAGCGCCCGGCAGGAGGCCACCAACCTCCTGCCGGGCTCTTCGCGGATTATCCCCCCGTCCCACCCGCACCCCAGCTGCAAAGGACAAATTATGGCTGAATCGCAACGACCGGGAGTCCCTGGACGGACGCCGGTACCGATGAACGCCGGCCAGCTGGCGTCGCTGGTGGAGCAGGGCATCGAGCTGGTGGGGACCGGGGACCGCGCGGACCTGCGGAAACGCCTGGACCAGACCCTGCGCCGGCTGAAGGATCCGAGTATCCGCGTGATCGTGGTGGGGGAGTTCAAGCAAGGCAAAAGCAAACTTATCAACGCCCTGGTTAACGCCCCGGTGTGCCCGGTCGACGACGACATCGCCACCTCGGTGCCCACCGTGGTCCGCCACGGGGACCCCGCGTCCGCCGCCATCCTGCTGCCCAAAGCCGGCACGGAGCCCGGCGACGAAGCCGCACTGGAGCGGCAGCCCATCAACATAGCCGACCTGGCGGCTTACGTTTCCGAGCGGGGCAACCCCGGAAACGTCAAGAAGCTGGTAGCGGCCGAGGTGTTCCTGCCCCGCAAGGTCCTGGCCGGCGGGCTGACGGTCATCGATTCCCCGGGTGTGGGGGGATTGGGCTCCTCGCACACCTTGACCACCCTCACAGCCTTGCCCACAGCGGACGCCATGCTGCTGGTTTCAGATGCCTCGCAGGAGTACACCGAGCCCGAACTGCGGTTCCTGCGCCAGGCCATGCGGATCACCCCGAGCGTTGCGGGCATCCTGTCCAAAACAGACCTGTATCCGGACTGGCGGCGCGTGGAGGCCATGGACCGGGCCCAGCTCGCGCAGGTGGCGCCGGACATTCCACTGTTCGCGGTTTCCTCAGACCTCCGGCTGGAGGCCGCCCGCCTGCAGGACAGCGAACTCAACGCCGAGTCAGGTTTCCCCGTGCTGATCGGCCACCTCCGGAATGAAATTGTGGGCAAGGCGGAACGGCTGCAACGGCGCTCCGCCAGCCAGGACCTGCTCTCCGTGACCGAGAACCTGCGCCTGTCCTTGCGGTCAGAGCTGGGAGCGCTTGAGGATCCTGAGGGGACGCCCCGGATGATTGCGGGGCTGGAGGAGGCGAAGACGCAGGCCGATGAGCTGCGCAAACGTTCCGCCCGATGGCAGATTACGCTCAACGACGGCATCGGCGACCTGATCGCGGACATGGAGTACGACCTCCGGGACCGTCTGCGGCGAATCCAGCGCGAGGCCGAGGCCGCTATTGACCAGGGCGACCCCGGCCCCACGTGGACCCAGTTTTCCGCGTGGCTAGAGGAGTGCGCCGCCGCCGCGATCTCGGACACGTTTGTGTGGACCAGCGAACGAGCGCAGTGGCTGGCCGCACAGGTCGCGGAGCATTTTTCCGAGGACGAAGTGGCCCTGCCGGTGCTCCACGTCTCGGACACCGGCGACGCGCTGGACCCGGTGGACAACATGCCAAGGCTCGACGACGGGCACGTGAACCCCCTGCAGAAGGTTCTGATCGGCATGCGCGGATCCTACGGCGGCGTGCTGATGTTCGGGCTCCTGACAGGAATTTTCGGTATGGCCCTGATCAATCCGCTGTCTGTGGGCGCGGGCCTGCTGCTGGGCCGCAAGGCGTACCGCGAGGACAAGGAAGCGCGGCTGAAGCGCCGGCAGGCCGAAGCCAAGGCGCTGGTCCGCCGCCAGTTGGACGATGTCACCTTCCAGGTGGGCAAGCAGCTCAAGGACCGGCTCCGGCTGGTGCAGCGCTCCACCCGGGACCATTTCACGGAAATCGCGGACGAACACCACCGTTCCTTGGCGGACTCGGTGTCCGCAGCCCAGAAGGCGGCCACCACGTACACGCTGGAAAAGGACATCCGCATCCGCGAGATCAAGGCGGAGCTCAAGAAGGTGGACGCCCTGCACCATGCGGCCGGTCTGGTGGCCGCCGAAGTGGCCCAGTCTCCTGCGTCGCAGTCTCCGGCCGGGCGCGGCACGGCGGTGGGAAACCCGGCGTCGGGAAGTCCGACGGCGGGCGGCCCGTCGGCGGGCGCGGCGCCGGCGGTTGCGGCGGCCAGATGAAGAAGTCCATCAGCGCGGGAGTGGCGGACCTGATCCAGGACGCCCTGCTTCTGTATGCGGACGACCCCGCTGCGGCTGCGGCGTTGGAGGCCTACGCCAGGCGGCTGTCCGAGCCCCTCAGGATCGCTGTGGCAGGCATGGTCAAGGCGGGAAAATCCACGCTGCTGAACGCCATCATCGGGGAGGAGATCGCCCCGACCGACACGGGGGAATGCACCAGGATTGTGACCTGGTACCGCTACGGGCACACGCCGCGGATCACGGCCTACCCCATTGCTGGTGATCCGCATATCCTGCCGCTGAAGCGCGTGGACGGCCGCCTGGTGTTTGTCCTGGGCAACGCCCGCGCCGAGGACGTGGAACGGCTGGTGGTGGAGTGGCCCTCGCCGGCCCTGCGCGAGCTCACCCTGATAGATACCCCGGGAATCGCCTCGTTGTCCGAAGACGTCTCTGCCAGGTCCACCGATTTCCTCATCCCCGTGGACGCGCCCTCCGAGGCTGATGCCATCATCTACCTGATGCGCCACATGCACGCCTCGGACCTGCGGTTCCTCGAATCCTTCAGGGATACCGAGGCGGGCAGGTCGGGAACCGTGAACGCCCTTGCCGTGCTGTCCCGGGCCGATGAAATCGGCGCGGGCCGCATTGATTCGCTTCTCTCCGCCGGTGAGATCGCCGATCGTTATCGACGGGACCACAGCTTGCGAAAGCTGGCCTTGGGGGTGGTCCCGGTGGCCGGGCTGTTGGCGCAGAGCGCACGCAGCATGCGCCAGTCGGACTTCGAGTCTTTGCAGGTCCTGGCCGGCATGGAGCGGTCCGCCCGGGAGCGGATGCTGCTCTCGGCGGACAGGTTCATCAGGGCCTCTGTCCCGGAAAGCCTGGGTGCCGAAGCCCGTGCCTCGCTCCTGGAGCGGTTCGGCCTGTTTGGGATCCGGCTGGGCGTGGTGCTGATCCGGAGTGGCTTCACGGAACCCACGCCACTGGCGCATGAACTGGCCCGGCGCAGCGGGCTGGACCCGTTGCTGCATCTTGTGGCCCGGCAGTTCCAGGCCCGCGGGGATGCCCTCAAAGCCCGCACTGCCTTGGTGGGAGTGGAAAGCCTGCTGCGCACCGCGCCCAGGGAAGGAGCCGGCCACCTGGCGGCAGCCTTGGAACGCCTTCAGGCCAATGCCCATGAGTTCCGTGAGCTCCGCCTGCTCGCCACGATCCGTACCACCGGTGTATCCCTCAACGATGAGTTGGCGGCGGAAGCCGAAAGGCTGCTCGGCGGCTGGGGAGCGGCGTCCGCCCTGAGGCTGGGGCTGGCTCCGGATGCCGGACCGGACGAAGTCCTGGCCGAAGCCCGCCGCTGCCTGAACCGGTGGCGGACGGTATCGGAAAACCCGTTGACGGACCGCTCAGCCGTGGAGGCCTGCCGCGTGGTGATGCGCAGCTGTGAGGGTGTCGTGGCTGAATGCTCGGCCCTGCAGCTGCACTCGCAGTCCGCCTGACGTCAGCTCCTACTGCCGCGTCCGCGCGGGCGTGACCTGCGCCGGCTGGACCCGCCCGGCCTTGAGCCACCTGCCCGCCGACGGCACAGAAACCGCCACAAGGCCGAGGATCGCAAGGAGCAACTGGGCTCCCCAGAGCATCACCACGTAGCTGCCGGCGTCGCCGTCGGGGACCAGGAAAGCTGCGGCCACCACCATGACTACCACCTGCCCGGCCAGCAGCGGGATCATCAGCCAGCGGGACCAGCCGTGGCGCGCTGAGAAAATTGCCAGCGCCGCCGCTTCGAGCAGGATCACCAGCAGCAGGGCGCCGAGGCTGCCCCAGAAAACAATGGCCGCGGATGTGGTCACAGCGTCAGGTCCGCCGCCGGGGGACATCTGGTCCACCACAGTGCGGAGCCGCTCCAGGTGTGAGTCGCGGGTGAGGAAGGAGCCGATGAGTACGGCGAGGCCGGCAACGAAGCTGAGCAGCCAGAGTGTCCGCGCCAGGCGGACGCTCCGCGGTGTCGGCGGAATGACAAGGATGGGCGCCGGCGCGGCGTAGGACAGCCCGGGCCGCGGCGGCGGAGGGGGCGTGGCAGCCCCGGCGGGTGCAACTGGCTGTTGGGATTCTCCGTCGGGGTGCTGGGCCATGTTTCTCCTAGTTTACGTCGCCGGTATCGTGGGTGTCCGCGTCTCCCGTGCTGGCATCGCCGGCTTCGTCGTGGCCGATTGCACCCTTGCCCCGCGTACCGGTGCTGTCCGGCCCGGTGCCGGCCTGGCCGCCGTCGGCCTTTGCCTTCGCCTCAAGCTCATCCTTGAGCTTCTTGAGGCGGTCGGCTTCGGCCTTGTTCCGGCGGCGCCGTTCCAGGTTGCGGAGGAAATCGGGATCGTCGTCCGGCGAAGTGGGGTGGCTATATGCCGGGCGGACCGGGGCTGCGCCGCGGGGACGGCCGATCAGCAGCCACAGGATGGCACCGAGCACCGGCAGGACAATCATCACCACGATCCAGGCCGGCTTGGAAATTCCCCTGGTGAGGCGGCCGTCAGTGCGGATCACGTCCACCAGGCCGTACACAAAGATGACGAGAACTGCGACGGCGAGAACCACACGGAAGAGCATGCCATTAAGTCTATCGTCCGCAGGCCCCGGGCGTTCAGGCAGGGCGGCTAAACTTGGACAGTGGCTTTTTTGAAATACTCCCTGATCCGGCTGGCGCTGTTTGCGCCGCTCTTTGTGCTCTTTATGTTCCTGAAGCTGGGGGCGGTGCTGTCAGTCATCTGCGCAGCGCTGATCGCGTTTGCGGTCAGCTACCTTTTCTTCCAGAAACAGCGCGACGCCGCCGCTGCCGCCATTCACGGCCGGCTCTCCGGCAAGGCCAAGCCGCTGCGCAGTGAAAGCGAGGTGGCCGACGCCAACGCCGAGGACAGCCTCCTGGACGCCAACCCGGACATCACCATCCGCACGAGCGGCCCGAAGGCACCTGAAGCTGGAACACCGGCCCCGAGGGCACCCGACGCTTAGTCCCCGCCTCTGGATTCGGCCTAGAATCCGTGGCTGAGCACCAGTCCCAGTGAGAACAGCAGGCTGTAGCCGAGGTTGATCAGGCCGGTCTGCTTGAGCACGGGAATGAGGCTCTTGCGCTTGCGGCCGTTGATCATCAGCCAGGCGGGCATCAGGCAGGCCGGGATGAGCAGCAGCACCATCAGCATCCACGGCCGCCCGGGAGCGAGGATGACCACCAGCAGGATGGCCACGGCTAGCATCAGCACGTAGCTTTCGCGGGCGTGTTTGTCGCCCAGGCGCACGGCCAGGGTCTTTTTCCCGGCCTGGATGTCGGTGGGGATGTCGCGGACGTTGTTGGCCATCAGCAGGGCGCAGGCAATCAAGCCGGTGCCGATCGCGCCGATTACGGCCGGCAGGTTGACCTGGCCGGCCTGGGTGTAGGTGGTGCCTAGGGTTGCCACCAGGCCGAAGAAGACAAACACAAAGACGTCGCCCAGGCCCATGTAGCCGTAGGGGTTCTTGCCGCCGGTGTAGCCCCAGGCGGCCATCACGCAGCCGATTCCGACCAGGATCAGCCACCAGCTCTGGGTGATCACCACCAACGCCAGGCCGAACAGCATGGCCACAGCGAAGGCGCCGAACGCTGCATATTTGACGTGTTCCGGCTGGGCAGCGCCGGAGCCCACCAGCCGCAGCGGTCCCACCCGGTCCTCGTCGGTGCCGCGGACGCCGTCGGAGTAGTCATTGGCGTAGTTCACGCCGATCTGCAGCAGCAGCGCCACCAGGGCGGCCAGCACAGCATTAACGGGGCGGAACGAATCCAGCTCGTAGGCCGCGGCGGTGCCGATCAGTACCGGGGCGATGGCCGCCGGCAAAGTGCGGAGGCGGGCGCCTTGGATCCATTGTGCGGCTGTGGCCACGGTCAGTACCTCGTGTTGGGTCGGGAGAACGATGAATCGGTGGTGGCGGCCGCAAAACGGGCCGCCGGTGCAGCTCTACTCTACTTTCCCTGATGCAGCGCGGTGAGCCGTCCGATCATCGCCAGGCGGTCCGGCTTGCCGTTGGGAAGCATCAGCAGTTCCTGGCCGGCCAGCACGGTTTTCGGCGCCAGGATGCCCAGCCGCCGGTGCCATTCCTGTTTAAGGACGACGGCGTGATCTCCGGCGGGGGTGCCCGCGGCACCTGATTCCGCTGCAGCGCCGTCGAGCGCAACATAGGCCGCCACGGCCTGGCCCCATTCCGCGGACCTGACGCCCGCCACAAAAGCCGCCGCGACGCCGTCGGACTTCTCCAGCTCTTCCTGCACATGCGCGGCGGAGACCTTAACGCCGCCGGTGATGATGACGTCGTCGGCGCGGCCCAGCACGGTGAGCCGGCCGTCCGCGTCCAGCGTGCCGAGGTCATTGGTGCGGTACCAGCGAACGCCGTGCTCCTCGAAAAAGGTGTCCGTGGCTTCCGGCGCGTCCAAGTAACCGGCGGCCACGGTATCGCCGCCCAGCAGGATACGGCCGTCCTTCGCTACCCGGACCTGGACGCCTTCCAGGGGCACGCCGTCGTACACGCAGCCGCCGCAGGTTTCGGCGGACCCGTACGTGGTGACCACCCTGACGCCGGCCTCGCGGGCCGCGTCCAGCAGCCCTGCCGACGCCGGTGCGCCGCCCAGCAGGATGCCGTTGAACCGTCGCAGGACGGCCAGGGTCTCCGGCGACGGCGCCTCCAGGAGGCGTTGGAGTTGTGTGGGCACCAGCGACGTGAAGCGGAACTTGTCGGTCAGCTCCAGGGCGCCGGCCGTGAAGGCCTCGGGGGTGAATCCGCCGGACAGGTCCATGACCCACGGGCGGGTGCCGGCGAACAGCGACCGCACCAGGACCTGTACGCCGGCCACGTACTGCACGGGTAGCGCCAGAAACCACTGGCCCTCGCCTTTGAGCGCCAGTGCGGTGGCCATGGATGAGGCCGCCAGCGCCTCGACGGTCAGGATGGTGGCCTTCGGCGCGCCCGTCGAGCCGGACGTGCGGACCACGGCCACGGCGTCATCGCAGCCGGGCGTCTCAGTGTGTCCCACCACCAGTTCGCCGTCGGGGCCCACGGAAAGTTCGACGGCGGGTCCCTCGCCGTGGAGGGCGGCGGCCAGGGCTTTGAGCGCCGGGTCGATGTCCGTGGGACCGGTGGTCTGGCGTCCGAGATTCATGTGCCGTCCTGCCTTTGAAGTCAGCCTGGGCCTGGAGGCGGTCCGGCTTGGAAGTGTGCCTAGAAGTAGTGCGGGAAGCGGGACCAGTCCGGGTCCCGTTTCTCCAGGAAGGCTTCCTTCCCTTCCACCGCCTCGTCCGTCATGTAGGCCAGGCGCGTGGCTTCGCCGGCGAAGACCTGCTGGCCGGCCAGGCCGTCGTCGGCAAGGTTGAACGCGAATTTCAGCATGCGGATGGCCTGCGGTGACTGCCGGGCGATGTCCGCGGCGTATTCCAGGGCCACATCTTCGAGGCGCTCGTGGTCCACGGCCTCGTTGACGGCGCCCATGCGGACCATGTCGTCCGCGGAGTACTCGCGGGCCAGGAAGAAGATTTCGCGGGCGGCCTTCTGGCCGATCTGGCGGGCCAGCAGCGCAGAGCCGTAACCGGCGTCGAAACTTCCCACGGTGGCGTCCGTCTGCTTGAACTTGCCGTGCTGGCGGGAGGCGATGGTGAGGTCCGAGACCACGTGCAGGGAGTGCCCGCCGCCGGCGGCCCAGCCGTTCACAACGGCGATGACCACCTTGGGCATGGTTCGCATGAGCCGCTGGACCTCGAGGATGTGGAGGCGGCCGGCACGGGCGGGGTCGATGGTTTCCTGGGTTTCGCCGTCGGCGTAGCGGTACCCGTCGCGGCCGCGGATGCGCTGGTCCCCGCCGGAGCAGAAGCTGTGTCCGCCGTCCTTGGGGGAGGGGCCGTTGCCGGTGAGCAGGACCGTGGCGACGTCCGGGGTCATGCGGGCGTGGTCCATGGCGCGGTAGAGCTCGTCCACGGTGCCGGGGCGGAAGGCGTTGCGGACTTCCGGGCGGTTGAAGGCGATGCGGACGGTGGGCAGGTCCCTGGTTATCGTGCCCTCGGCGTCACGGTCAACCTGCCGGTGGTACGTCATGTCCTGGAAGTCGTCAAAACCGGACACGGTGCGCCAGCGGGTGGGGTCAAAGACGTCGGACACGTTGGCGGGAATTTGATTGCTCACCGGACAAGTCTAGTAATCGGCTCAGCTGATGCAGAACTCGTTGCCCTCCGGATCGGCCATGGTGTGCCATTCGTGCGGGCCCTGGCCGGCGGTCCATAGGAAGCTGGCGCCGCGGGCTTCGAGTTCCTTTCGGACGTCATCCTTATCGCGGCCATCCAGCCGCACGTCCCAGTGGACACGGTTCTTGACGGTCTTTCCTTCCGGCGACGTCTGGAACAGGATGCGGCGGGCAGGTGCGGCTGCTTCGATTTCCTCCACCGGGCGGATGGCGGATCCGGTGCTCCACACCAGCTTGCCCCTGTGGACCAGCGTCTCGGCGTCCGTGGCGTAGCCGTGGCTGATCATGGAGCGGATGAAGCCCTCATCCTGGGGTTCCACCGCCCAGTCCAGGGTTTCCGCCCACCAGTCGGCGAGTTCATGCGGGTTCTTGCTGTCCACAACAATCTGGATGTTCAGTCCCATCCCACCAAAATACGTCGGCGGGTGGCTGCCGGGTAGGGGCGGTGTGTTCCTAGGGCTGGTGTCAGGCAGCCCAGCTGTTACGGCTGGACCTGCTGGAGCTGGTCGAAGAGCTCGGGCGGGATGGCGTAGATGAAGATGACCGCCAGCAGGTTCTTCGCCGCGTGCACAAAGTAGGAGAACATCAGGTTCTTCCCGGTCCACACGTAGACAAAGACCAGCGTGGCGCCCATGGCCAGGTAGGGGAGCAGCGCACTGAGTGTGATGGCCTCCTGGCCCGCGATGTGGATGCCGGCAAAGAGGACCACGGACAGGGCGCAGCACAGCCAGATGTTGAGCCGGCGGCTGAGCTTGCCGATCAGCAAATGCCGGAAAATATACTCCTCCACAAACGGGCCCACCACCACCAGGACGGGCACCATCAGCCAGGCGGGGACCTGCTGCATCAGCGCCTGCAGCCCGGCCTGGTTCGCGGAGGTCTGCACCCCGCCGCCGGCCGCCACCACGACGGCCGTGAGGATCATCATGGCCACCACCGCCGCGGGCATCATCAGCAGCGTGAACCACGGGCGGGTGGCCAGTACGCGCAGGTCCCGGGCCACCACCCGGCGGGCAGCGGCGAGCGCCAGGATCCCGATCGAGCCATAGAAGATGAGGTTCACTGCGTACGACGCGGCGGCGGGGCTGGGGGCAAGCTGGCGGACGAACGGGGCCAGCAGTTCCCCGGCCACGGCGAAGAGCCCGGCCGCGGCCACGTAGAGGCTGGCGGCGGTGAAATCAAGGGTGGAAAACCGGTACAGCTCAGGCTGCGGCGCGGGTGGTTTCCGGTGTGTGGGGGCCATACGTTCAGCCTAGCTCCACACTTCGCACCCGTTGCGCTATCACTTTTGGTCCCTAAACCGGGGGTAGAATATTCGGTATGCCTAACTTTTTGTTTCGGCGCGCCAAAGTAGCCGCCCGAACCTTCGCCCGGGGAACGGCGGCGTTCCGCGCTACCGGCGCCGCCGCCGTCGTCCTTCTGTCCCTCTCCCTTACCGCATGTGGGGGTGACGCGTTAGGCAACAGTGACAGTGACAAGCCTGTGGTCCTGACCACGTTCACGGTACTGGCCGACGTCGCCCGGAACGTTGCGGGGGACAAGCTCACTGTTGAGTCCATCACCAAGGCGGGCGCCGAAATCCACGGCTACGAACCTACTCCCGGCGATATCCGGAAGGCAGCCAAAGCGGACCTCATCCTGGACAACGGCCTGAACCTCGAAGCCTGGTTTGGGCAGTTCGTGGAGGGCCTGGACGTGCCACACGCCGTGGTGAGCGACGGTGTGGAGGTCATGTCCATCAGCGAGGACTCCTACCAGGGCAAGCCGAACCCGCATGCGTGGATGTCGCCCGTGAACGTGCAGATCTATGTGGACAACATGGTGAAGGCGTTCAGCGAGCTTGACCCTGGGAACGCCGCGGCTTTCAAGGCCAACGGTGACGCCTACAAGGCCGAACTGCAGGGTGTGCAGGACGAGATGAAAGCAAGCCTCGCCGGCCTCCCGGAGAACCAGCGCGCCCTGGTGACCTGCGAAGGCGCCTTCTCCTACCTTGCCCGCGACGCAGGGCTCAAAGAGGTCTACATCTGGGCGGTCAACGCCGAACAGCAGGCCACGCCGCAGCAGATCACCCGCGCCATCGAGTACGTCAAGGCCAACCAGGTTCCCGCCGTGTTCTGTGAATCCACGGTGTCCGACGCCCCCATGCAGCAGGTGGTGGGCGCCACCGGAGCCAAGTTCGGCGGCACACTTTACGTGGATTCGCTGTCCGAGGCTGACGGTCCCGTGCCCACCTACCTGGACCTGATCAGGCACGACGCCGACCTCATCACCAAGGCGCTGGCTGGCACGCCCGCCGGCGCCTCAGCAGGGTCCAAGCCATGAGCACCCCAGCCATCCTGGTTGAAAACGTCACCGTCCACTACGGCGAGGTCTTGGCGCTCGATTCCGCCTCGCTCACCGTGGACGCCGCCCGGATCTGCGGCCTGATCGGCATGAACGGGTCCGGTAAATCCACCCTTTTCAAGGTGATCATGGGAATGATCAAGCCCGACGCCGGCGGCGTGCTGATCGGCGGACAGTCACCCACCAGGGCGCGCAAGGAGGGCGGGATCGGCTACGTGCCGCAGAGCGAGGACGTTGACTGGCAGTTCCCGCTGTCCGTCCGCGATGTGGTGATGATGGGACGCTACGGGCACCAGGGCTTCACCCGGCGCCCTTCCAAGGTCGACCGCGCCGCCGTCGACCAGGCGCTGGACCGCGTGGAACTGGGCGAGTTTGCGGAGCGGCAGATCGGGCAGCTGTCCGGCGGGCAGAAAAAGCGCGCTTTTGTGGCCCGCGGCATCGCCCAGGGCGCCACCATGATGCTCCTGGATGAACCGTTCGCCGGCGTGGACAAGCGCTCCGAGGCCACCATCACCCGGCTGCTGCGCGAGCTCGCCTCCGACGGCTGCACCATCCTGATCTCCACCCACGACCTGCACGCCCTGCCCGAACTGTGCGACGAAGCCGTGCTCCTCATGCGCCGGGTCCTGATGCACGGCGCTCCGGAACTGGTGCTGCAGCCGGAGAACCTGGCCATGGCGTTCGGCTTGGATGTGCTGAACCGCGACCTCCCGGAACGAGCCGCCCCCGCCGTCACGGCCGCCGGCGTCCATCCCGCCGGCACCGAGAGCAGGGGCTGACCCATGGAACTCCTCGACGTCCTGCTCGAACCGCTCAGCTACGACTTTATGGTCCGCGCCATCATCACCACCGCGCTCGCCGCCGTCGTCTGTGCCGTTCTCAGCTGCTGGCTGGTGCTGATCGGCTGGTCCCTGATGGGCGACGCCGTCTCCCACGCCGTCCTGCCCGGCGTTGTGCTGGCCTACATTGTTGGCGCCCCGTTTGCGCTGGGTGCACTGGTGTTCGCGCTGATCGCCGTGACCCTGATCGGCGTGGTCCGCAACACCAGTCGGGTGAAGGAGGACGCCGCCATCGGCATTGTGTTCACCTCGCTGTTTGCCCTTGGCCTGGTGCTCATCTCCGTCACGCCCAGCCAGACTGACCTGAACCACATCATCTTCGGCAACCTCCTGGGCGTCAGCATCCCGGACCTGATCCAGGTGCTGGTCCTCGGCGTCGTCGCCTTCGTCATCCTGATCCTGAAGCGCCGCGACTTGACCCTCTACGCGTTTGATCCCACGCACGCCCACGCGATCGGGCTCTCACCGAAACGGCTGGGGGCGCTGCTCCTGGGGCTGCTGGCGCTGACGTCGGTGGTGGCGCTGCAGACCGTGGGTGTGGTGCTGGTGGTGGCCATGCTTATTATCCCTGGCGCCACGGCCTACCTGCTCACGGACCGCTTCAACCGGATGCTGGTGATCGCCCCGGTGGTCTCGGCCGTGTGCTCCATCGCCGGCATTTACTTCAGCTACTACTTGGACACGGCTTCGGGCGCCATGGTGGTGCTTACGCAGGGCGTGGTGTTCGCCGCCGTCTACCTGTTCAGCCCCCGGCAGGGACTGATCGGCACCCGGCTGGCGAAGGCCCGCCGCAGGAAGGCCGCCGCCCTTCTGGTTGCGTAGAGAACGTACGACGGCGGTGCGGGCGCGGGGCGTTTTGCCCCAGGGCCGCGCTGGCTGGCGAGGCCGTCAGTTGGCGCTAGGCCCGGCCGGACTTGCGGTTGTACAGCCACAGCGCCCACCAGCAGCATTGCGGCCATGGTTTGGATGAGGCTGCCCAGGACGTGGCTTGTGAGCACTGCGCCCTCGGAGATCGCCATTGTACGGAAGCGTGCAACGATGCCCTCCGTCATGTCCGTGGACACCGAGATCGCGGTACCCGTCGCACCGCCGGTGAGAGTCAGCATCAGGACGCCTGGGACGATGTAGGCCAGGTAGTCATCCCGCGTGCCGCCCAAACCCGAGCCCAGGGTCCCGCCCAGGACGTAGACGAAGAGCAGCAGGAAAACGATGGGTGTCCCTGCAACGAACAGCGGGATCGAGGGATACCGCTGCACGTGCTTGAGGTTCCGGCGCAGCATGGTGGTCGCGTCGGCCGCCGCATAGCTGAAGGACGTCCTTCAACGACCGGACGCCGTCGTCACCGGCGACGTCCAGGGTCAGGGAATCGTCGTCGCGGGCTTCTGCGTCGAGTAGGACGGCGGCCCGTTCCAAGGCGTCCAGGTCGCCGAAGGTGAGGCGGATGTGCCCGCCGGGGACCAGCCGCTTCAGCTCGGCCGGAGTGCCTCCGGCGACGATCCTGCCTTGGTCCAGCACCGCGATCCTGTCCGCCAGCTGGTCGGCCTCGTCCAGGTACTGGGTGGTGAGGAAAATGGTGACGCCACGGGCAACCAGGCTACGGATGATCTCCCACATGGTGCGGCGTCTGACCTCGGCTGCAGGGTGCTGCCGGAGCCTGCCCATCAACGCTAGGTTCTCCTCGCCCGTCAGCAGGCTGTCCACGGCCGAGAACTGCCCGGTCAGCCCGATCTTGCCCCGCACCTCATCGGCTGGCGTACGACGTCGAAACCTCCCACCGCGATCTCCCCGCCGTCGGCGCGGATCAGGGTGGAGAGGATGTGGACGATGGTGGTCTTGCCGGCTCCGTTGGGGCCCAGGAGGGCAAAAACGGTTCCGGTCGGCACCGTGAGGTCGACGCCGTCGAGGACTTCTTTGCTGCCGTATGCCTTGCGCAGCCCGGCCACGGTGATGGCCGCTTGGGTGCTTGGCATGACTTTTCCTTTGCTTGGTTCTTTCCTGGTGTGGTCTATTACCTGGTGGGAACGGGGGAGCGCCGCACGGTGATGTCGCCGTAGGCGCTGCGGGCGCGGATCTCCACTTTGGCATCCGTCCCGCCTGGCCCGGTGGTGGCGTCGAGTCCGTTGCGGACGCGCCCGTACTTGGTGCTGAGGTCCAGCCACGCGGCGCTGCCTTCGCGGACGCCGATGGCCAACGAACCCGCGGCGGTCTGGAGGGTGAGGGTTCCGCGGGCCACCTCGCCGACGGTGATGTCGCCGTTGGAGGCCTTGATGGTGGTGGTGTCGCCGGCCCGTTCAAGGGCGACGTCCCCGTTGGCGGCACTGACCTTGAGTTCACCGGCGGCATCCACGATGTACGTGCTGCCGTTGCCGTTCTTGACGCTGGCGGTCCCGTCGATTTCCCGGATACGGATCTTGCCCGAGCCGGTCTTGATTTCGGCCCGCCCCGCGACGCGTTCCACGGTCACATCACCCATGCCCGTGTGGACCCGGAGTTCCGTGCAGTGATCGAGGTGGACGTGGCCCATTTCCGTCTTCAGTTCGGCGGAGCTGTATTCGCCCTCGCAGCGGAGGTCGCCCATTCCGGACTTCAACTCCAGGCTGCAGCCGATGGGCACGTCAACGGTGATGTCCACGGCGCCGCCGTCGCCGAACCAGCTGTGGCGGCGCTGGGGACGCAGCCTTACCTGCAGGCGCCCATCCGGATAGTCCACGGTGGTCAGCTCGGCCACCTTGATGTCCAGGGCCCGGGTTGCATCGCGGGGCCGGACGTTCACCACGGTGTCGGTGCGGTTGCCGGCGACAATCAGAATGTCGGCACGGACGGACACGTCCACCACGACGGCGATTGGTTGGGGGGTCTCGAAGGTTGTCATCAGCGTGCCCATCCTGTGAAGTTCTGCTCGCCCGGATCGCGGCGAATGGTCCGTTGGATGGATTGGCTGCCGTTCAGGGCGTCCGCGACGGCCCGGATCAGCCATGCGTTTACGGACAGGCCTTCAAGGCCGGCGGCCTCTTCGACCTGCTGCTTGAGATGATCCGGAAGCCGGAGCGTCGTGCGGGAGGTGCTGGCGCCGTCGAACTCTTCCGTGGCCTGCCGCGCCGGCCGGGTGGGCCGTTCAGTCACTGCTTCGAAGTCGCTGGCGGCGGGCGGGCTGGTGACTACAAACTCCGGATCGCGCCCCCGGAGCCGTACCTCCACCGACGCCGGGGCCAGCTCGAGGGTGATCTCGCTGGCGGCGTCGGAGAGGGCTTCGAGGAGGACGAACCGGACGGTGGACTCAAGCGCGGCAGTGAGGCGTTCGCTGAGTTCCCGGGCTTCACGGCCACCGGCTTTGGCGGCGACGCCCAGCTGATGCTGGACGGCTGCTACGTATTGGTTGAGTTGCATGACGCCATTTTGACGTCACGCTATTGTCACGTCACTGGTGGTGTCCCGGCTTGACGCTGCGGCTTCCGGCGGGCAGGCTGGAGCGATGAAGTCCTGAGCAGCAGCCCGGCAATGCCGGACTGTTTCCCCGAATCCAGGGCCGCCGTCGAGCACCAGTTCCGGCGGCCACACTGCGGAATCTTGCGAGGACTTGTCTTGACTGAACACCTGAACCTTTCCGGCGTCTCCCACGGCTACGGCGACCGGCAACTGCTCGATGGAATCGGCCTGGTCATCACGGCCGGCGAGCACGTTGCCATCGTCGGCGAAAACGGCGCCGGCAAATCCACGCTGCTCCGGATCCTGGCCGGGCTGGAGGCGCCAGACGAAGGAGCCGCGATCAGCCACGGCCGCGTTGGCTACCTTGCCCAGACGCACGGCCTGCCGGAATCCTTCACCGTGGGCGCCGCCGTCGACGCTTCCCTGGCTTCGCTGCGCGCCCTCGAAGCCGAGCTTGACCGGCTGGAGGCCGGCCTCGCTGATGCCGAGGACGACGAGCTGGAAACCTACGGCCGGCTGCAGACCGAGTACCAGCTGCGCGAGGGCTACGCCGCGGAATCCCGTGTGGAGGCGGCCCTGGACCGGCTGGGCCTGGGCGGCCTGGACCGGAAACGGACGCTGGGATCGCTCTCCGGCGGCGAGCAGGAACGCGTGGCGCTGGCCTGTGTCCTTGCCGATCCGGCAGACATCCTGCTCCTGGACGAACCTACCAACCACCTCGACGCCCGCGGAACCGCCTGGCTGGAGGACCGGCTGGCCGCCCATCGCGGGACGGTGGTGGTGGTGTCCCACGACCGTGTGCTGCTGCGCAAGGTGGCCAGCACCGTGATTGAGGTTGATGCCGAGCGCCGGGCCGTGACCCGCTACGGCAACGGTTACGACGGCTACCTCCGCGAGAAGGCCGCCGAACGCCAGCGCTGGGTCCAGCAGTACCACGAGTGGATTGATGCGATGGACGCCGAGCAGCGGCAGGCGGACACCGTGGCCGGGAAAATGGGCTACGCCCGCAAGCGCGACAACGACAAGATGGGCTTCGACTTCAAAGCCGGCACCTGGCAGAAAGCGGCGAGCAGCAAGGTCCGCAATGCGCAGGAACGGCTCCGGCGGCTGGAAGCGAGCCCCATTGACCGCCCGCCGGTGCCCCTGCAGCTGGCGGCGGAGTTGGCCGTGGATCCCGAGACGGCGGACTCCGCGGCAACCGGGGACGACTCCCTCTTGGCGGCGTCGGCGGTCCTGGCGGCCCGCGGCGTCGCGGTTCCCGGCCGCCTGGGCGTCACTGATTTCTCGGCCCGCGCAGGCGAGAAGATCCTCATCACCGGCCCCAACGGCGCCGGAAAATCCACCCTGCTCTCCGTGCTGGCGGGAACCTTGGAGCCCGCCGAAGGACTCGTTCAGCGGCCTTCACGGATCGGCTACCTGCAGCAGGAACTCGAACTGCCGCAACGGCCTACCCTCCGTCTGCTGCCGGCCTTCGCGGCCGGCCTCGGCGGCAACATCGATGAGCACGCCGAGGCACTCCTGCGCCTGGGGTTGTTCCGCACCAGCGAGTTCCACGTCCCGGTGGGCAGCCTGTCCGCGGGCCAGCAGCGCAGGCTTGCCCTGGCCCGCCTGCTGCTGGGCGGCTACGGCACGCTGATTGTGGATGAACCCACCAACCACCTGGCTCCCGTGCTGGTGGAGCAGCTCGAGGAGGCGCTCGCCGGTTTCACCGGGACCCTGGTTATGGTCAGCCACGACCGTGCCCTCCGGGACTGGTTTGCCCGGTGTGCGAAGAAGAGCGACAACTCGCGCACGGACGAGGCTGGCCGCTGGATCCGGTACTCGATGGACAAGGGCGTGCTCGTCCCGGCCTGAAGCCCCGGTGTGCCGGGCCAGCCTGATGCCCCGCCTGACGCAGCCCCGGCTCGACGGAAATGCGTAACTATTTGGCTGCCCCGCGCCCAGGGATCCCTGGCTCCGGTCCGCCCGCGGTCCGCCCACCCGGCGGCGGCCCGGAAAACGGTAAGTTTTGCGTAAAAGGATCGTTACGCACCGACCGGCAGGCGGAAACGTCGGCGGCGAAAGATAGGCCCATGCCAGTCTTCCCGCCGGCCGAAAGGATCTGTCCGTGATCACCAAGAACCTTTTCCTGCTGATGCGGAACGGCGTGCCCATGCGCTATTTCCCCATCGGCGCGAAGATCGATGTCCACGTGCTGCTGCGCGTGGTGGAGGACATGGACGGCGGCAGGTGGTGATGTGCCCGCTGCACCAGCACACGTTCGACCTGGAAACGGGCTGCTCCAGCACCGGCGCCGAACCTCTGCGCACGTACAGCGTCCAAGAGGATGCTGAACAGAATATTGTTCTGAAATATCCCAAAATACGTGGCAATAGTTTGGCTTAACCCGGGCTTGGTGTAGCCCGCGTCACTTGCTGCGGTTCGCATCTTGTAAGATGGATAGGCCGCGCGAACCTTCGACGCCTGAGAGTTTTTGTCCACATAAGTACCCCAAATGCGGGATTATCCCGAATTATCTGGCCAAACACTCGGCGTTTCCGGTGCCGGTCATCCCCCGACCTCACAAGGAACTGTTGTGCCTCAAAGTACCCCCACAGAACTTCAGAGCCAGACGGCACCATCCGCCGCTGTCGACTCCACCCTCAGCGCCGAGGGCTATAAAAAATCCCTGACCGGCCGCCAGGTCACCATGATTGCCATGGGCGGCGCCATCGGCGTCGGCCTCTTTATGGGTGCCGGCGGACGCCTGGCCTCCACGGGCCCCGCGCTCATCTTCTCCTACGCCATTGCCGGCGTCATCGCCTATCTGCTGATGCGGGCGCTGGGCGAGCTGATCATGTACCGCCAGACGTCGGGCTCGTTCGTCAGCTACGCCGGCGAAATGTTCGGCAAGAAGGGCGCGTACCTCTCCGGCTGGATGTATTTCATCAACTGGGCAATGACCGGCATCGCCGAGCTCATCGCGATCGGACTGTACTTCCAGTTTTTCTTCCCCAACGTGCCCGTTGAACTGTCAGCCATCGCAGCGCTGCTGCTGCTCGTGGGCGTCAACCTCCTGAGCGTCAAGGCGTTCGGCGAATTCGAATTCTGGGCTTCCTGCCTCAAGGTCGGCGCCATCGTGATCTTCCTGGCCGTGGGCACCTTCATGGTGGTCACCAATGCGCAGGTGGGCGACGGCAACGCGTCGGTCAACAACCTCTTCGCGGCCGAAGGCGGAATGTTCCCCAAGGGTGCGCTGGTGATGATCCTGGTCCTGAACGCCGTGATCTTCGCCTACAACGGCATTGAACTGGTCGGCATCACGGCCGGTGAAATGCAGGACCCCGCCAAGGAAGTACCCAAAGCGATCCGCGCCGTCGTCTTCCGCATCGTGGTGTTCTACGTCGGTTCCGTGACCCTCCTCGCGATGCTGTTGCCCTCGGACCAGTACGTCGCCGGCACCTCGCCGTTCGTCACCGTGTTCGGCCAGATGGGCCTCGGCTGGATGGGCGACGTGATGAACATGATCGTCATCACCGCCGCGCTGTCCTCCTGCAACTCGGGCCTGTACTCGATCGGCCGGATCTTCCGGACCATGGCCAACAACGGACATGCTCCGCAGTGGCTGACCCGGATGTCCAAGAACCACGTGCCGTACGCCGCCATCCTGGCTATCGGTCTTGTCTACCTCGTCGGCATCCTGCTGAACATCTGGCTCGGCGGCTCCTACGCCTTCGACCTCGCGCTCAACTCCGCCTCGATCGGCGTAATCTTCACGTGGGGCGCCATCTTCGCCAGCCAGATCGCGCTGCGGAAGAAGAAGGGCAAGGTCTCCAGCCTGCCCGCGCCCGGCGGAACGTGGAGCAGCTGGGCCGGCCTGGTTGCCCTGCTGGCCATCACGGTGCTGATCGGCTTCGACACCATGACCAGCAAGACCGGCGAGGTCTTCCACCTTGGCCTCTGGACCCTGGCCACCATCCCGTTCTTCGCGCTGGTCCTGTGGCTGGGCTGGCAGAAGGTCAGGAATAACGCGCCCAAGAGCGAGCTCTTCTGCTAGGGCCCTTCGCCTCAGCAGTCGGACGCTAAGAAGTCCGACGTCGGCGGGTCACCCTTTCGGGGGCGGCCCGCCGTCGTCGTTTCTTCCGCTTTCCCCCGTCGATTGCTCCGAAACGGCCCCTATGGGGCCTCAAAAGGGCCGTTGCGGAGCAATCGATGGGGTGGGTGCTAGTTCTTCAGATGCCGGGCGAAGTGGTCATCGATCCGCTGCCAGGCTTCGGGGGCGGACGCCGGGTCCGGGCCGATGCCCATGACTCGCATCAGCGGCCGGAAAACTGCCGGGCCCAGGTCCGTTTCGTTGAGGAACGCGTGGCCGGCGGTGGGGAATTCCTTGACGCTGTTTTCGATGCCGAGGTTGTCCAGGGCGGTCTCGAGCTTGTCCGCCGCGCCCTTGAGGGCGATGTCCCGGCCGCCGAAGTTGGCCACGATGGGGCAGGCGCCGCGGAGGGTTTCCTCGAGATTGCCGGGCAGGCGGCCGTAGTTGACCGAGGCCGCGTCGAAACCGTCGCGGGCCACCAGCAGCGCGAATCCGCCGCCCATGCAGAACCCGATCACCCCGGTTTTGCCGGTGGACAGCGGCCAACTGGCCAGCCAGGTCCGGGCGGTAGCGAGGTCGGTGAACGCTCGGCCGCTTCCCTTGAGCATGCTCCGCATGGTGCTGGCCAGACAGCGGCGCGGGCCGCCGTCGCTGAACAGGTCCACCGCCAGCGTCAGGTACCCGGCGCGGGCCATCCGGTCCGCGTGACCGCGCACCAGGTCGTTCAGGCCGAAAGCCTCGTGGATCATCAGGACCGCGGGAAACGGGCCGGGTCCGGAGGGCGTGGCGAGATATCCGCCCAGCGAAGGCGAACCGCCGGAAACGGCGCTCTGGGCACTCAGGTCCACGTACGTCATGGGCCAAGGGTAGCCGCCGCCGTCGATCCTCTCCATCGGTTGCTCCCCACCGGCCCCGGAGCAACCGACGGGGTGGGCGGACACAAGAACGGCGGCGGATCCCCCATGGGAATCCGCCGCCGTTCGAACGTGGAAGGACTAGTCCTTCTTGAAGGTGTCCTTGACGTTTTCGCCGACCTTCTTGGCGTCAGCTTTGACCTGGTCCGCCTGGCCTTCGGCTTTAAGTTTGTCGTTGTCTGTGGCGTTGCCGGCCGTTTCCTTGGCCTTGCCGCCCAGGTGTTCTGCTTCGTTACTGATCTTGTCTCCGAGGCCCATGAGTCTGGCCGCCTTTCGTTTCCCGTTGATCAAACACTGCTTTTTCAGCCTACACAAAGCATGCTTACTATTTCAAGGAACCCCGGTATCAGGTGCCTGTCGAATGTCCGCGCCCCCGACTAGGCTCGATGCATGGAACACAGTACAAGCCTGACCCAGCACGTCCACGCCACGCCGGAAAAGGTCTGGGCGGTCATCTCGGACATCCCGGGTTCCGCCGCCACCCTGTCCGGCATCGACGCCGTGCAGATGCTCAGTGACGGGCCCTACGGCGAGGGGACGCGCTGGAAGGAAACGCGCACCATGATGGGCCGCTCGGAAGCGGTGGAGATGTGGGTGGCGCAGGCCGATCCTCCCCGCAGTACCACCGTCAAGGCCCTCCAGGGCGGCGCCGATTACACGTCGCGCTTCAGCCTGTCCGAGCGCGACGGCGGGACGGACCTGACGCTGACCTTCGGCGCCGACGTCGTCAAACCCGCGTTCTTCAGCAAGATCACCATGGCGCTGTTCGGCAAGGTGGGCATGAGCATGACGCGCAAGGCGCTCACCAAGGACCTGGCGGAAATCGCGGCCAAAGCGGAATCGCTCTAGTGGCGGCAAAGGCCCCCAAGGTAACGGCTCCCCGGCTCTCGCCGGTCAGCCTGGAGGATGTCACGGATGATCCCGCCCCGGACTTCCGGCGTGGTGAAAGGTACGACGGCGTCCGGTACAGCCGGGCGGCCGCCGACGGTCTCGAGCTGAGCGGCGCGGACTTCGCCGAGTGTGAGTTCCAGGGCGTCTCCTTCAATGACACCCAGCTCCGCGGGGCCACCTTCCGGGACTGCATCCTGTCCGAGGTGTACGCACCCGTGTTCCGGGCCGCCCGCTCCACGTGGCGGGACGTGCACCTGAACAATCCGCGGCTGGGCTCTGCTGAGCTGTATGAGACCGGCTGGCAGTCGGTCAGGATCGACGGCGGCAAGCTGGACTTCCTCAATCTGCGCGGGTCCAAGCTGACGGACGTCGTCATCAGCGACTGCATCATCAACGAACTGGACCTCGGTTCCGCCTCCGGGACGCGGGTGGCGCTGAAGAACTGCACCATCGGAACCCTGGATCTCACCGGCTCGCGGCTGAAGGACTTTGACCTTCGCGGCACGGACTTCCGGACCATCAGCGGCCTCGGGAGCCTGGCCGGCGTGGTGATCGACGACTATCAGCTGAGCCTGCTGGCGCCGCTCCTGGCCGGGCATCTCGGTGTCGTGGTCCTGTGAGTGTAGTCTTTACAGAACGAACGGTCGGTAAATAGAGCGGTCCCTGGGCTGTCCCGCAGGTGCCGGCTCCCTGGCGTAAAGGATGTTCTGATGGTCGAGGCTTTTCTTGTTGGCGGTGTCCGCACTCCCGTGGGCCGGTACGGCGGTGCGCTGTCGGTGGTCCGGCCTGATGATCTGGCTGCACTGGTGATCCGCGAGGCCGTGTCCCGTGCAGGCCTTGACCCGGACGGCGTAGAGGAAGTCATCCTGGGCAACGCCAACGGTGCGGGTGAGGAAAACCGCAACGTTGCCCGGATGGCAGTCCTGCTGGCAGGACTTCCCCTCCACATCCCCGGCATCACCGTCAACCGGCTGTGCGCGTCGGGGCTAAGCGCCATCATCCAGGCCAGCCAGATGATCAAGTCCGGAGCTGCGGACGTGGTGATCGCCGGCGGCGTGGAGTCCATGAGCCGCGCGCCGTGGGCCCAGGAAAAGCCCGCCACAGCGTTCGCTAAACCGGGCCAGATCTTCGATACCTCCATCGGCTGGCGGTTCGTCAACCCCCTCTTCCAGCAGGGCGGGCTGGCGAGGGACGGCAAAATGACGTACTCCATGCCGGAGACCGCGGAGGAAGTGGCCCGCGTGGACGGCATTACCCGCGAGGACGCCGATGCCTTCGCGGTCCGCTCCCACGAGCGTTCCCTCGCCGCCATTGCCGCGGGCCGGTTCAGGGACGAGATCGTCCCGGTGACCGTCAAGTCCCGCAAGGCCGACACGGTGGTGGACACCGATGAAGGCCCGCGCGCAGGCACCACCTTGGAGGTCCTCGCAGGGCTGCGCCCCGTGGTTCCGGGCGGTTCCGTGGTCACGGCCGGGAACTCGTCCACGCTGAACGACGGTGCTTCGGCTATCATCGTCGCGTCCGAGGCCGCCATCGCACGGCTGGGCCTGACGCCACGGGCCCGGATCATCGACGGCGCCTCCGCCGGCTGCGAACCCGAAATCATGGGCATCGGCCCGGTCCCGGCGACGCAGAAAGTGCTCAAGCGGAGCGGCCTCAGCGTTGGTGACCTGGGCGCCGTCGAGCTCAACGAAGCGTTCGCCACGCAGTCCCTCGCGAGCATGCACCGGCTCGGGCTGGACCCGGACACCGTGAATAACGACGGCGGCGCCATCAGCCTGGGGCATCCGCTCGGTTCCAGCGGATCACGCATAGCGATCACCCTGCTGGGCCGGATGGAACGCGAGGACGCAAGAATCGGCCTGGCAACGATGTGCGTCGGCGTGGGCCAGGGCACCGCGATGCTGTTGGAGCGTGTCTGATGCCCGCCCCGGAAGACGCGAACGGACACTCAAGCCCCTCCCCGGAAAGCGCGAGAGGACATTTGAGCACCCTTGACTTCCGCACGCTCCTGGTCGAGGAGCGGGATGACCGGGTGGTGGTCCTGCTCAACCGCCCGGAGGTCAGGAACGCCATCGACCAGCAGATGGTGGACGAACTGCACGTGGTCTGCGCTGCGCTGGAGCAAAATCCGAAAGTCCTGATCATCTCAGGGGTCGACGGCGTCTTCGCCTCGGGTGCGGACATCGCCCAGCTGCGCGAGCGGCGCCGCGACGATGCCCTGCAGGGCATTAACTCCACCATCTTCGTGCGGATCGCCAAGCTGCCCATGCCGGTGATTGCCGCACTGGACGGCTACTGCCTGGGCGGCGGCGCCGAGCTCGCCTATGCCGCCGACTTCCGGATCGGAACGCCCAGTGTCCGGATCGGCAACCCCGAAACAGGGCTGGGGATCCTGGCCGCGGCCGGGGCCAGCTGGCGCTTAAAGGAGCTAGTGGGGGAGCCGCTGGCCAAGCAGATCCTGTTGGCGGGACTGGTGCTCCGGGCCGAGGAGGCCCTGGCCGCCAGCCTCATCACCGAAATCCACGAGGCGCCGGGCCTGATGGATGCCGCGCACAACCTGGCGGACCGGATCGGCCGCCAGGACCCGCTGGCCGTGCGGATCACCAAGTCGGTGTTCCACGCCCCCGCGGAGGCTCACCCGCTGATTGACCAGCTGGCACAGGGGATCCTTTTTGAATCCCAGGCCAAATTTGACCGCATGCAGGCTTTTCTCGACAAGAAATCAGAGACGAAATAACCATGACGAACCCGGACCTTCCCTCCACAGTCGGCGTCCTCGGCGGTGGCCGCATGGGCGCGGGGATCGCCCACGCGTTCCTGATCAACGGGGCCAACGTCCTGGTGGTGGAGCGCGACGAAGCGTCCGCCGAAGCCGCCCGCGAACGCGTGGAATCCGCGGCCGCCAAGAGCATCGAGCGCGGAGCCGCTGACGGCAACCTGGATGAGATGGTGTCGCGGCTCGCTGTCACGGTGGATTATGACGACTTCAAGGACCGCCAGCTGGTGGTCGAAGCCGTTCCCGAAGAGTGGGACCTGAAGGTCACCGCGCTCCGCGGCATCGAGGAGCGCCTGACCAATGACGCTTACCTGGCCTCTAACACCTCGTCCCTGTCCGTCAACGGCCTGGCCCGCGAACTCAAGCGCCCACAGAACTTCCTCGGCCTGCACTTCTTCAACCCCGTCCCTGCCTCCACCCTCATCGAAGTGGTGCTCGGCGACCAGACGTCCCCGGACCTGGTTGGGGCCGCGAAAAGGTGGGTCGAGGCACTCGGCAAGACCGCCGTCGTCGTCAATGACGCACCGGGCTTTGCCTCCTCACGGCTGGGCGTGGCCATTGCACTGGAGGCGATGCGCATGGTGGAGGAGGGGGTGGCGTCCGCGGCGGACATCGACGCCGCCATGGTGCTGGGGTACAAGCACCCCACGGGCCCGCTGAGAACCACGGACATTGTGGGGCTGGACGTGCGGCTGGGCATCGCCGAATACCTGCATTCAACGCTGGGGGAGCGGTTCGCCCCGCCGCAGATCCTTAAGGACAAAGTGGCCCGCGGCGAGCTGGGCCGGAAGACCGGCAAGGGATTCTTCGACTGGGCTGAGTAGGATTTCCCAGTGACCCTCTTTGAACCCCTCACCCTGACCGGCCGGCACGTGATTCTCGAGCCGCTGAAGCGAGATCACCATGATGGCCTGGTGGCGGCCGCGCAGGATGGCGAGATGTGGAAGCTCTGGTACACGTCCGTGCCTGCGCCGGACGGGATGGCCGCGGAGATCGACCGCAGGCTGGCCCTGCAGGAGCAGGGGTCCATGCTGCCGTTCACCACACGGCTGATCGATCCGGCCACCGGCGGCCCGGGCCGGATCATCGGGATGACTACTTACAGCAACATCGACGCCGGCACGCCTCGTGTGGAGATCGGTTACACGTGGAACGCCGCGTCAGTCCACGGCACCGGCACCAACCCCGACTCCAAGCTGCTGCTGTTGCGGCACGCGTTCGAAACCCTGGGCTGCGTGGCCGTGGAGTTTTGTACGCACTGGCTGAACCACCAGTCCAGGGAAGCAATCGCCAGGCTGGGTGCTAAGCAGGACGGCGTGCTGCGCAGCCACCGACGGACCAGCGACGGTGTCCTGCGCGACACCGTGGTGTTTTCAATCCTGGAGCACGAGTGGCCCATGGTCCGGAACGGGCTGGAGCACAGACTCGCCAAGCACGCGTAACGGGTGCTGCTCTTCTGCCCCACTACCTGCCCCGCGCGTGCAGGCAGTGGCGGCTTTGTGGTTAGCTGTCCGGGTGGAGACGACAGGCGAAGCCGTGGGCTGGGACGGAGCCGTGAATGCCTGGCATGTTGCCGGCCGCGTTTACCGGATGGGACGCCGCGAATGGCTCACCGAGGCAGGTTGGCGGCAGGCGCACGCCGACGGCGTCCGCACAGTGATTGATCTCCGTAACTCCCGTGAAGCGCAGCGCCGGGACACCGACCCCGCCGTGCCCGAAGAGGCCTGGTCCGGCGTCAGGATCGTCTCGGCCCCTACTGAAGAGCCCGACGATCCGCGGTTGACCGCCGTCTGCGGGCCCTACCTCAACGACCCGGCCCACTATCTGCACAATGTCGTGCTCTATCCGGCGAAGTTCGTGGATGTGTTCCGCGCCGTCGGTTCAGCCGAGGCCGGCGCCGTCGTCGTTCACTGCGCGGCGGGCCGGGACCGCAGCGGCATGGTGGCGGCCATGCTGCAGGACCTTGCCGGCGATTCCGACCAGCTCATCGCCGACGGTTACGCCAAAGCCGTGCGCGGAATCAACGAACGCTTCCGGACGCACGGCCCGCCCCACGCTCGCGAACGCTACCTCGACGACGCTGAACTGACACCCCTGTTGGAGCGGCGCTGCCGGGCCGTGGTGGAGTTTGTCCGGGAGCTGGACACGCGCACTTTCCTACTCCGCAACGGCCTGTCCGAGGCCGAACTAGAAGCGGTCTTGAGCCTGCTCGGCAGCCGGGTGGCGCCATGAATACCATGAAGTATGTGGCGGCGTCGCTCGCGGTGGCGGGAGTGGTGATGCTTGTGGCCGGGCCGTTCTGGGCCGTCCTCGCTTCAGATATCGGGAGTACGGAAGTGAACTTCGGGCTCGGCGACGGGACCGTCAACGGCGAGTGGCTCCCGGGCCAGGTCTTCCTGATGGTGGGCGGGGCAGCTTTGTGCCTGGCCGCAGTGGTTGCCGCGTACATGGCACGGCGGAGCGACACAGATGAATAGAACGAAAGCGACGGCACACAGTTTGAAACGCGTATTTGCAGCAGCAGTGGCTGCCGGAGCGGTGGCACTTTCCGTGGGGCTCGGGGCCCTGCCGGCCTGGGCGGCTGAACAGCCGGCTGTTGAGCCGCCGCCGATAGCGTCGCCGGCCGCTTCGTCGCCGGCCATCGCGTCGCCGGACGCTGCGGAAAGCCCGACGGCGGGAGGTTCCGGAGTCAGTGACGTGCAGCCGAGCGAGGCGCAGCGCAGTGACGCGCAGCCCGGCGACGCTGGCCTTCGCGACGCTGCCCTGCGCGATCTTGGCCTCACCCCCGACGAGTTCGCCGCTGCCGGCCAGCTGGGCAAGCAGGCCGCGGACGTTGCGGCGGCCCTGCAGGACGTCCCCGGCTACCTCGGAACCCGGCTCCACGACGGCAGCATTCTGGTTGCCGGCACTGGGGCCGAACTGGAGGCGGAGGTGGCCCGGCTCAGCGTGACTACCCCGGCCGTGGCCCTTGACCCTCCACCCGCCGCGCCGCCGTCGAACGCTCCCTCTCAGGTGACCGGGACCGAACTGGCCCGGAGCACCCAGGAGTTGTTCCAGGCGTACCTCCGCGACGTGGGCGCGGCCGGGTTGCAGGCCGTGGCGTACACCGGCAGCAGGTTCGTTGTCCGCACGGGCGGAATCAACGGGTCCGAGGCCACGGTGCCTGATTCGGCCAACGCCGGAATTGCCGGCCCGGGCTCCGTCGCTACGAGTCTCACCGGCCCCAAGACGGACGGCAGGATCTCGCCCGCCGAGTTTGTGGCCCGCTACGCCAACGTGGAGCTCGACGCCGGGGCGCCGCTCGCCCCGCAGGCTGACGTTCCCGGAGGTTTGGGTTACGCAGCTGACAACGGCTACGTCTGCTCCACAGGTTTCTCGGCCTTTGACCCCGCGGGGCTGCCCGCAGTCCTCACCGCCGGCCACTGCACTTTTGACGGCGCTCAAAAGACGGCCACGCTTCAGTTCCAGGGAACGTCGGCTGGGCTGCTCGGAAAGTTCGGTTTCAGCCAGTTCGGCGGACCCGGAAACTCCACCGTCCTTCGCCTTGGCAACGATGACCCCGGCAACGTCGGCACGGACATCGCCGTTATTGAGGAACTCCGCGCAGACCTCGACCCCCTGCCAGCTGCCAGTACGTGGGGCGATCCGTCCGAGCCGGGTCCGGACGTCAAGATCATCGGAGCGGCCGCGCCGGTGGTGGGCATGTACGTCTGCCGGTCCGGCTGGAGGTCCGCGTGGTCCTGCGGAACCATCGGCGAGGTGGGGGTCTATGTGGCACGCGGGCTCAACTATGCGACGGATCCAACGGACCTGCGGGCCTTCAATGGTTTCCTGTCCTTCGATGTCCAGTCCAGCGGCGGCGACTCGGGCGGGCCCTGGGTCAGCGGCAACTACGCGGTGGGCACGCACTCGGCCGGCGACACCCCGGATGAGAATGGCAACGTCGTGCAGAACTTCGCCGTGGCCGCCACGCTGCAGGACTCATTAGCCGTGTTGCCCGGCTACCAGCTGGAACTCTTCCTCAACAGGCCGACCGTAATGTCCCCCGCGCCAGGGGCAACGTTCGATGCCGGACAGACCGTTACCGGCGTGGTGGCCGCGGCTCCGGCGTCGGCTGTCGCGGCCGGTTCGAAGGTCAGGATCACCGTGAGTGGCCAGGCGCCCCTTGAGGTTCCCGTGGATGCCGCTGGGGCTTGGTCCTTTGCTGCCCCTGCGGTGGCCGGTCCGCTGCGTTTCACGGCTGAAACGGTCAATGGCTTCAGCACATCCGGTGCCACGGCCTTCGACTTCGCCCCGGTCAGTCAGCCCGCCCAGCAGGCCCCGCAATCCCTGCCCCCTGCTGCCGTACCAGCCGCGAACGGTGCGGCGCCCCCGGCAGGTGACAGCGCCGCCGTCGTACGTCCGCTGGGTGACAGCCGGGCGGCAAACCTGGCCAACACCGGCGCATCCGGGCTGATTCTGTTCGCCGGCCTCGCGGCTGGTGCGCTCGCCGTCGGCGGTGTGTTGCTGGTGATGGCGAAGCGGCGGAAGCGGCAGCGCCCCACCCCAACTGAGTAGCGCTATCTGTCGTTATGGGCACTCAAAACGACAAATAGCGCGACCTACCTGGGGTGGGCGGGTTACTTTTTCGGCTTCATCAGCAGGTTGGTGATGCGCAGCGTGCAGAGGCGCTGGCCGGCGTCGTTGGTGATCAGGACCTCGTGGGTAGTCAGGGTGCCGCCGAGGTGGATCGGCGTAGCGGTGATGGTGATCTGGCCCTCGCGCGCGGAGCGGTGATGCGTCGCGGAGACGTCCACTCCCACGGCAGTTTTTCCCAACGTGCTGGCGTGGATCACGGCCGCCCAGGAGCCCACAGCCTCGCCCACCGCCAGGGACGCGCCGCCGTGCAGCAACCCGAACGACTGCCTGTTGCCCTCCACAGGCATCGTCGCCACCACGCGCTCGACCGATTCCTCGAGGATTTTCACGCCCATCTTCTTGTCGAGCTCGCCGAGGACGATCTTCCACGGGGTGGCGCCATGGGCAGTGGCGTCCGGCGCAGCGGCGTCCGGGGATAGGGCGGTCATGGGTCTCCTTTGGCGAGGCGGAACTTCCAGTGTGCAGTACAGCACAGTCATGTACTGTAGACATATTACCGAACGGACGGTCAGTAAAGCCTTGGCCGCGTTTGTCCCCGTGTTGGAAGGACCCGTCAACGATGACCACCACTGCCGAAGCCACAGTCGACACCGTCCAGACCGTTCCCAGTTTCATTCAGGATTCCTGGTGGACTCCCGACGACGGTTCGGCAGCTTCCGCTGTCCCCGTGCGGGATGCGAGCACCGGGGAAATATTGGCCAAGGTGAGCACCGACGGCCTGGACCTTGCCGCCGTCGTGGATTACGGCCGCACCACCGGACAGGCGGAACTGGGCAAGCTGACCTTCCATCAGCGCGCGCTGAAGCTCAAGGAGTTGGCACAGTACCTGAACGCCCGGCGCGAGCACTTCTACACGTTTTCGGCCCAGACCGGTGCAACCAAGATCGACTCCATGATCGACATCGACGGTGGCATCGGCGTCCTCTTCACGTTCGGCTCCAAGGGCCGGCGGGAGCTGCCCAACTCGCAGGTAGTGGTGGACGGCCCCATGGAGGTGCTGTCCAAGGACGGTTCGTTCGTGGCCGAGCACATCTACACGCGCATCCCCGGCGTCGCGGTGCAGATCAACGCGTTCAACTTCCCGGTCTGGGGCATGCTGGAGAAACTCGCGCCCGCCTTCATCGCCGGGGTCCCCACCATCGTCAAGCCGGCCACCCCCACCGGATACGTGGCCGCGGCCGTGGTGAAGGCGATCATCGAATCCAACATCCTGCCGAAGGGCTCGCTGCAGCTCATTTCCGGCTCCGTCCGCGGCCTCCTGGACGTACTGGACTACCGCGACCTGGTGGCTTTCACCGGCTCCGCGTCCACCGCGCTGTCCCTGAAATCGCATCCCAATGTAGTGCAGGGCGGCGTCCGGTTCACATCAGAAACGGACTCCCTCAACGCCGCCATCCTTGGGCCCGACGCGGTGGAGGGCACTCCGGAATTCGACGCCTTCATCAAATCCGTGGTCACCGAAATGACGGTCAAGGCGGGCCAGAAGTGCACGTCCATCCGCCGCGCCATCGTCCCGCAGGAGCTGAGACAGGCGGTGATCGCCGCGATCGGCAATCGCGTGGACGAGCGTGTGGTGCTGGGGGATCCCCGCGCAGACGGTGTCACCATGGGCGCTTTGGCGTCGCTCGAGCAGCTCGCTGACGTTCGTGCCGCGGTGCAGTCAATGCTCGACGCCGGCGGTGAGCTTGCGTACGGAACGCTCGATTCGCCGTCGGTCACCTCTGCCGGCGGCGCCACGGGCGTAGTGGATGCTGGCGCCTTTATGTCGCCGGTGGTGCTGAGCTGGGCTGACGCGGAGGCTGACGCCATCCACTCGCTGGAGGCGTTCGGCCCGGTGGCCTCCGTGATCGGATACAAGGACCTGCCCGACGCCGTCCGCCTCGCCGCCCGGGGTGGCGGATCGCTCGTGGCATCAGTGTGCACCAACGATCCTGCCGTAGCCCGCGAACTCGTCACCGGGATTGCCGCCCACCACGGCCGGGTCCTGATGCTCAACCGCGAGGACGCCCGCAGCTCCACCGGCCACGGCTCGCCTGTTCCGCACCTGGTCCACGGCGGCCCCGGGCGCGCCGGCGGCGGCGAGGAACTGGGCGGCATCCGCTCGGTCATGCACCACATGCAGCGTACCGCCATCCAGGGCTCGCCCAACATGCTCACCGCCGTCACCGGGATGTGGCACACCGGGGCGGACCGGAACTTCACGCTGGAGTCCGAGGGGACGCACCCGTTCCGGAAGTCCCTGGCTTCGTTGCGGATCGGCGACGCCGTCCGGTCCGACCTGCGCGAAGTCTCGTTGGCGGACATCTCGGCGTTCGCCAACACCACCGGCGATACCTTCTATGCCCACACCAACCAGGAAGCGGCGGAAGCCAACCCCTTCTTCCCGGGGATCGTGGCGCACGGGTATCTGCTGCTGAGCTGGGCCGCTGGGCTGTTTGTGGAGCCGGCGCCGGGTCCCGTCCTGGCCAACTACGGCCTGGAGAACCTCCGATTCATCACGCCCGTGGCTGCCGGGGATTCCATCCGGGTCACGCTGACGGCCAAGAAGATCACCCCGCGCGAGACGGACGAATACGGCGAGGTGGCCTGGGACGCGCTCCTGACCAACCAGAACGACGACATTGTGGCCACCTACGACGTCCTCACCCTCGTCGAAAAGTAACCCCCGGACGCTCTCTCACTTCCTGCACGTTTTTCCCCAACGCTCTCGCACCTGGTGCGAGAGCGTTGGAGTTTTTCCCGCAGGATGTGAGAGAGCGTTTGGATCTTTCCGGGGTGCCGCGGGGTAAAATTTCCACCGTAGGAGGTGGCCAAATGAACCTAGCCCTGAACACAGCCACAACCATCCTGCCCGTCGATGATGCAGCGCGCGCCCGCAGTTTCTACACCGAAAAACTGGGCCTCCCGCACCGCGGAATGACAGACGATGGAAGCGAATTACTCGGTAGCGACGGCGGCCCGATGCTGCAGTTGTTGCCGGTCTCGGACGGGAAACACTCCGAGCACACAGCCCTCAGTTTCGAGGTGCGTGACATTGAGCGGATCGTGCAGGACATGGAGGCCAAAGGCGTCCGGTTCCAGGATTATGACCTGCCCAACCTGAAGACCGAGAACCACATCTGCACCACGGACTCCGAGAAGGTCGCCTGGTTCATGGACACGGAGCACAACATCCTCTGCGTTCACGAGACGTTGGGCATGCAAGCCGAATACCAGCTCTGACGCATCGGCAGGCCGCAGCATTCCCCTAGTGCTGCGCGTGGAGCCCGTCGAACGCGATGGTGATGACGTCGTCGGCCAGTTTTTCAGGCGTGAGGGAGCCGCCCGGTTTGTACCATTCCACGATTGAATTGATGGTGCCGAACAGCAGGCGCGTGACGGTGCGTGGATCGATGTCCTGGCGCAGCGAGCCTTCGTCGCGGGCCGCGGAAATGAGGGCGGCCACCTCGTGATCAAACGCGCGACGCCGTTCCAGGGCGTCGCGCTCAATGTCAGTGTTGCCCCGCAACCGCAGGAGCAGCGTCACAAACGGCAGCCGCTCCACCAGTACCGCCACCGTCTGCCGCAGCACAAACTCCAGCCGTGCATCCGCCGCGCCGCTTTGCGCCCCGGGCTGTTCGAGGATTGATTCCAGGCCACCCAGCGCATGGTCGAGCGCGAGCTTCAGGAGGTCGCCCTTGGACGGCACGTGGTGGTAGATGGCCGATTTCGAGATGCCCAGGTTCTCGGCGAGGATGCCCATGGACGTGGCGTCATAGCCGTGCCGGTTGAAGACGTCGACGGCGATGAGCAGCACCGACTGCTGGTCGTAACCGGGACGGCCGCGCTTGCTGGGGACTGCTGTAGTGGGCATACCGGCTATTTTCCCATGAACGTTCGGTAATCCCTGCAGCGGCGCATGGGGCGGGGCCACAACTGTCCGTTCGCTAGTCCTTGGGCCGGAGGTCGTAGATCCGGCGCAGCTTGCCGTTTGACCGCTCCAGCGAGCCCGGCTCCACCACGTCAACGGCGCACGAAGAACCCACGTGGATCTTGATCTGCTCCTGCAAGGTGCGCGCCGCCGTCGTACTCTGCTCCGTTGTCACGGCGTCCCGGCGCTCGATCTTGACCGTCAGCTGGTCCATCCGCTGGCCCTCGGGGCGCGTGAGTTCGAGCTGGAAGTGCGGGCTGAGTTCGGGGATGCGCAGCGCGATTTCCTCGATCTGGGACGGGAACAGGTTCACGCCGCGCAGGATGATCATGTCGTCGCTGCGGCCCGTGATGCGGCCCATCCGGCGGTGCGCCGGGCGGGCGGTGCCGGGCATGAGGCGCGTGAGGTCCTTGGTGCGGTAGCGGATGATCGGCAGGGCTTCTTTGGTGAGCGACGTGAACACCAGCTCGCCGTGTTCGCCGTCGCCCAGGACGTTTTCCTTGCCGACTACGGGATTGAACGCGTCGATGATTTCGGGGCGGAAATGATCCTCCCAGATGTGGCTGCCGTCCTGGGTTTCCACGGCCTCGCCGGCGACGCCCGGGCCCATCACTTCGGACAGGCCGTAGATGTCGCAGGCCTTGATGTTCATGGTGACTTCGAGTTCGTGCCGCATCTCCTGCGTCCACGGCTCCGCGCCCAGGACGGCGTACTTGAGGGAGGTCGACGTCGGGTCGATGCCCATGTGGGCCATGGCGTCGGCGATGGTGAGCAGGTAGGTCGGTGTGCAGAGGATGGCGTCCGGCTGGAAATCCTGGATGAGCTGGATCTGGCGTTCAGTCTGCCCGCCGGACATCGGGATGACCGTGCAGCCGAGTGCTTCGGCGCCGGCGTGCGCCCCCAGGCCGCCGGTGAACAGACCGTAACCGTAGGCGTTGTGGACCTTCATGCCGGGCCGGATGCCTGACGCGCGGAGGCAGCGCGCCACGAGTTTGGCCCAGTCGGCCAGATCCTGTTTGGTGTACCCGACGACGGTGGGCCGGCCCGTGGTTCCCGAACTCGCGTGCACGCGGGCTACTTCGCTCTGCGGCACGGCGAACATGCCGAACGGGTACTCGGCGCGCAGGTCTTCCTTGGTGGTGAACGGGAAGTTGCCGAGGTCGCTGAGTTCGCGGAGGTCCGTGGGGTGGATGCCGGCGTCGTCGAACTTGCGCTTGTACAGCGGCACACGGCTGTAGGCGTAGGCCACTGTGTGCTGCAGGCGGGCGAGCTGGAGGGTCTCGAGTTCGTCGCGGGAGATGGTTTCCTCGCGGTCCAGGATGGGATCGGAGGCTGCGTTCGTTGCCTGCGGCGCGGGGGTTTCGGGGGCATGGAGGGTCATGGTTTCCTACTTCTTGGGGATGGTGCGGCTGCGTCCGCGGAACTCGGCGATGAGTTCCCCGGGCAGGTGCGCGTCGGCGTCGGCCGCGAAAATCTGGATGTCGTAGAGCCCGCTGCGCCCTGAGCTGGACCGGCGGTCCGCGACGGCGGTGATCACCTGGCCGCGGTAGGCGGGTTTGAGGAAGTTGATGTCGACGCCGGCGGCAACCGTGATGCTCTCGGTCTCTTCCGGCGTCGGATTCACTGGATTGCAGGCCAAGGCGAAGGCGGAGTCGGCGAAGGCGAAGATCATTCCGCCGTGGGCCATGCCGAAGCCGTTGAGCATTTCCTGCCGGAGGGTCATGCGGATAGTGGCGTGCCCGTCGCTGACGGCGAGGACTTTGATGCCCATCCATTCGGAGGCGTAGTCGTTTTCCAGGATGGGGTGGGTAGCCCCGGAGAGTGCTGCTTCAGCCATGCGTCATTGCCTCCAGCTTTATTTACCGAATGTTCATTAGGTAATCCCAGATGCGGGGCCGGTGTCAAGGGCGCGGCGGTCTCGGGTGCCCCTGGCCGCCGTTGTCCCTTCATCGGTTACTCCGCAAGGGCCCTTTTGGGCGCTGAAACGGCGAGGGACCCGGTGGGGAGCAATCGATAGAGAGGGGGAGTGCCCTGTGCCCCATCAGGGAAGTGCAAGGATGGTGAGACCGGCACCACGCACAGCAAAGGGCGGACCATGGCCAAAGGCATCTACGTCAGCGCGACCACCCCGGGATCGGGCAAATCGCTCGTGGCCCTGGGCCTCGCGGACACGCTCCACCGGCATGCGGACCGGATCGGGTTCTTCAAACCGGTGGTCCACGGCCCGGACGCCGCCAACGACCCCATGGTGGCGCTGATGAAATCACGCTTCGCGCTCGACGACGACCGTTGCCGTGGGGGCCTGACGTCCGCCGAAGTGCGTGCTCTCCTGGCAGACGGAAAACGCGCCGACATCGATGCCCGCTGCGTGGAGATCTTCGCCGAGATCACCAAACATTGCGACGTGGTGATCGTGGAGGGGACGGACCTGACCGGCCAGGACGCCGCCGTCGAGTTTGACCTCAACGCCCGGCTGGCCAACAACCTGGCCGCCCCGGTGGTTGCCGTGGTGGGCGCAAAGGGGCTCAGCGTCGCGGAGGCAGCGGCCGCCGTCGAGGTTGCCCGCAGGGAGCTGGTGGCGGAAAAGTGCACGCTGCTGGCCATCATGGTCAACCGCGCGGACCCGGATTTGGTGGAGGAAATCGCGTCCGCCGTGAAGCCAGGCGCATCCAACCGGCCCGTGTACGTCCTGCCGGAGCTGGAGGAGATCGCCCGGCCCACCACCGGCGAGGTTGCTGCGGCCCTCGGTGTACGCCAGATCGCCGGCCTTGCGGACATGGAACGCGACGTCCGGGACATCAAGGTGGCGGCCATGAACGTGGGTAACTTCCTGAACGTGCTGGACGAGGGCGCCCTGGTGATCGTTCCCGGCGACCGCGCGGACGTGATGGTGGCCTGCCTGGCGTCATCGTTCTCGCCGGAGTTCCCCGTGCCGTCGGCGCTGATCCTGACCGGTGGCCTGGCCCCGGACGCCAACATCTACCCGCTCCTGGCGCAGGCCCCCTTCCCCGTGTTTGCCGCCAGCGACGACACCTACACCACCGCCAAACGCGTCTCCGAGGTCCGCAGCGAGATCTGGTCCGGGCACCGCCGCAAGGTGGCTTCCGCTCTGGGCCTGTGGTCCAAGCGGGTGGATGAGGCTGAGCTCGTGGAGCGCCTCCACTTGCCGCGCCTCGAACGGATGACCCCGCTGCGGTTCCTGCACGACCTCATCGAACGGGCCAGGGGGCAGCGCCGGCATGTTGTGCTGCCGGAGGGAACGGATGTCCGGATCCTGCAGGCCGCCGAAATCCTGCACCGCCGGGACGTCTGCGATCTCACCCTGCTGGGGCCGGATTCGCAGGTACGGGAGCTGGCGGCGGCCAACGGCATCGACCTCGCCGGGATCAACATCGTGGACCCGGCCACCTCTGAGCTGCGGCAGCCGTTCGCAGAGAAGTACGCGGAGCTGCGGGCACATAAGGGCGTGGACCTGCCCAAGGCGCTGGAAATCATGCAGGACGGCAGCTACTTCGGCACCATGATGGTCCAGCTGGGCGTGGTGGACGGCATGGTGTCCGGCGCGGCGCACACCACGGCGCACACCATCCGCCCGGCGCTGGAGTTCGTCAAAACGCGCGACGGCGTGAAGATCGTGTCCTCCGTATTCCTGATGCTCATGCCCGACCGGGTGCTGGTCTACGGCGACTGCGCCGTGAACCCCGATCCCAATGTGGAGCAGCTGGCGGACATCGCCCTCGCCTCGGCCGAGACCGCGGTGCAGTTCGGGGTGGAGCCGCGTGTGGCCATGCTGTCCTACTCCACCGGCGGCTCGGGTTCCGGCGAGGCGGTGGACGAAGTCCGGCAGGCCACCGAACTGGTGCGTGAACGCCGCCCGGATCTCGCCGTCGAAGGCCCTATCCAGTACGACGCCGCCGTGGACGCGTCCATCGGGGCCTCCAAAATGCCCGGCTCATCCGTGGCCGGGCAGGCGACCGTGTTCATCTTCCCGGACCTGAACACCGGCAACAACACGTACAAGGCGGTGCAGCAGAGCTCCGGGGCGGTCGCCGTCGGGCCCGTCCTGCAGGGCCTGCGCAAGCCGGTCAACGACCTCTCTCGCGGCTGCACCGTGGAGGACATCGTGAACACGGTGGCCATCACGGCCATCCAGGCGCAGGTGCCGTCCCCGGCGTCCGTTTAACGTCCGACGGCGGCACCCGGGTTGGGTGCCGCCGTCGCCGATACCAGCTCGCTGGCTTAGCTGTTCTCCGGCTTCGCCAGGCTGTCCGGGTCCTCCTGCTTGGCCGGCTCATCGGAGAGTCCTTCCGGCGTGAGGTCCAGGTTTTGCGGGTCCTTGGGCTGTTCCGGGGCCTCGCCCACCTCGTGGGCTTTGGGGCTTCCGGTGTCGTCCAGGGCCGGGTTGGCGCCTTCGACGCCGGCGGGGTCCTTGGTGCCGGAGTTTGCGGCGCTGGGCTCGGTGCCGGGGGCGGGTTCTGCGGTCCCGGGTTCGGTGTTGTCGGGCTGAGTGGTGTCGTTCGGCATGGAAGTCCCTCTCTGCGTAGTGCAACGTGTCCGCCGACTCTATGCGCCTGGCGCGGCTGGCGCAACGGCAGGCGCGGGGTGAGCAGGTCCGCAGCCTCAGCCCTGACGGGCCTTCATCCGCGGGTTCTTTTTGTTGATCACAAAGGTGCGGCCCCGGCGTCGAACGATCTGGGCACCGGGAACCTTCTTCAGGGCGCGGAGGGAATTTCTGACTTTCATGGGCTTGCTCCTTGTTTTAGTGGCGGTTGATGCGCGGTGTTTTGACGGTTGGCGCAGCGTGACGCAGGGGGCCGTTCAGTTCGGGGCGGGGTCGAGCTGGAACGGATCGGTCAGCCCGGCGAACCCGGCCTCCATTTCCGCGTCGGTGAGTTCGCAGGCGGAGAGCAGCTGCGCAATTTCCCCCGGGTCCATGCCCTCTCCGGTCGCGGCCAGAACGCTTCCGCGGTCCCCGTGTTCCGGATGCCAGTCCAGGTGGGCGTCCACATGGTTGAGGGGATCGGGCGCCGCACCGGGGTCCTGGTCTGCCAGCCACGGTCCGGTATTTTCGAGCCAGACACGCGGACCGATGCCCTGGATGGCGATCCGGCACTGCGGTGCGGCGGCGATCCACAGGCGGCCCCGCAACCAGCAGCACCCCTCCGCGAGGGACGCCAGTGCGTGCCGGAACCGCTCAGGGTGCAGCGGACGCTGGGCCCGGTGCGTGACAGTGGTGAACGGTGAGGTTGAGGACGACGCCGGGATCCGCACCGAACCGGGGGCCGTGCGGCTCAGTGCGTCCTGGTAGTCGTGGCGGCCGGGGCGGATGAGGCCGGCGCTTTCCACCACGTCAGCATGCGGAGCCAGTTCCCTCACCAGTTGCACGCCGCGAACCCGCAGGGCGGGGTCAGCCGGAAACAGGTCCACCTCCGCCAGCAGGACGGTGTCATTGAACGACAGCTCGCCAATGAGGAATTCACCCGCAGTGCGCTGGTCCTCCGGGACCGGCGTGAACCCGGATTCAAACAGGCTGTGGTGGTCCCAAATGTGGTCCTCCAGCGTGTCAGGGGCGCAGGCAAGGACAGCGGAATCAATCGTCACCGGGCGGGAAAGACCACGCCGCAGCGCCCCGATCGCGGCCTCCGCGGACACCGCCGGCGGGAGCCCGATGATGGCCTGCGTCTCCCCGCGTTCCAGCAGCCGCTCGATCGTGGGCACCAGGTCCAGCCGCACGGTGCAGCTCAGGCAGCCGTGTTCCAGCTGCGTCTCGGCGCTCTCGAGGATCCCGGACTGGCTGAAGATCCTGCGGATGACGACGCCGTTCTCCAGCAGGTCGTGCAGAACCGCCACGGCGCGGGGATTGGCCGCGGCCGCGTCTTGGCAGGCTTGCTGGCGGCACAGGGCGTCCAGGGAGCTGATCACAGTGACATGCATGCGGACCACTCTAATGAGAATGATTCGCAAAAACAAGTCACTGAAATCAAGCCCCGAGGGCCTGCAGACCCTGCGGGACATCGCCGGCGGCTGACGCTGCCGGACCCGGTCGGCCTGAGCCACCCCATCCACCCAGGCATCTCAAGGGGGCAACTTATAGAGTGGATCCCAGGGAGCCCTCCGCCAGGCTCCACCACCGCTCGTCAGCTGTGCCCGCGGTACCAAGGCTTCAGGAGGCCCCATGCTTGTGCTCGTCATCAATTCCGGTTCGTCCTCGCTCAAGTACCAGGTCCGTGACGTGGCCGCCGGCATTGCGCTGACCGAGGGGCTGATCGAGAAGATCGGCATGGGCAACGGCGGTGACGGCGACGGCGAAATCGAGGGCCCCCGGGACCATGCGGAGGCGCTGGAACAGGTGGACGCCGCGATCCATGCGGAACTTGGCGATCTTGAACTTGCTGCCGTGGGCCATCGCGTGGTGCACGGCGGCGAGCGGTTCGCCGAGCCGGTGCTGATCGACAACGAGATCACCCGCGCCATCGAGCGCCTCAATCCGCTGGCGCCGCTGCACAACCCTGCCAACGTCCTGGGCATCCGCGCCATCAGCAAGAAGTGGCCGGACCTGCCGCAGGTGGCCGTGTTCGACACCGCTTTTCACCGCACCCTGCCCGAGCACGCCTGGCGCTACGCCGTCCCGGACGAGCTCTACACGAACCACGGCATCCGCCGCTATGGCTTCCACGGCACGTCGCACGAGTACGTCACGCACCGCGCCGCCGCGCTGCTGGATCTGCCCGTGGACGAGTTCGACGGCGTGATCGCCCACCTGGGGAACGGCGCCTCCGTCACGGCCATCCGTCGCGGTCATTCGGTGGACACGTCCATGGGATTCACCCCGCTGGAGGGCCTGGTGATGGGCACCCGCTCAGGCGACCTCGATCCCTCCATCCTGGTATTCCTCGGCCGGAACGGGTGGACGCCGGAGGACATCGACACCATGCTCAACCGCGAATCGGGGCTGAAGGGGCTCGCCGGGAACAACGACATGCGCTCGGTGGTGGAGGCGTCAGAGGCCGGCGATGCTAAGGCTTCGATAGCGCTCGCGGTTACGTCCTACCGGCTGGCAAAGTACATCGGTGGCTACCACGTGGCCGTCGGGGGCGCCAAGGCGCTCGTGTTCACGGCGGGGATCGGCGAAAACTCCCACCAGTTCCGCGCACTGGTGACTGACAGGCTGCATGCACTGGGCATAGAGCTCGACGTCGGCCTGAACAGTCAGCGGTCCAAGGAACCGCGCGTGATTTCCACGGCGGCCTCCGCCATCCCGGTGTTGGTGGTCCCCACCGACGAGGAGCGCGCCATCGCAGAGGCAACTGCCGCCGTCGTACTCTCATCGATTGCTCCGTAGCGGCCCTTCTGGGCGCTCAAAACGGCGCTGGGCCCACGCCGGCAGGGTGCCCTGGCCGAGCTTGCGAGGCTAGGGGGCCGGTGGGGAGCCATGGACGGGCTGCGGGGTAGCCTCAGTCCATGCCTGAGATCATTTTGCCCATCCGCACCGAGCGGCTGATCCTGCGCCGGTTCGAAGGTGCGGACCTGGACGCCTTCCATGCCTGCCATTCACTGCCCGAAACGGCACGCTTCCTGCCGGGGGAGGCCAAGAGCTACACCAAGTGCATGGAGTCCGTGGGCAAGTACGCCAACTTCGTCTTCGAGAAGGAGGGCGACTGGATATGCCTGGCCATCGAGGCCGTGGACGGCCCGGGACTCCTCGGCGAGGTGGTGCTGAAGTGGCTTCCGGGTAGCGGGCAGGGCGAAGTCGGATGGACCCTGGCGCCGGCAGCGCGGGGCAAGGGCTACGGGGCCGAGGCCGCGGATGCGGTGCTGAAGCTGGGGTTCGAGGAACTGGGGATGCACCGGATCGAGGCAAAGCTCGACGCCCTGAACACCGCCTCCGCCGCTCTATGCGAACGGCTGGGCATGCGGTTGGAGGCCCGGCTGGTGGACAAATGGCATTACAAAGGCCAGTGGGCAACCGTGCTGGTCTACGCGATCCTCGAGGACGAATGGCGCGCCCGGTCCCGGTGATCGATGGGCTCAACCACTGGATCTGACCCCGGTGACCGAGCCTGGCTAGCCTCGATCGATTGCTCCGTAACGGCCCTTTGAGCGCTGAAAACGGCGGTTACGGAGCAATCGATGGGTTATCTCAGGCCATTGACTGACTGCTGGGCCAAGGCCAAACTGGCGTTGTGCCTAGCTGCCAGCCATGCCGCGCTGGCAACAGGCGTGTCCAAGGAGAATTCGATGCCCACCGTGGAAGAAAACGTCTACATTGCCCGCCCGCCACAGGAAGTCTTCAATTTCCTGTCAAAGGGCGAAAACATTCCAGTCTGGGACTCCTCGGCGGTCCATGCCGAAACGGTCGGGACCGAGCCTGTTGCAGTCGGCACCCGGGTCAAGGGCGCCAGCAAGGTGGTGGGCAGGAAATTCGACTGGACAACGGAGGTCATCGAATTCCAGCCTCCAACCCGCTTTGTATCCCGCTCGGTGGAAGGAAAGCTGGAATTCACTGTCACCAATGTCCTGGAACCTGAAGGTGACGGGACCCGCCTGAACTTCCGGATCGATGCGGCATCTGGCCTGGGCGGGGTGTTCGGCAAACTGGCCGACCGGTTCGTGGAACAAGCCCAGGCCCGGACCGTCCGTGCCAACCTCGAGACACTGGCCGAACTGCTGGCCGAGCACCCCGAATACGGCAGGGATGACGGCTGAGCCGCGAGATCCGATAGATTGCTCCGTAACGGCCCTTTTGAGCGCTGAAAACGGCGGTTACGGAGCAATCGATGGGGCTATTTGAGGCCAGCCCCGGGCAACAGGTCCTTGGCGCCGAGGGAATCGGCGATGAACGCATAGTCCCACGCTCGCTCGCGCCACTGGACATAGCGCCCGGAGGCGCCGCCGTGTCCGCCGTCCATCTCGATCTTCATCACCACAGGCTCGGTGCCGGTGGTCTTGTTCCGCAGCTCCTGGACCCACTTGGCCGGCTCCACGTAGAGGACGCGGGTGTCGTTGAAGGACGTCACCGCAGCGACCTTGGGGTAAGCAACTGAATGTACGTTCTCGTACGGCGAGTAGGACTTCATGTAGGCGTACACGTCTGGGTCCGTGATGGGGTTGCCCCACTCTTCCCATTCCAGCGCGGACAGCGGAAGCTCCGGATCCAGAATGGTGGTGAGGGCATCCACAAACGGCACCTGCGCCACAACCGCGGCGTACTTTTCCGGCGCCAGATTGGCCACGGCACCCATCAGTAGACCGCCCGCCGATCCGCCCAGCGCCGCAATCCGGGACGGATCCACCCACCCGGAGTTGGCCAGCCGGTCGGTGGCGTCCACAAAGTCGGTGAAGGTATTCTTCTTCGCGAGCTTCTTGCCGTCTTCATACCAGTGCCGGCCCAGCTCTCCGCCGCCGCGGATGTGCGCGATCACAAACACCACGCCGCGGTCCAACAATGACAGCCGCGCGATGCCGAAACCCGGATCCATGCTCAGCTCGTACGAGCCGTACCCGTAGACCAGGCCCGCCGCCGTCGAATCCTGCTTGACGCTCGTGTGCCGCAGCACGGACAGGGGGATCCGCGTGCCGTCCGCGGCGTCGGCCCATTCGCGGGTGGCCACGTAGTCGCCGGCGGAGTAGCCGCCGAGCACCGGGCTTTCCTTGCGCAGCAGCAGCTCACCGGCGGGCTGCGCCCGGGTGGGCAGCACAAAGTCGTAGACGCGCGACGGTGTGAAGTAGGACGTGTAGCCCAGCCGGATCACCGGGGCCTCGTAGTCCGAACCGCCGACGCCGGCCGTGTACAGCTCCTCGTCGAACGCGGGCTCCACCGGCGCCTCCTGCGCGGGGGTGCCGAGGCCGGCCAGCCCCATCACCTGGACGCGCTCGATTGTGTCCCTGCGGACGGACACAATCAGGTGCGTGGAGGTGACGCCGGCACCGTTGACGCGGACGTCGTCGGAATGCTCGACGACGGTGCTCCAGTGCTGCTCGGCCAACGGCTTAGTCAGCTCGGCGGGGTCGATCAGGGAGACCATGGAGTTCACGGCGTTCCGGTTGTGCGTGATGATGATGCGTTCTGATTTTTCGCCGTCAGGACCGGTGAGCAGGAACGGTTCGGCCTCATAGAGGACGCGCTCGTCCCGCGAAATCACAGTGGTGAGGGCCGCCGTCGGGCCATCGAAACGCAGCAGGCGGGTCTCGCTGTACTCGGAGCAGCCGATGCCCAGCACGAGGTGACGCCTGTCGGAGGAGAGCTCAAAGCCCAGCCACATGGCGACGTCGTCCTCCTGGTAAATCACCTCATCGTCGGTGACCGGCGTGCCGAGGACGTGGGACTTGACCTGGTACGGGCGCCACGAATCGTCCACCACGGTGTAGAAAATGCGGGTGCCGTCGGGGGAGAAGCTGACGCCGTAGAAGATGTTATCGATGACGTCGGGCAGGAGTTCACCCGTGCGGAGGTCCTTGATGTGGAGGGTGAAACGTTCGTCGCCGGCGTTGTCCACGGCGTAGGCGTAAAGGTTCCCGTCCACCGTGACGGCCGAGCCGCCCACCGAAAAGAACGGCTTGCCTTCGGCTTCAATGTTGCCGTCCAGCAGCACTTCCTCGCCGGGGATTTCGACGCCGGCCTCCACTGCGGGGGGAGTCCAGTCGGCCACGGGGCTGCCGGTGTCGTGGGCGCGGACGCGGCACTGGATGCCGTACTCCTTGCCCTCAACCGAGCGGCTGAAGTACCACCAGCCGTCCTTGCGGTTTGGGACAGACAGGTCAGTCTCTTGGGTGCGGCCCTTGATTTCCTGGAAGATGGCATCGCGCAGCGGCTCCTGATGGGCGGTGACCGCCTCCTGGTAGGCGTTCTCGGCCTTCAGGTGCTCAACCACCTCGGCGGATTCCTTCTCGCGCAGCCATTCGTAGTTATCCACGAAAGTGTCGCCGTGGTGCGTCCGCTCGTGCGGGACCTTCTTGGCCACGGGGGGCGCGGGCGGCACCGGGGAGGCGGCGGCGGACGAACTGGCGGAATCCTGCAGCGGAGTCTGGGTCATGCCTTCAATATATAGAGCCGGGCAGACAAAAAGGCCGCCGTTCGCTACCGGGGTAGCCCCTTCCTGCAGCCAAGCCGGACGGGCAGCTAAGTTACCCGCCGGAACCCCTTGAACCGTCCTCCGCCAGGTGCTAGAACAGCATTACCGGGAGGATCCGGACGCGTTCTTTTTCATCTGCCTTCATAGGGCGGTTAGCCGTTTCGGCACGCCACAGCGCCAAATAGCGCATCGGCAGTCTGCGGGCGACCCTTCCGGTACGGTGGTCCCCGGCCTCGCCGGGGGCCACTCTTTTGCGCCCCAAGGCACCAGTCGTTGGCGCGCGCCCGCGGCCCCTTTTCCCGCCGATGGCGCCCGGCGTGGCACGGGGTAACTCATGCTGGTACGGGTTGCCACATAACGTGGTGCTGGACCTTGACAGGGCGTCATTATCGCGGGCTAATTGTAAGCACTCTTAGTAATTTTGGGGGCGATGATGCGAAACTTAATTCCGAAAGGCATCCTCAGGAAGATGCTTCTGCCGCCCACATACGGGCTGCACCTCACGCGGGGCGCCGAGTTCACAGTGCTCTCCGTCGAAGTCTGGAGCACGTGCCTGGTGGTCAACATCCACGTTGAATCCGCTGCCGGCAGCGCGGTCCCCGCAATTGCCATCGAAGACCATTGGGGCACTCTGTACACATTCCGGGACTCCGCCAGCGTGGGCTCCCGGAACCTGCAGGTCTTCACCCCGTCCGTGCCGCCCGGCACCAGGAGCCTGACCATCAGGTCCACCGACAACGACGCTGACGCGCGCCTGGTGGTGACCTTTGCCGTTCCGCTGATGCAGGAAGCCGACCAAGCAGCCAAGGCGCCGGTTTCCCGCCCGGTCCGACTGCGCCGTCCGGCCTAACAGCAGGTCGAACTAGAACGCGCAGCCGGAAGTGAGAGAGCGTTCGGGAAATTTCTGCAGGATGTGAGGGAGCGTTGATGGCGGGGCAGGCGTATCCTGATCACGCAAAGCGTACCCGCCCAGCGTGAGAAGGGAAGTTCAATGACCATCCCGCCAGTGCACGAACCAGAGCCGTTCCCGCCGGAACCAGGCCCGGACCCGTTTAGCCCGGACCCCACCCATCCCGGCCACCCGGGACCGGAAAGGCCCAGCCCCATCCCGACGCCGGAACCTCCCGGCCCGCTGCCCGTCCCGGATCCGGGGCCGGCACCGTTGCGCCCGGACCCCACCCGGAGCTAAGTCACCAAGTGAAACGGCCCACGGCACAGCCGGGGGTCGTTTCGCTTGGTGCCCGCCCGCTGGTGCCAGGCATTAACTCCCGGCGTACTACCCGCCCGCGTACTCGGGCAGCCGGCCTTCGCGCATGGCGGCCGCCACCTGGGCGATCCCGCCGTAGTCGGGGAACAGCACTGACGCTCCGCCGGGCGCCAGGCCCGCGCCGGCCGTCGGCAGGGTAAGGGTCACCACGGCGTTGGGGTCGATGCCGCGCATGCCGTAGGCCAAGATCGCCACGCCCACAGGATCAAAGCCCTGGTCCACCGTGAGGTAACTTCCCGCAAAATTCACCAGGGCCCGCACGGCAGTCACGTCGTTCAGGGCGCCGTCGCTGGTGAGCCGGGCGAGGATGGCGCGCAGGAACGTCTGCTGGTTCCTGACCCGCTGGAAGTCGCCGTCGGCGAAGGCGTAGCGCTCGCGGACGAACTCCAGGGCCGACTGGCCGTCGAGGTGGTTCACGCCAGGTGTGAAGACGTGCTGCGTGTCGTGGGTGGACTGGAACGGCACGGTGACGTCCACGTCGATTCCGCCCAGCCCGTCCGTGAGGGCCCGGAAGCCGTTGAAGTCCAGCATGACGGTGTGGTCGATGCGGGTGCCCATCAGGGACTCCACTGTCCGCGTCGCCAGCGGGATGCCGCCCACCTCCAGGCTGGCGTTGATCTTGGCGGCGCCGTAGTCGGGGATGTTCACGTACAGGTCCCGCATGAGGGAGACCACGTGAACGCTGCGTCGGTCGGCCGGGATGTGGACCAGCATGAGGGTGTCGGCGCGGTGGTCCTGGGATTCGCCCGTGGTCTGGGTGATGGCCGCCTGCTCCCGGGCGTTCGCGCGGCTGTCGCTGCCGATCACCAGGATGTTCATGGGTGCTGCCGGGAGTTCGGGAATTGGTTCGGGTGGCGGGGGAGGGGCTGGTGCCGGTGGGGGCGTCGTCTCCGAGGGAGTGGGGGTGGCCGTGGCAGTGTCAGTGATGATGGGCGCCGGGGCTGCAACTTCCGCGGCCGGCCGGGTGAACAGCAGGGCGGCCACGGCGACGACGGCCACCAGTACCAGCGACAGCACCGCCGCGATCACGCGGCGCCGTTTCAGCGCGGCAGGCGCAGCAGGCTCGGGCTCGGAAGGGGCCGGGCCGATCGGATCAGGACCGTTTGGGGTGCTCACCATGACTTAGTGTCCGCCCTCGGACCCGGTTACGGCTATAGCGCGGAGCGTGTCGTTTCCGAGCCGTAACGTACGACGGCGGCGCGCCGGGTTCAGTGGAAAGCCCCCGCAGTGCGGGGCGCACTAGGCTCTTGATCAGGAACGGGATATCTGTGGGGGATCTGATGGAAAATACGAAGCCAGTTCTGCCGCGCGGCGAGTGACACGGCGCTTGTGATCGTCGCCATAACCTTCGTGCTCTACGCCATGTTCGGCTTTCTTCACCGGCATTTGGTGCGCCGGGCTCACCTTGCTCTGGGGCTGAAGGCAGACGGAATGTTCGCGGAAGTGCGTGAAGTTACTCCCGAGGCGGCGTCGGCCCCTCGTTAGCGCCGACTCAAGCGGGAAGGTTCAGCCGGGCGTGCCGCAGGACAGAAACAATGGCAGGGGCCAGTTCATCTTCCATCTGGCGGTAGATCTCGGGGCTGCGCCGGTAGGGGTCGATGATGTCGTTTTCTGAGGAATCCGCCGGCAGTGACAGGTGCCGGACGGACACGGCCTGCGCGGGCAGCCCCCGCCAGAAGGCGGTGTTGGCGCTGAGGGGACTGCCGCCGTCGGGCGATACCGGAACCTTTGCGGCACTGTCCGCGCGTTCGTCCAGGACGTCGAGCATGCGGGCGAACTCGCGGATGGTGAAGGTGCGCTTGAGCAGGGAGGCGTCCAACTGGAGCACTTCGCCGCGGTGGCCCGAGGTCATGGTGAGCACCAGGTCCACGCCGCGCAGGATCCTGCTGGTCAGCTGCCGCGAGACGAAACCGTCCGGGTTCCCGCCAAAGGTGCGCACGATGTCTCCGGACAGCGGCTGCATGGGGTCGCCCACCATGGCCCGGGTTCCGGCGCTGGTGACCTCAAATCCGCCCGGCATCACCTGGTCCAGCCCGGCCTGCAGCAGCCGTTCGGCCACGGGGGAACGGCAGATGTTGCCGGTGCAGACCGTCAGGATCCTCACGGGTGCGGGGGCAGATACGGGGGATTCCACGGAACTTCTCTTTCCAGCCGATGCGCAGGACCGGTGCGGCCCGTCGTGTCTTTCAACTTAACACGTGCGGGCCTGGCCGGGCCTAAAACGGCCGACGGCGGCGCGGAGCGGTCAGCCGTGGCTGGGTTCCCCGGTGACGGTGTGGTCGGCATGGTTCAGGCCTTCCAGGACCAGCCGTGCCAGGTGGCCGTCCGCGATGCTGTAGACCACCCTGCGACTGATTTTTTGTGTGCTGACGAGGCCGCTGAAGCGGAGCTTGGCCAGGTGCTGGCTGACTGAGGTCCGGGAGGCCCCGGTGCGTTCCACCAGGGTGGTGACGTCGGCCGGTTCCTGGGTCAGGAGCCAGAGCACGTGCAGGCGGGTGGGATCGGAGAGCATCCGGAACGTGGCCGTCGCGGCATCCAGCCGGCGGGCATCGGGGAGCCTGGGGTGGTGAAGGCTCGGTGTGGTGACGCGTTGGGCCTCTTCCACCGGATCACCCTTTCCTGCTGGCCGGTTCTGCGCCGGTCCTGGAGGCAGCCGGCCAGAATTTCAGCGCCGCTGCTGTACTGATCATAGCCACCACAGCCAGGACTGCGGCGGCCCCGGGCTGGCCAGCGGCCGCGCCGATCCAGCCGGCTACCGGGTAGGTGATGATGAAGCACGCGTGGGAGAGGGAGAACTGGGCGGTGAAGATGTAGGTCCGCGTGCTTTCCGTTGCGGAGCGGCGCAGCAGCCGGGCCGAAGGGGTGCTGACCATCGAGGTCCCGGCCCCCAGGAGAACCCAGAGCCCCAGCAGCATGAGCCACGGCCCGGCAGTCGCCAGCAGCACAAACGTGCCGGCGAGGCCAAGGCCAAGAAGCGCAGCTCCGGCCATCATCAACGAACGGTCGGCTATTCGGTCCAGCGCACTGGGTGCGCTGAGCGCGACAGCCATCGAACCTGCGCCGAAACAGGCCAGGGCGATGGCGACGTCGGCATTGGATCCTGCGAACAGGTCCCGGGCATAGACCACCGTGTTGATCAGCACCAGGGCTGTAGCGGCCGCCACGGCCAGATTCAGTGCGAGGAGGCCGCGCAGTTCCGGCGTCTTCGTAAAGATCCGTGCACCCAGGGTGGTGCGGCGCCAGAGTGATCCTTCCTGACGGGCTGCCGGTCTTGCAGGCAGCCTGGTGGTCACCACCAGTGCCGCCGAGAACATAAAGCCTGCCACGGTGCCGAGGAAAAGTTCGTGGAAGGTAAGTACGGACAGGAGTGCGGCGGCCAGGGCCGGGCTGATCAGGGATTCCAGGTCATACGCGAGGCGGGAGAGTGACAGGGCCCGCGTGTACTGCCGTTCGTCGGGAAGCACCACCGGGATCAGGGCCTGGAAGGCGGGCGTGAACGTAGCCGAGACGCTCTGAAGCATAAAGACCAGCACATAGATTTGCCAGGCCTGATCCACCGCGGGCAGCATCAGGGCGATTCCTCCACGGACCAGGTCGGCGGCCACCAGGACCCGCTTTTTTGGCAGCTTTTCCACCACGGCCGCCATGACTGGCGCGACGAAGACGTAGGCCAGCATCTTTATGGTCAGCGCTGTCCCGAGCACGGCCCCGGCCTGTGCTCCTGCAAGGTCGAACGCCAGCAGTCCGAGGGCCACCGTCAGCAAACCGGTCCCCAGCAAGGCAACAATCTGGGCTGAGAAGAGCTTCCGGTAGGCGCGAACGGCCAGAATTTCGATCATAAGGATCCTTCAATCAAAACAATGTGTGCGTACTTATGCACCTATTGTAGCCACGAGACCGGGCGATGACGGCCAGGAAAGGCCCGGTGATGCGTAGCGTCCGAGCGTGCCGGCTACCTCTGGCTATGATCGAGCTACCTGGTTTCTGAGCTGAGGGGGACACTACCGATGAGTGCCGTCACCGTTGCGCGCAACGTCCGCGTCGCTATCTGGACTATTTTGGCGGTCCTTGTCGCTGGGGGCCTGATCTGGTTCACTGTGTTTACCGCGAACAAACCCGCTTCACCCGTGCCGCCGGCGTCCGCTGATTCCCAGGTGGCGAGGGAAGACAGCCACCGGCTCACCAGCCCACCGGCCGAAAAAGCCCAGCTGGTCGAGTTTCTGGACTTCGAATGCGAGGCCTGCCGCGCCGCCGAGCCCTTGGTGGCGGAGCTGAAGGAGGAGTACGGGGACCGGATCACGTTCATCCACCGCTACTTCCCCCTGCCCGGACACCTGAACTCCGGCACCGCAGCGCTCGCCGCCGAGGCCGCCGCGCGCCAGGGGCACTACGAACCGATGGTCACGAAGCTTTTCGCGACCCAGCCCGAATGGGGCGAAAAGCAGGACTCCCAGGCGGCCCTCTTCAGGACCTACGCGGAAGGCCTCGGCCTCGACATGGCCCGGTTCGATCAGGATGTTGCCGCCGAGGACACCAAGGAACGGATCCGCCGGGACATCGCGGACGGAAAAGCCCTTGGTGTTACCGGCACCCCGGCGTTCTTCCTCAAAGGCGAAAAACTGACCCTCAACACCGAAGCCCAGTTCCGGCAACTGCTCGACGATGCCGTCAAGTAACGCTGTTATGCGTCGCCGCTTGAACGGACCGAGGCCGCAACAGCCTCATTCAATTCGTCGCGCATGAGCTCCACGGCCAGGTTCGTCGAGCGGTTGAGCAGGCGAGCGACCTGCGGCGTTCGTCCCAGCCTGACTGGATTTCCCATCGATTGCTCCGTAGGGGCCCTTATAGCTCCCCAAAGGGGCGGTTACGGAGCAATCGATGGTGATGCGACGCCGTCGCCAGTGGAAATCTTGCGCGCGCGCCAAAGTCCGGCTAACCTGTGAGACGTGTCACTGACGAAGTGGCACATGCTTTTGATCTGCGGCGGGAGAGTTCTGCCGGTACGTTCAGCAGGCGCCGTAGGAGCAAATCCTCTCCGGGAATCTCTCAGGCCCACGTACCGCCGCGGTTAGGCAACTCTGGAAAGCAGTCCGGCAACGGGCTCACCGACGGTGCAAGCGTCACCTGCGTAAAGCAGGTGGGCGCGGAAACTCTCAGGTCCAATACAGAGCGGGGAGGAACCCGAATCAATGTGGCGTACCCAGCGCGCCACCTGAATTATGGAGTTCCTTCATGACCATCCAGTCGTCCCCTTCCACCTTTGCCGATCGGCATATTGGTGCGCGCCGCCAGTCCGATATCGACTCCATGCTCAAGGCTGTTGGCTATGACAGCATTGACGGCCTCGTGGACGTTGCCGTCCCCGACTCCATCCGCCAGGCCAAGCCGCTGGCCCTCAAGGACGCCCTGAGTGAGGTTGAGGTCCTTGCGGAGCTGCGGGAGCTGGCGGCGAAGAACAAGACCGCTGTGCAGATGATCGGGCAGGGCTATTACGACACTGTGACGCCCGCGGTCATCCGCCGGAACATCCTTGAGGCCCCGGCCTGGTACACGGCTTACACGCCGTATCAGCCGGAGATTTCCCAGGGCCGGCTGGAGGCGCTGCTGAACTTCCAGACCATGGTCCAGGACCTGGTGGGACTGCCGATCGCGAATGCGTCGCTGCTGGACGAAGCGACGGCCGTCGCCGAGGCCGTCCTGATGATGCGCAGGGCAAATAAGTCCGTAGGACAAAACGCCTCCGCCAGGGACGGCAAGACGGTCCTGGATGCTGACTGCCTGCCGCAGACCATCGCGATCGTGAAGGGCCGCGCCGAGGCGCTCGGTTTCGAGGTGGAGGTCGCGGACCTCTCCAAGGGCCTGCCTGAGGGCGCTATCAATGGCATCGTGCTGCAGCAGCCGGGTGTGTCCGGCCGGGTCTTCAACCACGCCGAGGTGATTGCTGCCGCGAAGGAGCGCGGTGCGCTGGTCACGGTCGCTGCGGACCTGTTGGCGTTGACGCTGATCACCCCTCCCGGGGAGCAGGGCGCTGATATCGCCGTCGGCTCCACCCAGCGTTTCGGTGTGCCGTTGTTCTTCGGCGGACCGCACGCCGCGTACATGGCGGTGGCGAAGGGCCTGGAGCGGTCCATGCCCGGCCGGCTCGTGGGTGTGTCCAAGGACGACGCCGGTGTCCCCGCGTACCGTCTGGCGCTGCAGACTCGTGAGCAGCACATCCGCCGTGAGAAGGCCACGTCCAACATCTGCACCGCGCAGGCGCTGCTGGCCATCGTGTCTTCGTTCTACGCCGTCTACCACGGCCCCGACGGCCTCAAGGCCATCGCCGAGCAGGTCCACCACAACGCCCGCACCCTGGCCACCACGCTCAAGATCGCCGGCCGCGAACTGGTCACGGAAACCTTCTTCGACACCGTCACGGTCCGCGTCCCGGGCAAGGCCGCGAAGGTCATCGCCGCCGCCGAGGCACGCGGCATCAACCTGCGCCACATCGATGCGGACACCATCGGCGTCTCCGCTGATGAAACCACGACGACGGATGTCCTCTCCGCGATCGCCGTCGCCTTCGGTGCTGGTCCTGTCGTCGACGCGAAGGGCATTGAACTGCCCGAATCGGTGCTCCGCACCTCCGAGTACCTGCAGCACCCGGTGTTCAACACGCACCGTTCCGAGACCCAGCTGCTGCGCTACATCCGCAGGCTCAGTGACCGGGACCTGGCCCTGGACCGGACCATGATCCCGTTGGGTTCGTGCACCATGAAGCTGAACGCCACCGCGGAGATGGAAGCCATTTCCTGGCCGGAGTTCGCCTCCATCCACCCGTTCGCCCCGGAGTCCCAGACCGTGGGCTGGCGCGAGCTCATCGGCGGGCTGGAAGCTGATCTCGCGGAAATCACCGGTTACGATCAGGTGTCCCTGCAGCCGAACGCGGGTTCCCAGGGTGAGCTCGCGGGCCTGCTGGCCATCCGCGGCTACCA
>NZ_JBVAYW010000017.1:0-72753 GCF_055412845.1 Pseudarthrobacter adonitolis | reverse complement strand
AATGGACGGTGGACAGCAGGGAACGCATGGCGTCCACGGCAGCGCCGTCGGCCTTGTTTTTGTCGCCGAATCCTACCCAGTGGCCACCGGCAATGGCGGCCGCTTCGGTCACGCGGACGAGTTCCAGCGCCAGGTTCCGGTCGGGTTCGTCGTCCCCCACGGCCAGCGCCGGGGACAGGATTGAATAGCGGGTTGATCTGGAAGCGTCAGACATAGCGACCTCATTCTTGAACGGTAGTGGGGATGCATGGCGGTCAGCGTGCGGCGGATCCGTGTTCCGGTGGGGGCGGGGCCGTTGCCGGAAGCCTTGGCAACACTGGCCCCCCCGCCATCGGGCCGGCTCCGGGCGCGGGGGCGCGCAGGTGGCGGCCCGCAGCCGCCACCTGCACGGTTCCGGAGCTTCATGCGCATACCGCCCGTACGCCGCCTCTTCGGCAGCCGCTAAGTATTCACCAGCCATGCTCTCGCAACGATCGACGCTAGCAATCGTTGCGATCGGCTTAATCCTTAGCGTTACTCTTCCGCGGGATGGTCCCCGACCCCAGATCCTTGTTGCGCAGGTTTTCCCTGCAGATGTGTCCTTGGAGGATTGTTAGCCGAGGATGGCGGTTCGAAGATAAGAGATAATTTTCTGTCCGGCATCGCTATGCGGCCCGCCCCGAGGAGGTGGGAAGGTTGGCCAGGCGCCATTCCAGTATTCCTTCGCTCAGACGGCGGGCGTCGCCCGTTGGCGCGCAGTAGACAACCATGTCACGCCCGCCGGGCACCTCGCCCATTCGCCGAGGTGCCCGGAAGACGGGCGCTAAAGGCTCAGCAGGAAGTCCACGGAGGCGCGGACATCGCCGGCAGGTCCTTCGCCTTCCGGCTCCGCGCTCAGGATGGCATCCTGCTCCATGACGTACCAGCCGGCGTATTTGACGGTCTGAAGCTCTGCCACGATTTCGGCGATGCGGCAGTCCCCCTGGCCCAGCGGTACAAACATGCCCGCCTTGACGCCGTCAGTGAAGCCAAGCTCACCGCGGCCAACCTGCCGGGCAAGGTCCGCGTTGACGTCCTTGAGATGGGCATGGCCCACCCGGGAGGCGAATTGGCGGGCAAGCTCCAGCGGGTCCGTCCCGCCGATCAGCAGGTGGCCGGTATCCAGGCAGATGTCCACCCCTGTGTCATTGAGCAAACGCTCGACGGCAGCGGCTGACTCGATCATGGTGCCCACGTGCGGATGCAGCACGGCGCGGATACCGCGGTCGGCGGCGCGTTTGACGGCTTCCCCCAGATTGGCGCCAAAGACTTTCCACTGCGCGTCGGTCAGTTCCTGCTTCTCGTCATAGGACACCGCGCCGCTGTCCGCGGAAAGGACCAGGACCGTGGCGCCGGCGGCTTCAAAGGCGTCAAGTTCACGCTCGATCGACGGCAGAGGGTCCATAGCCTCCTGGTGCAGGACTGAGGGGAAGAAGCCGCCGATTGCGGTCAGGTCGAACCGCCGGAGCATTTCGGCGCGAGGTTGCGGATCAATGGGGAGGAACCCCCTGGGACCGAACTCTGTCGCCTTGATGCCCAGGTCTTTCATCTCCTGAAAAACGCGTTCGGGCGATAGCTGGAATCCCCAGTTTTCCGCCTCACACACACCCCAGGAGATGGGAGCGGCGGCGAGCTGGCTGGCGATGGAAGCGGTCATTGGTTTGTCCTTTGTCGTGACGGGAGAACTCTCGGCGGGAGAGGGCCTGGTTAGAGAGCAACTTTGACCGGCGCGCCGGTCTCGAGGGATTCCTGGGCTGCGTCGGCCACCTTTGATGCGGCGACGGCGTCCTGGGGGGTGCAGGGGTTTGTGCGCTTCCCGAGGATCAGTTCCACGAAAGCGGCTAGTTCAGACCGGTATGCCTTCTCGAAGCGCTCGGCGAACGTTTGGTGCGGCGTCCCGGACGGGAAGATGATCCCCGGTTCCGCCGAACGCAGCGAGCTCTGTCCGTCGAGCCCGACCATCACGCTTCCTTGAGAACCCTGGATCTCCAGCCGGACGTCGTGGCCGGCCCCGTTGTAACGGGTGGCTGAGACGGTACCGACTGTGCCGTCCTCGAACGTCACGACGGCGAGGGCGGTGTCCACATCGCCCACCGCGCCGATGGCGGGGTCACCATTGTTGGAGCCCTTGGCATAGACCTCAACGATTTCGCGGCCGGTGATCCAGCGCAAAATATCGAAGTCGTGGACCGAGCAGTCCCGGAACAGACCGCCAGAGCTGGCCAGGAACTCCACTGGCGGGGGCGTCATATCACCGGTGACCGCACGCAGTGTGTGGATCCAGCCCAGCTCGCCGGCCTCGAAGGCGCGCTTCGCCTCAAGATAGCCGGCGTCAAACCGGCGCTGGTGGCCGATCTGGACAGTGCCGCCCTTTTGCCGGATGTAGTCCAGCACTGGGAGGGAATCCGCCACGTTCATCGCCACCGGCTTCTCGCAGAACACCGGGATGCCCGCGTTGACGCCGGCCTTGATGAGTTCCGGGTGCGTTCCCGTGCCGGTGGCAATGACCAGTCCGTCAATACCGGAGGCGATCAGCTCATCGACAGAGGGCAGGAATTCCGCCCCGAGGCCGGCAGCCACGTTGCGCGCGTGGTCCTGGGCCACGTCCGTCAGTTTGAGCCGGACATTGATCCCCTGCGGGTTCAGCACCTCGTTGAGGCCGGAAATGTTGTTGGCATGCATTACGCCTATGCGGCCGACGCCGACCAGGCCTAGGGTTACGTCTCTCATGGTGGTCCTTTGCAATTGGAGTTGGGCATTAGTCGGTGGAAATTCGCCGGTGAAATCTTTTGTTGGCACGCTCCACCATCGTGGGCGGCAATGATGATGGCATCCACGTCGTTGGAGCTGGTCAGTTCAGACGGATCGGGGGTGAAACGGGCACCCGCCGCCCCACCGGCGTCGGGATGAGCCACGACGCTGACTTCCGCCCCGCCGATGGACGTGGACAGGTTCCCGTGTGCTCTGCACCCATGAGGCCGGCACCGATGACTCCTACCCGGATGGACGTGACTCTTCGTTCCGCACAAAACCCCGGTTGCTGCACGGGCCGGCAACCGGGGACGACAGGATTTCTATTCCGGCTGCCGGCTGCCGCTTCCGGCTACTTCGGACTCGACTTCCCGGACGACGTCGGAGTGGCCGCCCAGTTCCGCCAGTTCGTGTGCCAGCTCCTGCAGCTCGGCGCCGCCGGCCATCAGTCCGGTGAGTTCGTCGAGTTTGATGTCCTTTTTGTCGTAGTAGCCGATGCTTTTTCCGCGTTTGAGGATCAAAAACCTGTCCCCGACCGGGTAGGCGTGGTGCGGGTTGTGGGTGATGAAGATGACGCCGAGCCCGCGGTCGCGTGCCTGCAGGATGTAGCGCAGGACCACTCCGGACTGTTTCACGCCCAGGGCCGCCGTCGGCTCGTCCAGGATCAATGCCTTGGCACCGAAGTAGACCGCGCGGGCAATGGCCACACACTGCCGCTCACCACCGGAGAGCTGGCCGATGGGCTGGTCGACGTCGCGCAGGTCAATGCCCATGTCCGCCAGTTCCTTCTTGGTGACCGTCTTCATCCGCTTGACGTCCATACGCTCGAACGGGCCCTTGCCAACGGTCAGTTCCGAGCCCAGGAAGAAGTTGCGCCAGATAGGCATCAGCGGCACAACGGCAAGGTCCTGGTAGACCGAGGCGATGCCGGCGTCAAGCGCCTCGCGGGGGCTGGTGAGTTTGCGCTCCTGGCCCATGATCTTGAAAGTGCCCTCATCGTGCTGGTGCAGCCCGGCAATGATCTTGATCAGCGTGGACTTACCGGCGCCGTTGTCACCGAGTACACAGGTCACCCGCCCGTTGTCCACCGCCATGGTGACATCACTCAGGGCAATGATGTTGCCGTAGCGCTTGCCCACACCGTCCAGCTCCATCAGGTGGACCGGGGTGTGGGTCAGCGGGTCTTGTTCATTCTGCAGCAGGGTCTCCTGCTTGATCGGCTCGGTGCTCATGACAGCCAACCCCTTTCTATTTCAGTTCCGCGCGGCGTTTGACGATCAGGTTCACGATGGTGGCCAGCAGCAGCATCAGGCCCAGGAAGAACTTGAACCAGTCCGGGTTCCACTGTGCGTAGACGATGCCTTTGTTGGCCATGCCGAAGATGAACGCGCCGATGGCGCCGCCGATCGCCGAGCCGTAGCCGCCCGTGAGCAGGCAGCCGCCGATGACCGCTGCGATGATGTAGAGGAATTCGTTGCCTATGCCCTCGCCGGACTGGACCGCGTCGAAGGCGAAGAGGTTGTGCATACCGAGCACCCAGCCGCAGAATCCGACGCCCATGAAGAGGCCGATTTTGGTGGCCTTGACTGGGACGCCCACGGCGCGTGCCGCGTTCGCATCCCCGCCCGCGGCGAAGATCCAGTTACCTACCTTCGTGCGCAGCAGCAGCCAGGAGGCAACCGCCACGAGGACGATCCAGATGAGGATGGGGCTTTTCAGATCCACGCCGCCGATGATGAAGTCGTTTGCGAAGATGGCCCGGGCTGATTCGTAACCGTCGATCGAGGCAATCGACGGCGTGGCGACGCTGCCGCCGATCAGCCTGGTCAGCGCCAGATTCAAACCTGTCAGCATGAGGAACGTTGCCAGGGTGACAATGAAGCTGGGCAGTTTCGTCTTCATCAGGATCCAGCCGTTGACGAAACCGATCACCAGCGACACGACCAGGGCCAGGCCGATACCCACCCAGACGTTCACGGAGAAATACCAGCTGAACAAGGACGCGGTCAGGGCCGAGCTGATCACGGCCACACCGGCGGAAAGATCAAACTCCCCGCCGATCATCAGCAGCGCCACTGCAACCGCCATGATGCCGATGGTCGAGGAGCCGTAAAGCACCGTGGCGAAGGAGTTCGGCTGCAAAAAGACCGGGGCCGCGGCTGAGAAATAGATGAAGAGGACGATGGCGCCCACCAGGGCGCCGACCTCCGGACGGCCCAACAGATTCTGGACCACGCTGCGTTTACCGACACGTTCGTCCAGCTTGGGGACTTGTACGAGAGTTGCCATTTGATTCTCCTAATTTGGGCCGCTGCCGGGGGACGTTAAGTCCCCCGGCAGCGTGGCTCATGGCGTCCTTAGCGGATGCCATCCTTTGCGAACTTGAGCACCTGTGTGGCATTGGATTTGTCGACGATGGCCGGACCGGTCAGAACCAGCTGTCCGCCACCGACCTTGAATCCGCCGCGGGTGACCTGCCACAGAGCATCCACGGAATCGTAGCCCTGCAGCCACGGCTGCTGGTCAACAGTGAACTGGACCTTGCCATCGACGATTGTCTGGGCCAGCTCGCCGTTCAGGTCGAAGGAGGCGATCTTGACCTTGTCCTGCAGCTTCAGCGAGTCCACGGCCTTGAGGATGGTCTGGGTGAAGGGTGCCCCCAGACCGATGATGGCGTCGGCGCCCGAGGTTGCCTGCAGCTTCGCGGTCACCGTTGAGGAGACCTGCGTCATGTCCGTCCCCGTGACGTAGAGGATCTCACTGCCGGGAACCTTGGATTTCACACCTGCACAACGGGCCTCCAGTGCCACGTTGCCCTGCTCGTGGATCACGCAGATCGGGTGATCCACGCCCTCTGAAGCCAACTTGGCGCCCACTGCCGCGCCGGCGACGGTTTCATCCGAACCGAAGTGGGTAAATGCTCCCACCTGCCTGAACACGTCAGCGCCGGCGTTCAGGCTGACGACCGGGATGCCGGCATCGGCGGCCTTTTTCAGCACATCCCTGAGCGCATCGGGCTTGGCCAAAGTGACGGCAATCCCGTCAACTTTCTGGTCGATGGCCTGCTGGATCAGCTGGGCCTGGCGTCCGCCTTCGGGATCCGAGGTGTACAGCAGATCCGCGTTGTCCTTGGCAGCTGCCTCCTCGGCGCCTTTGCGCACGATGTCCCAGAAGGTATCGCCGGGACCGGCGTGGGTGATCATGGCAATTTTGATCTTCGGGGTGCCGGCCACCTGGCCGCCGCCGGCATTGCCTGTGTCCGGGGCCCTTCCGCCCTGTGAGGAGCAGGCGCCCAGAGCCAACATCGGGACGACAGCGGAAACCAGCGCCGCTGTACGCCAAGAGAACTTCTTCACAGTAAATCTCCTTTGATCCACGGGCCAGGTCGGAAGCCACGATGCTCCGATCCGTAACCCCTATAAAGAGCATGGTGACCATTCTCACAATTGTCAAGACTTTGTCCTGACATAAGAATGTTTTGACGTAACGATTCCGTTGCAGTGCCCGCTTGAGATCGTTCAAAACCGGCTTCCCCGGGATGGGATCCGGAAAACATTGACGGCCCTCTGCCGACTGCTATGATCAGGAAGAGATACTATGTCCTATCAAGCGAACATGGATCGGATAAGGCGGTGGCCGGAAACAGCCGGGTTAGCCGTAGAGCACAAGGGAGATCCCAGTGGCGAATCAACTTAATCTCAGCATCGACCGTTCCTCCCCGGTCCCGCTGTATCACCAGATCGTCCAGGGCATCGAAGCCGCCATCCACGGCGGCCTGCTGGCCCCGGGAAGCAAGCTGGATAACGAGATCGCCCTGGCGGCGCAGCTCAACCTGTCACGCCCCACGATGCGCAAGGCGATGGATGAGCTGGTGCGCGCCGGGCTGCTGGTCCGCAAAAGGGGTGTCGGAACCCAGGTGGTCTCCAGCCAGGTCAGCCGCCCGCTGGAGCTTTCCAGCCTTTTTGATGACCTGAGCCGGAGCGGCAGCAAGCCCACCACCGAGGTCCTGAGCTTTTCGCACATCGAGGCGGACGATGCGACCCGGGAAGCTCTGCAACTTCTGGCCGGCTCCAAGGTTTATCACTTCACGCGCCTTCGAAAAGTCGGTGGAAAACCACTGGCGCTGATGGAGAACTGGGTCCGGGATGACATCACCGCCATCGATGAAGACGCCCTCCGGGCCAAAGGACTGTACAGCATTCTGCGCAGCGCAGGAGTGAACTTCCGCCTGGCCAACCAGCGGATCGGCGCGGTGATCGCCAATGGCTACCAGGCTCCCCTGCTGGACACCGAGGCCGGCTCCGCTTTGGTCACCATGGAACGCACCGCTGTGGATGACACGGGCCGGGCGGTGGAGAAAGGGCACCATGTGTACCGGGGGGACTCCTACAGTTTTGAAATGACATTGGTTCAGCGTTGACGGCAAGGACAAAAAATTAATGAATGACTGGGTATACCCGCTGGGGACCGCCGCCGACCGCGGCTGGGACATTTCACTCGGAACGGCAGATTCATCCCTGAAAGTGGAGGGCTGGGCCCACACCGGGCTCAAGGTCGCCACCCTAACTGCTGGGGCAACCATCGAGCTGCCTGCCGCCGCCGAAGAACGGATTGTGGTGCCACTGAGCGGCGCGTTCACCGCCACGGTAAACGGGACGGAGCACGCCCTGGCCGGGCGGAAGACAGTCTTCAGCGGCCCGACCGATGTCCTCTATTCCGGCACGGACACGGGCATGTCCATCAGCTCAACCGACGGCGGCCGAGTCGCCGTCGCCACCGCACCCGCAAAGAGGACCTATCCCACCCGGCTGATCACCGCCGCCCAAATCCCCATTGAGCTCCGGGGCGCGGGCAACTGCTCCCGCCAGGTCCACAACTTCGGCACACCTGCCGCGCTGGAGGCTGACAGATTCATCGTCTGCGAGGTCATCACTCCGGCCGGAAACTGGTCGTCCTACCCCCCGCACAAACACGATGAGGAGAAAGACGGCGAGACCGCACTGGAGGAGATTTACTACTTCGAGACACAGATCGCAGCCGGATTCACCGCACCCGCCGAGGCCGATGCGATCGGCTACCAGCGGGTTTATGCCTCGGACAACCGTCCCATCGACGTGGCCGCAGAGGTCCGCACCGGCGACGTTGTACTTGTCCCGTACGGCTGGCACGGGCCCGCAATGGCGGCGCCGGGCTACGACATGTACTACCTGAATGTGATGGCGGGTCCGGGACCGGTGCGCGACTGGCTGATCAGCGACGATCCGCACCACGGCTGGGTACGGCAAAGCTGGGGTAGCCAGAAACTGGATCCACGGCTGCCCTTCGGAAACTGAGCTGCACCGATGCGCGGCTGCGCCGCGCATAGCTTCACGCGGCGGAGTTGCCCCCGGATCAATAGCAGCGCCATCTCCTGCCCGAGCATGGGGCCGGGCCCAACAGATCCAGGCATAATGTCCTTGAAGCCTCCGTCGAAGGAGACGGTTTCCCCTCCAACCCAGCGGGGCGCTGCCCATATCGAAGCTGTGCGCGGTCACGTAGACCAAGCCCACATTTTTTGAGTTCAGCCCCCCGGATCACGCGCAGTGCGGCCACGCCGTCATCGACAAAGTCAGGGGTGCGGTCGATCAGCAAGTCAATGCCTTCGCACTCACTGTTCGGCAGGAGCTCCTCCATCGAACGGTAGAACGCGCGCTCGGACTCCTCGGGCTTTCCCGGCAATCCGCTGAACTCCGTGTTCATGGTCTGTACTCCCGGGCCCACGGCAATCCGGATGGCCCGCCTCCAATACCTCGCGGCGGCTTCGCCGGCATTTCTCGTCGGGGCCGGACCAACGCAGCACCAGCCAGGTCGTTGTCGACCTTGGATGGTTGAAGAACGGGATGAAGTCCGGGCGGGGCGTCATCTGCATGTCCTTAAGGCCCGGGCCGCGGCTACCCGGGAACTGAAGCACGCTGTGGCTGTGGTGGTACGGGGTGGGGGCCAGTGCAATGTTCGTCTGGCGCTCCTTCGGGTCTTGACATGCGAAAGTGGCCGACGCCCGGGAAGGGTGCCCGCCACCTCCAGGGACTAGTGCGTCACGTCCGCGCTAGCTGTAGAGGTCCGGCTTCGGGTTGAGCCGGACGTTGACCTTTTCGCCTGACTTCTGCGCCTGGACGCCGGCTTCGCAGCACGCTGCGGTGGCGTACCCGTCCCACGCGGAAGGTCCTCCAATGCCGCCACGCGCGGCCGCGTCAACCCAGGCCTGGACTTCGACGTCGTAGGCGGCGCCAAAGCGCTCAATAAAGCTTGGGGTGACCTCCCCGCCCCAACGGCCTGCGCGGCGGACATAGGGGCCGCTGTCCCCGCCAATGTTCACGATGCCGTCCTCGAAGGAGGCCTGTGTGGCCACCTCGTAGCCAAAGCGGGCGTTCACATAGATTTCGACGTCGGCCAGCACCCCGGACGAGGTTTCGATCAGCACATGCTGCGGGTCATGCTGGCCCTGTGGAGCATTTTTCGTCGCCTTGCCCAGCCGGACCTGGACGGAGGTAATTTCCTCACCGGTCAGAAAACGGATGGCGTCGAATTCGTGCACCACTGAGTCGGTGATCAGCATGGCGTTGGTGAAGCCAGGCGGGGTGTCAGGATTGCGGTGCGCGCAGTGCAACATGAGCAGTTCACCCATTTCCTTGTTCTGCACCAACTCGCCCAGCTTCGCGTATTCGGCGTCGTAGCGGCGCATAAAGCCAACCTGGATCCGCTTACGGCCCAGCTTCTGTTCGGCTTCAACGATCCGCCACGCAGAGGCGGCGTCCGGCGTGAGCGGCTTCTCGCACAGGATCGGCAGATCCTGCTCAAGGGCCCGCAGCAGGATGTCCTCGTGCAGGAAGCCGGGAGTGGCGATCAGCACGGCGTTGACGTCGCCGTTGTTGAGTGCTGCTTCGGCATCGGCCAGGGCCACTACGTCCGGGATGCCTTCGATGGCTGCCCGGGCACGGGCGAGGTCGACATCCACGACGGCGGCAACTTCAGCGCCGTGGATGCGCTTGCTGAGGCGCTGGATGTGGTCCGCGCCCATGCGTCCGGCGCCGATGACGGCGACGCGAAGGGTTTCATTCATGGTTATTCTTTCAGTCTCGGGATTGGTAGTTGTTTGATGGCCGTCCCGGTACCGGGACGAGGGTACCCGCAGCGCGACTGAGTCAGTCGCGCCGAGCCCTGCCCTCAGAGTCATCGTCGGCGCGACCCGGGACGGCGTCCTCTCCGCCGGCGAGCTCGTCCGGGAGTCCGTCGGCGATGCCGTCGTGGCGTACAGCGTGGCTGTCGTCGGCGTGGGAGGGGAAGTTGTAGGAGGCGCCGGAGGCGTGGGTGGGCTCGGGCCAGCGTGAGGTGACGACTTTGCCACGGGTGTAGAAGGACACGCCTTCAGGGCCGTAGATGTGCTTGTCGCCGAACAGTGAGGCCTTCCAGCCGCCGAAGGAGTGGTAGGCCACCGGGACGGGCAGCGGCACGTTGATGCCGATCATACCCACGGTCACCGAACGCTGGAACGTGCGGGCGTTGGCGCCGGAGGAGGTGAAGATGGCGGTGCCGTTGCCGTATGGGTTGGCGTTGATCAGGGCGATGCCGGCGTCCAGGTCCTCCACGCGGACCACGACGAGGACGGGTCCGAAGATTTCCTCCGTGTAGGCGGTCATTTCGGTCTTGACGTGGTCCAGGACGGTGGGGCCGACCCAGAAGCCTTCCTCGTGGCCGGGGACGACGAGGTCGCGGCCGTCCACCACCATGGCGGCGCCGGCGGCTTCGGCTTCGGTGACGATCCGGACGATGCGTTCCTTGGAGGCGGGGGTGATCACTGGGCCCATGTCGGCGTCGGGCTCGGTACCATTGCTGACCTTGACGGCGAGGGCGCGTTCTTCGACTTTCTTGACGAGCAGTTCGGCGGCGTCGCCGACGGCGACGGCGACGGAGATGGCCATGCAGCGTTCGCCGGCGGAGCCGAAGGCGGCGGCGGCGAGGTGGTCCGCGGCGTTGTCCAGGTCGGCGTCGGGCATGATGATGGCGTGGTTCTTCGCGCCGCCCAGGGCCTGGACGCGCTTGCCGTGCTTGGTGGCCGTCTCGTGGACGTACTGGGCGATCGGGGTGGAGCCAACGAACGAGATGCCGTCCACGTCGGGGTGGGTCAGGAGGCCTTCGACGGTTTCCTTGTCGCCGTGCAGGACCTGGAAGACGCCGTCGGGCAGGCCGGCCTGCTTCCACAGCTTGGCCAGCAGCATCGAGGCGGAGGGGTCGCGCTCGGAGGGCTTGAGGATGAAGGCGTTGCCGGTGGCGATGGCCATCGGGGCCATCCACAGCGGCACCATCACGGGGAAGTTGAACGGGGTGATGCCGGCGACGACGCCGAGCGGCTCGCGGAAGGAGAAGACATCGATGCCGGTGGAGACCTGGTCCGAGTAGTCGCCCTTAAGCAGGCTCGGGATGCCGCACGCGAACTCGATGACCTCCAGGCCGCGGCCGATCTCGCCCTTCGCGTCCGAGAGGACCTTGCCGTGCTCTGCCGTGATCAGCTCGGCGAGCTCGTCAACGTGGGCGGCGACGAGTTCGCGGAACTTGAACAGCACGCCGGTGCGCTTGGCCAGCGAGATATCGCCCCAGGAATCGGCCGCGGCGCGGGCAGCGGCCACGGTGGCATCCAGGTCGGCGCGGTTGGCCAGCCGCAGCTCCGCGGACACGGCGCCGGTGGCCGGGTTGTAGACAGGCTGGCTGCGGGTGCCTTCGCCGGCAGTCTCGGCCCCGTTGATGAAATGGTTGATGGTGTGGGTGGTGGTCGTCGTTGACATGGTGTTGGACTTCCTTGGTCTGTGGGGGAAAGGGCTCAGCCGAGCAGCTTGCGCTGGCGGTTCTTATGGTCGATATAGGTCTTGAAGGCCTGTTTTGTGGAGTCGAGCTCGGAGACCTGGGAGACGGGAACGTCCCACCATGATTCGGAGCTCGGCGCGTCCAGCAGGGGGTCGGATTCGACGTGGATCAGGATCGGGCCACCGCGTTCCGGGGCTGCCTTGGCGTCGCGGATGGCCTGTTCGAGTTCGGCGATGACCTTCTCCCCCGGTTCGATCCGGATCACCTTCACGCCGAGGCTTTCGGCGTTCAGTGCCAGGTCCACCGGAAGGGTTTCGCCTTCGTCGAAGCTGTGCTGCTCCTCGTCCAGGACCCGGTACTGCGTCCCGAAACGCTGCGAACCGAGGGATTCGGACAGGGATCCGATGGAAGCGTAGCCGTGGTTCTGGATCAGGACCACGATCAGCTTGATCCGTTCGGCGACGGCGGTGACCAGTTCGGTGTGCATCATCAGGTAGGAGCCGTCCCCCACCATGACCACAACGTCGCGCTGTTCGCCACCGCGCGCCGCCTCGGCCAGCGCGGCGCGCTTGACGCCCAGCCCGCCCGGGATCTCGTAGCCCATGCAGGAGTACGCGTATTCCACGTGGTAGCCGAACGGATCCCGGACACGCCACATCTTGTGCAGGTCCCCCGGCAGGGAACCCGCAGCGCAGATCACGACGTCCACCGCGTCCATGGCCCGGTTCGTGGCGCCGATGATCTCGTTCTGGGCCGGCAGCGGGGTGAAACGGGTGTCAAAGGCCTCATCGACCGTGGCGTCCCAGCGGGCCTTCTCGTTCGCGATCTGCTGCTCCAGGTCCGCGCCGATCCGGTAGCCGCCCAGTGCCTGGTTCAGCTTGACCAGGGCCTTCCGGGCGTCAGCGACGATCGGCAGCGAGGTGCCATGCTTGTACGCGTCGATGGGTGCCACGTTGACGTTGATGAACTTCACGTCCGGGTTCTGGAACGCGGTCCGCGAGGCGGTGGTGAAGTCCTCGTAGCGGGTGCCGATCCCGATGATCAGGTCCGCCTCGGCGGCGATGGCGTTCGCCGCCGTCGTGCCCGTGGAACCGATCGCCCCGAGGGAGAACCTGTGGTCCCACGGCAGCACGCCGACGCCAGCCTGGGTGTTGCCCACCGGGATCCCGGTCAGTTCCACGAACCTGGCGAGTTCATCGTTCGCGTAGGCGTACAGCACGCCGCCGCCGGCGATGATCAGCGGACGCTTCGCGGCACGGATAGCCTCCGCGGCACGGCGGATGTCCCCGTCGTCCGCGTCCGGGCGGCGGATCCGCCACTCGCGCTCGGCCAGGAACTCCTCGGGCACATCGAACGCCTCGGCCTGGACATCCTGCGGCAGCGAAATGGTCACCGCGCCAGTCTCGGCCGGATCCGTCAGGACACGCAGGCCGTGGTGGAAGGCGGAGAACAGCTGCTCGGGCCGGGAGACCCGGTCAAAGAACTTCGACAGCGGCCGGAAGGCGTCGTTGACGGTGATGTCGTAGGCGTAGGGCTGCTCCAGCTGCTGCAGCACCGGATCCGCGGCCCGCGTCGCGAAGGTGTCGCTCGGGAGCAGCAGCACCGGCAGCCGGTTCGTGGTGGCCAGCGCCGCACCGGTGAGCAGGTTCGAGGAACCCGGACCGACGGAGGTGCTGATCGCGAAGGTCCGACGGCGGCGGGTATGCCGGGCGTAACCCACGGCCTGATGCACCTGAGCCTGTTCGTTCCGGCCCTGGTAATACGGCATGATCGTCGGATCCAGCTGCTGGTACTGCTTCAGGGCCTGGCCCACACCGGCAACATTGCCGTGCCCGAAGATCCCGAACGTGCCCGGAATGAGCCGCTCCCGGTAGTCCTGACCGCCAACCGTGTCGACGGTGTACTGCTTGGAAAGGTATTCCACCACGGCCTGGGCCACTGTCATTCGCCGCGTTGCCATGGGCTAGTCCTGCGCTTTCGGTGTCGTGGAATTGGTGCTTGGGCGGGTGCTGAACAGCGAGGCTGCGGTGGCGACGGCTGCCGCCACATCACCGTCCTTGGGGTACAGAAGCGTCCGCCCAACAGTGAGCCCGCGCACACCTGGCAGTGCAAGGGCCGCCTCCCAGCTGGAGAAGACCTCGTCCGGGGAGCCGTCCGGATCCCCGCCCAGCAGCACGGTGGGCATGGTGGTTGCCGCCATAACGCGCTCCATCTCCGGCACCACCGGAAGCTTCATCCAGGTGTAGGCGCTGGTGGATCCCAGTGCGGAGGCGATGCCCACGGACTTGATCACCGCGTCGGCGCTCAGATCATTGCGTACCCGGCCGTTGTCCCAGACGGACAGGAACGGCTCCAACATGGCCACCAGCCCGCGTTCGGCCAGACTATCGATGGCCTTGGCAGTCGATTCCAGGGTCGCGACGGTGTCCGGGTCGCCCAGGCAGATCCGGGTCAGCATCTTGCCGCCGGTGGCCCCCAATTCCGCCAGCGCGGCGGCGGTGTGGCCGGTGAAGCGGTCGTCAATCTCGTTGACGGACCCAGCCAACCCGCCGCGGTTCATCGAACCGAAGATGAGTTTGCCGTCCAGTGCGCCGAGCAGCAGCAGGTCATCCAGGATATCCGGGGACGCCAGGATGCCGTCCACTGCCGGGTTGGCCAGGGCAATCTGCAGGCGGTCAAGCAGGTCCCGGCGGTCCGCCATGGCCACCGGATCGTTGCCGACGGCGAGGGCGCCGCGGGCCGGGTGATCGGCGGCGACGATGAAGTTCTGCCGGTCGGCACGCAGCCCCGGGTGCGGGGTGCGGGCCTTCGCGGCCTCGAGGACCGCTCCCGGTCGCTCGAGCCGGAGAGCGCTCAGCTGCTCGTAGCGGCGGGGGTCCGGCAGCGCCGCAGGATTCTGGGTATCAGTCATTGGGTACCTGCCGTCCTCGTTCTGCGAGCAAACTCTTGACTTCTTCGGGTGTTGGCATCGCGTCTGCGCAGGAGAGCCGGGAGGCGACGATCGCGCCGGCGGCATTGGCGTAGTCCAGCGCCTGCTGCAGCGGCCAGCCGGAGAGCAGACCGTGGCAGAACGCGCCGCCGAAGGAATCCCCGGCCCCCAGACCGTTGACCGTCTCCACCGGAAGCGGCGCCGACACGACGCGCTCCGTGCGGGTGGCGGCCATGACGCCGTCGGGCCCCAGCTTCACGACCGCAATTTCTACGCCGGCCGCCAGCAGACGGTCGGCCTGCTCGTCTGGTGTTCCCTCGCCGACCGCAACGGCGCATTCCTTGTCGTTGCCGATCGCGACGGTGACATGCGGGAGGATCTTCGCCACCTGCACCCGAGCTTCGTCTTCGGAGGCCCAGAACATCGGGCGGTAGTCCAGATCCAGCACTGTGAACTGTCCGTCGGTCAGTGAGGCGCGGGGGCGCGCCTCGTGTGCGGCTATGTGGGCGCCGCGGCTTGGTTCCTGGCACAGGCCGGTCACGGTGGACCAGAAGATGCGCGCGGCGCGGATCGCGTCGAGATCGAGTTCGTCGGCGGCGATCTGCAGATCCGGGGCTGTCGGTGTCCGGTAGAAGTACAGCGGAAAATCGTCCGGCGGCTTGATCGCGCAGAACGTCACCGGCGTCGGCCACAGCGGAGCGGAGCTCACGAATCGGTCATCGACCTTGAACTTGCGCAGTTCCCGGTGCAGGTACGTTCCGAAGGGGTCCTCCCCCGTGCGGGTGATGACGGCGGTGCGGCGCCCGTGCCGGGCGGCGGCGACGGCCACATTGGACGGCGAACCGCCCAGATACTTGCCGAAGCTTGTCACGTCTTCCAGATCTACTCCAATGTCGTTGGGGTAGATGTCGACGCTGATGCGCCCGATGGTGAGGACATCATGTGTCTCGATCATCGTTGACCTTCCTGTCGCAATCTCAGTTCTGAGGTTCGGTGAACCTGCTGGGGGTTTGTGACTCCGGCCACAGTCACTACTGTGCACCACTTCTCATGTCCTGTCAAAGATTTGTTCTGACATACTGACAACGAGATAAGGGAAGCGAAAAGCAGACCTAGCGGGCCGGAACCGAGAGTTCTCCGGTGACGTACTGCGCGCGGCCAAAGCCGAATGACCAGTCCCCGGGCCCGTTCTCCACATAGCCAATAAACACATCGGCACCGTCGACTCCGACGGCTGCCAGTTCCGCGGCGATGCGTTCAAAGAGCTCACTCTTGGCCTCCTGGCTCCGACCCCCCTGCGTGAAGATCTGGATCATCACCACCCCCTCCGTGCGGTCAAAGCCCAGGCCGGCATCCTGCGCCCGCAACTGCCCGGCGGTGTGCTCCGTGAGAATGTGGAAAAGGTCCCGCTCCGGAATGGCATAGCTACCCAAGATGGCGGCATGGATCCCGTCACTGATCCCGCGCAGCTGCGCCGGCGTCCGGCCTGAGTTCACATCAATACGCACCAAAGGCATTTTGTCTCCTTGAATAGTTTGTATTGACATACTAACAAATAGTTATCGAATCAGGCAAGAGGATCTTATCGAGATGGCGTACGCTAACGATCGTTCGCAAGGCACCGCAAGTGGTCTGCGCAGAGTGGCGGAACTACGGGCCCCGCCTGTAATGCTTTCCGTGTACGCGTCTGTGTAACGTCCAACCCGGTTGGTGATACGTTCCGGTGACGCGAATCGGATACGGGCGTGTCTCAACACGCGATCAGCACCCCGAAGCCCAGCACGACGCACTGACCGCGGCTGGCTGCGAGCGGCTGGCTGCGAGCAGATTTTCCTCGACAAGGCGTCGGGGAAGCTGGCCCGAAGGCCCGAACTGGACAAGGCGCTGCTCTCGGCCAACCGGCCCGGCGATCAGCTTGTCGTCACCAAACTCGGCCGGTCGTTGGAAGACCTCATCGAGCTCTCCAACACCCTGCAGGAGCGTGGCGTTGACCTGGTGGTCCTGGACCAGGGCATCGACACGTCCACCGCGACCGGGCGGATGTTCTTTCAGATCCTTGGCTCGATCGCCGAGTTCGAACACGCCCTGTTGTCCGAACGGACCCGCGACGGGCTGGCCGCCGCCCGCGCGCGGGGCCGGACCGGCGGGCAGAAACCAAAACTCGGCCCCCCGCCAGGTCGGACTGGCCCGCGACATGCATGACGAAAAGGGCCCCGACGGGAACGCGCCCACCCTGTTGAACACATCGCCCAGGAATTCGGCGTCACCCGGCCTACAATCTACCGGCACCTCGCCGAACCATGAACGCCGTGCCTTGCGCGCCGCAGCAGAACGACGGCATGTTCGCAGGGCACGGCGTTCTAACGGATAAGGACTTCTGCCGTGGCTCTACGTTCCTTGCTCACGGTCCCCGAGCGTGGCCAGATCCTGGCAATGCCCACTGAAGAGGAGGACCTTGCAGCCCACTACACGCTCAGTGACGTGGATATGTCCTTGATCGGGCACCGCCGCGGGGACGCGAACAGGCTGGGTTTTGCCGTCCAACTGTGTCTGCTGCGATATCCGGGGATAGTGCTGGCCGAAGACACTGAAGTGCCGCCTGAACTGGTTTCCTGGCTGGCCTCCCGTCTGGTCGTCCCCGCCGATGCGTGGACAGACTACGGGGAACGTGAGGTAACGCGGCAGGAGCACGGAAGGGAGATCCGCGCGTATCTGGGCATGTCTGCGTTCGGAATTGCAGACTTCCGCCAGCTGGTGGAGCACGTGGGCGATGTGGCTGCGCAAACAGACACTGCTCCTGGTTGAAAGCGCGAGGGATTTCCTGCAGGCAAAGAAGGTCGCTCTGCCTGGCGTCAGCGTCATTGAACGGGCCTGCGCACAGGCTCTGACCAGGGCGAACCGGAACATTTACGCAACGCTGTGAGGCCACCTCTCGGTCGAGCACCAAAAACGACTGGACGGGTTGCTTCTCCGTCGCCCCGACAGCTCATCGACCGAAATCGGCTGGCTACGGCAAGCACCGCTGCGCCCCAACGCACGGCGATGAAGGAGCACATCGACCGGCTCACTACCTGGCGTGCCCTTGATCTCCCCTGGGACGCTGGCAAACTGATTCACCGGAACAGGCTGTCAAAGCTCGCCCGTGAGGGCGCATCCATTTCGGCGGCTGATCTGTCCAAGTTTGAACCAGCGTGCCGGAACGCGACCCTCTTTGCCATGGCCGTGGAAAGCATGGCCACGGTCACCGACGAAATCATCGATCTGCACGACAGGATCATTGGCCGGCTTATCCGGACCGCGCAGAACAAACAAAACCAGCACACCCTGGCGTCCCGATCCACCGTCGCAGCCATGATGCGCATTCACTCAAGGCTGGGTGATGCCTCTGTGAGGCCAGGGAAAACGGTGAAGACCACTTCGCCGCGATCGAAACAGCCATCGGCTGGGGAATCCCTGGCCGAAAGCATCGCCCACGCCAAGGAACTGACCAGGCCGGCCTTCGAGGACCACCTCGCTCTCGTCAGCGCCCACTTCACGCCCCTGCGCCGCTACACCCCCGGCGTTTCACCAAGCCGCAGTCCTCATTCAAGACCACATCAACAACCACAGAAAGTAGCCAAACACCAAAAGACTGGAGGATCCCCGGAAACCCGGGGATCTTCCTGCCTTAACTCACATAAAAAAACTTCAGATTAAAGTACGACGACGGACGCTCACCCTCGCGGACAAAGTGCCCATCCGTCGTCGTACTTAAACAAAAAACGCGGAGTCACTTACGGCCCATCCCACCCTGTGGAATGGGCCCTAAGTGACCCCGCGCTGTACTTTTGGGTGCTAAAGCGTTGCGTGGGTGCTAAAGCGTTGCGAAAACTTCGCGCAGCAGCTTGGCGGTCTCGGAGGGCGTCTTGCCGACCTTTACGCCCGCAGCCTCGAGGGCTTCCTTCTTGGCCTGGGCGGTTCCGGCGGAACCGGAGACGATGGCGCCGGCGTGGCCCATGGTCTTGCCTTCGGGAGCGGTGAAGCCGGCAACGTAGCCAACAACCGGCTTGGTGACGTGTGCCTTGATGTAGTCGGCAGCACGCTCTTCAGCGTCGCCACCGATTTCGCCGATCATCACGATCGCCTTCGTCTCGGGGTCAGCCTCGAACGCGGCCAGGGCGTCGATGTGCGTGGTGCCGATGACGGGGTCGCCGCCGATGCCGACGGCGGTGGAGAAGCCGAGGTCGCGCAGTTCGTACATCATCTGGTAGGTCAGGGTTCCGGACTTGGAAACCAGGCCGATGGGGCCCTTGCCCGTGATGTTGGCCGGCGTGATGCCAACCAGCGCCTCGCCCGGCGTGATGATGCCGGGGCAGTTCGGGCCGATGATGCGGGTGACCTGCTTGCCGTCGGCGTCAACCGTGGCCTGGGCCAGGGCCCAGAACTCGGCGGAATCCTGGACCGGCACGCCTTCGGTGATGACTACGACCAGGCCGATGCCTGCCTCGATGGCCTCAACCACGGCGTTCTTGGTGAATGCCGGCGGGACGAAGACGATGGAGACGTCGGCGCCGGTTTCGGCCATGGCTTCCTTGACGGTGCCAAAGACGGTGATTTCGGTGCCGCTGTGCAGGACCGTGGTGCCGGCCTTACGGGCGTTGACGCCACCAACAATGTTGGTGCCGGCCTTCAGCATCAGGGCGGTGTGCTTGGTGCCTTCGCCGCCGGTGATGCCCTGGACGATGACCTTGGAGTCCTTGTTCAGATAGATAGACATGGTGCGTCCCTTTACTTAGCTGCGTTGGAGAGCTCGGCGGCCTTGTCGGCGCCCTCGTCCATGGTGGCGGCCAGGGTAACCAGCGGGTGGTTGGCCTCGGCCAGGATGCGGCGGCCTTCTTCAACGTTGTTGCCGTCGAGGCGGACTACCAGCGGCTTGTTCGCGGAGTGGCCCAGCTCAGCCAGCGCGCCAACGATGCCCTTGGCAACGGCGTCACACGCGGTGATGCCACCGAAAACGTTCACGAACACGGACTTGACCTGCGGGTCGCCCAGGATGACGTCGAGGCCGGCGGCCATGACCTCGGCGGAAGCTCCACCGCCGATGTCCAGGAAGTTGGCGGGCTTGACGTTGCCATGGTTTTCGCCGGCGTAGGCAACAACGTCCAGGGTGGACATGACCAGGCCTGCACCGTTGCCGATGATGCCCACTTCACCGTCCAGCTTGACGTAGTTCAGGTCCTGCGCCTTGGCCTTGGCCTCGAGCGGATCTGCAGCGTCCTTGTCTTCAAGGAGGGCGTGCTTGGCGTGGCGGAAGTCGGCGTTCTCGTCGAGGGAGACCTTGCCGTCCAGTGCCACGATGTCGCCGGCGCCGGTCTTGACCAGCGGGTTGACCTCAACGAGGGTGGCGTCTTCCTTCTTGAAAACGTCCCAGAGCTTGAGGATCACGGCGGCGACTTTGCCGCGCAGTTCCTCATCGAAGCCTGCAGCTGCGACGATTTCGTCAGCCTTGGCCTGGTCGATGCCCACAGCGGGATCGATGGCGATCTTGGCGAGCGCCTCGGGGCGTTCGACGGCGAGCTGTTCGATTTCCATGCCGCCTTCTACCGAGCACATGGCCAGGTAGTTGCGGTTGGCCCGGTCCAGCAGAACGGAGAAGTAGTACTCCTCGGCAATGTCGGCACCCTGGGCAATCATCACCTTGTTAACGGTGTGGCCCTTGATGTCCATGCCCAGGATGTTGGTGGAGTGCTCAAACGCCTCATCGGCGGTCTTGGCAACCTTGACGCCGCCAGCCTTACCGCGGCCACCGGCCTTAACCTGGGCCTTAACGACAGTTACGCCGCCGATTTTCTCGGCAGCTGCCTTTGCTTCTTCTGGGGTGTACGCCACGATGCCGGCAAGCACGGGTACACCGTGCGCCTCGAACATATCGCGCGCCTGGTATTCAAACAGGTCCACGGTTTAGTGTCCTTCTACGTCGAAGTAGTTTCTGTACAGTCGGGCACCGTCGAAGACGATGACCGGGCTGCGGATTGCCTGCACCTGAAGCCAGTTCGGAAACGGGCCCCACTGCGCAATGCTCCATTCGGAACTCTAGTCCTCTATAAGGACCGGCCGTTCCACAGTACCGCTTATGTGAGTAACGACACTATTCTATGGAGCGTAGAAAAACGCCTAGATTACGGGGTTTTTGAGGCCTCCGCGGGTGGCGGGGATGCTGTTGCCGCTTCCTTGGAAATAAGTTCGTAGCGGTCCCGGGCCACAAAGAATCCGACGCCCGCCGAGACGTTTCCGCATGCCACGCCGCCGTTATAGGCCGAACAGCGCAGCCCGTTCCGTTCCAGGTTCTGGCCCTCCGCGAGGACCGGCAGTTCCGTCAGCGGACCGCTCTTGGTTCCTTTCGGACCGTAGGCTGCCTCCATTTGTGTGACGCCGGAACGGCACTCCCCGTATTTTGCCTTGTCCGGGCTGAGTAGCGCCGTTCCGCCCAGATAGCCCAGCCCGGTGCCGGCACAATCGTCCTTGATGTCGCCCGCGGCAGGCTTGGGATACCCGGCAAGCTCACAATGCGCCACGGGGACGGTGGCGAGCTTGTTGTTGGCCGCGTCGCTGAAGCTGTTCGACTCATACGGGAGGTTGAGATGTTCCCCGCGGGCCGACGTCAGGGAACACACAATGCTCCGGTCCTCCGTGATGAAGGACAGGACGTCTCCGCTGGCCCTGAACGCGGCGGGGTCGGCCAGCGCTGCCTGTTCGAGTTGCTCCATAGCCGGCAGCGGCGGCGGAACCACGTACCCCGGGTCCTCGGTGGTGATGCTGCAGGCAGTGCCCGCCAGCAGGAAGAAGGCGGCCAGGATCCCCAATACAGTCCGTCGCATGGCACCCATTATGCCCCGGTAGCGGTCTCAGCCCGGCGTACGCCTGCCCGCGGCCTCCACGACTGCGGCGGCAGCTTCAGCGGGATCCTCACGGTCGAACTGCACCTGCATCTTCCGTGCGCGGCTTTTCCAGCCGGGATCCGCCAAGACCTTTCCCACTGCAGCGGCAATGTCGGCGGGCTTGGGTGACTCCGTTCTGAGGTTAATGCCGACGCCGGCGTATTCCACCCGGGCGTTAACATCACTTTTGCCCTCGTTGATGCCCGACACCACCAACGGAACACCCTTGGACAGGCTCAGCTGCACACCGCCAAATCCGCCGTTGGTGATGAAAACATCCGTGAAGTCAAAGACCTCCGCGAAGTCCACGTAGTCCCGCACCGCCACGTTGGGCTGCGCGTAGCGGGCTTTCAACGCCTCGGTGCCGTGCCCGCCGGTTGCGACGATGACCAACGCATCCATGTCCTTGACCGCTTCAAGTGACGGAACGATGAGTTTGTCCTGGTCGAGGTTGTCCACAGTTCCCTGGGTGACAACGAGTGTTGCGGGATAGGACCGGGGAAACCCGCCGTCCCCGCCAGAACCCGTGGCGGCCTGCCCAGCCGCCCGGTACGGCAGGAGCGCACCGACGTAGTGCACTTTGGGGTTGACCCGGCGCCGCGGGAAATCGAGGGATTCCGGGCCGGTCTGGATAATGGCGTCTGAGCACCGATAGGGTTCGTCCGTCAGCCGGCCTTCCCTCGGAACAGCCTGGCCGTAGGCGGCGTGCTGCCGGCGGTAGCTTTGGCTGGCCGGCCGAAGGATGACCTTGTCCGACAGCAGCCCCGCCAGGCCTTGGACCGCCTTCTCCACAGGATTGCGGGGTGGTTTGAATCCGAAGAAGAGCGGGGGTACCTGCTGGTCGCTTTCCAGGTTGGGGATCGCGGCAAAATTTACCACCGGCCTGCCCATCAAATGGGAGACGAGGCGATGAATGAACATGGAGCTGTCCACCACGGCAACGTCGAACGGATACTGCTGCGCGACCTCACGGATGTCCTCGAAGAAGTGGCTGACGTTGCTGGCGAAAATTTTCTCGCCGTCAAAGCCGATGGCCCGTGGGCCCTTGAGCTTGGCCCGCTCCGGATAGAGCTCATTGAGGTTGTCCGCGCGGTGCTCGATGGCTCTGCGGAAGGGGAAGTGCTGGACTCCCATTCCGGCGAGCCTGTCTGCATAGACGGGACCCGTGTACCAGGCCACCTCGTGGCCGCGGCCCTTGAGCCGCATCGCCACGCCCGTCATGGGGTTGAAATGGCCGTCAATGGCCTGGCTGGCGAACAGAATCTTCACGGTGGTGCCCCGAATCTGCTGTGCTCAAATGGCCTGCGCTTCATTGGTTTCCCGGCTACGGGCGCGTTCCTGAACTGTAAGCCAGCCGGGGTCCGCGGACAAGGGCCAGCGTGGTTAGGCGTCGAGCTTCGTCAGCGGCGCGTACCGGAGCAGGAGACGCTTCTCGCCGACGTCGAACTTCACCTTGGCGACCGTCTTGTCCCCCGCGCCTTCCAGCGCCAGCACCGTGCCGTTGCCGAAGCTGGTGTGGTTGACCTTGTCGCCCACACTGACGGCCACAATCTCCTTCTGCGGCTGGACCCGGTTCTTGGCGATGGCCGCGGGAACGTCCGCGTTGAAGCCCGCCGACGAGTCGGCCGCCGCACCGCGGGACGTGCCGGCGCCCCAGAAGGATCCGCCGTAACGGCTGGAGCCGATCGACGCACTGCTCCCCCACCCGCCGGACTGCCGGCTGGTGCCTTCGCGTTTCCACTCCAGCAACTCGGCGGGAATTTCCTCGAGGAACTGACTGGCCGGGTTGTACTGGCTTTGGCCCCACATGCTGCGCACCTCGGACCGGGTGACGTAGAGGCGCTTGCGCGCGCGGGTCAGGCCCACGTAGGCCAGCCGGCGTTCCTCGGCGAGTTCCTTGGGGTCCGTGGCCGAGCGCTGGTGCGGAAACAGGCCGTGTTCCATACCGGTCAGGAACACCACCGGGAATTCGAGCCCCTTGGCGGTGTGGAGGGTCATGAGCGTGACCACGCCCAGGCGTTTGGCTTCCGCGACGGCGGCGTCGATGTCCGCTCCCGGTGCGTCCGGGATCTGGTCGGCATCAGCCACCAGGGACACCTGTTCCAGGAAGGCGCCCAGGGACCCTTCCGGGTTCTCCTGTTCGTATTCACGTACGACGGCGACGAGTTCCGCCAGGTTCTCCACGCGGGACTCATCCTGTGGATCAGTGCTGGAACGCAGCCCGGCAAGGTAGCCGGTCTGTTCCAGGACGGCCTCCAGCGCAGCGGCGGCACCCGAACCGGAGGCAACCTCTGCGAGGTCGTCCAGCAGTTTCACAAACCCGAGGACAGCGTTGACGGAACGGGTGGCCATGCCGGGAGCTTCTTCAGCCCGCCGGGCGGCGGCCATGAACGACATTCGTTCGCGCTGGGCCAGCGCGGCCACGGCACCTTCGGCGCGGTCACCAATGCCGCGCTTGGGTTCGTTGAGCACCCGGCGCAGGTTGACGTCGTCGTCCGGGTTCACCAATACCCGGAGGTACGCGAGGGCGTCCTTGATTTCCTTGCGGTCGTAGAAGCGCGTGCCGCCCACCACCTTGTACGGCAGGCCAACCCGGACCAGCACATCCTCAATGGAACGGGACTGCGCGTTGGTGCGGTAGAAAATGGCGACGTCACCGGGGCGAAGGTTGTCCTCGTCCTGGAGCCGGTCAATCTCCTTGGCAATGAACTGGGCCTCGGCGTGCTCGTTCTCGCCCACGTAGCCGATGATCTTGTGGCCCTCGCCCTCGGCGGTCCACAGCCGCTTCTCGGGGCGGTTCGGGTTGCGTGAGATCACGGAGTTCGCCGCGCTGAGGATGTTCTGGGTGGAGCGGTAGTTCTGCTCCAGTTTGATGGTGCGGGCGTCCGGGTAGTCCTTCTCGAATTCGACGATGTTGCGGATGTCGGCGCCGCGGAAGGCGTAGATGGACTGGTCGGAGTCGCCGACGACGGTGAGCTCGGACGCCCCGGGGCCCTCACCCACCATCTCGCGGACCAGCGCGTACTGGGCGTGGTTGGTGTCCTGGTACTCGTCCACGAGGACGTGCCGGAACCGCCGCCGGTAGGAATCGGCGAGCGCCGGGAAGGCACGGAACATGTAGACGGTCTCGGCGATGAGGTCATCGAAGTCCATGGCGTTGGCCTGGCGCAGCCGCTGGGTGTAGCCCTTGAAGACCTCGGCCACTGCCTGTTCGAACGGATCGTTGTAGTTCGCGGACGACGAGTAGGAGTCGGCGTCGATGAGCTCGTTCTTGAGTGCTGAGATCTTGTGCTGGATGGCCTTGGGCGCGAACCGCTTGGGATCCAGGTCCAGGCTCTTGGAGACCTGGATGACCAGCCGCAGCGAGTCCGCGGAGTCGTAGATGGAGAAGTTCGACTTCCGGCCAACGTTGGCCGCCTCCTGGCGCAGGATACGCACGCAGGACGAGTGGAACGTGGAGATCCACATGATCTTGGCCCGACCACCCACCAGCGCAGCGATGCGCTCCCGCATCTCGGCGGCGGCCTTGTTGGTGAACGTGATAGCCAGGATCTCACCGTGATGCGCGCGGCGGGTGGCAATAAGGTACGCGATCCGGTTGCTGAGGACGCGGGTTTTTCCCGAGCCGGCGCCGGCCACAATGAGCAGGGCGCCGCCTGCGTGCGTGACGGCCTCCTCCTGCTGCGGGTTAAGTCCCTGCAGGAGTTCCTCGGCATTCGGCCTGTGGTGGGCCGGCTCGCCGTTGCCATCATGAGCGGGCTGCTGGTTCGCCCAGCCGCCATTGCGCTGGGCACCTTGTTCTGCTGCGTGTTCGGGGCCGTTGGCGGACCCGCCAACGGCCCCGCCGCCCGGTCCGCTGCCAGGCCCGCCACCACCGAATTCGGCGGCCGCGGCAAGGCCTTCCGGGCGCGACTTGGTGCGTGCGGAGGCTGGCGCGGCGGCCTTGAACGGTCCGTCAGAGTACGGGTCAAACAACATATCCATGGTGCCTACAAGTCTAGGCGGTGGGGCTGACAGTCAGGTCCAGCCTGTGGATAACACCGCTAGCCCAACCCCGGAAGCGCGCAAAGGCCGGCCCGGACTCAGGCCACTGACCCCGACTCGAGGGCCGCACGCAACTCCCGCACCGCCGTCGTGCCTCCCGCCATAAACCATTCCAGGCCGTTGATCCAGACAGTGTCCGTGGCGCCGCCGGCGGCGCGGACGATCGCCTTGCCCGGCAGCCAGTCCCATTCCGGGCAGCTGTGCTGGAACCAGCATCCCAGCTGGCCATCGGCCACCCTGCCCAGGTCGCAGGACCCGGAGCCGAACATCCGCAGCGTCGCGGCGGAGGTGGCAGCAGCGTGCCACGGCATGGCGCAGAGCGGATCCATCAGCCAGGTGGGGTGGATGTAGGTGGCTGCGCCGAGTTCGGCGAGCGCGGTTACGTTGCGGGCCACGCCGCCCTGGACAGCGCCCTTGTCCCGGTAGGCGGTCAGCACTTCGCCATTCAGCGTGGCTGCGTGGGCCTTGCCGCCGAGCCAGAGTTTGTCCTCGTCGGGCTGGAAAATCGCGCCGAGCAGGACATCGGACGAGTCCTTCAGCGCGAGGGCCGAGCACCAGTACGTGGATCCGTGCAGGAAGTTGTAGGTGCCGTCCACCGGGTCGATCACCCAGGTGCGGCCGCTGGTGCCGGCCACCGAGGCGCCCTCCTCCCCCAGGATGCCATCCTCCGGCCGGCAGCGCTGCAACTGCCCCAGCACATATGCTTCCGCAGCGTGGTCCGCGGCGGTCACCACGTCGGAGATAGAGGTTTTCTGCTGGGACTGCAGCCCGGCCATGCGCATCAGGAGCGCCAGCTGCCCGGCCTCGCGCACCAGCGCGGATGCCAGCTGGGAGTCGTCCAGGGCGGGGTCAAGTTCAAGGGCGCTGTGCCGGCCAGTGGTCATGGACCCAGTTTAGGTGGCGGGATAATGGTGCCATGGCCAAAACCCCAGCGCAGCGGATCAAGAAGCACGGCTCCAAGGCGGCTGTTCCGCAGCACAGCCTTCCGCCGGTCATCAACCCCACCACCAGCCGTTCGCCGCAGAAGGCCCAGAACAACACCAACCTGATTCTCATCGCGGGCGTGGTGGCCAGCCTGTTCCTGTTCTGGTACGTCCACCTGCTCACGCTGCAGCAGCTCACCCAGCTCTCCGGCGGCCTGGCCATGCCGGACTCCCTGGTGGGCGGTTTTGACACCGGCTATGTGGGCCAACTGCACGCCGCCATGGACAACGACGCCCGCGGCCAGCTCAACTACGTCCACAAGACTGCCGGCACGCTGTTCCCGCTCATTTTCGGCTTCACGTGGCTGCTCCTGATCGGAACCAACGTAGCCAGCAAGACGCTCCGCTGGGCACTCTGGGCTGTCCCGCTGCTGTTTGTGGTGGTCCGGCTGTGGGGCAACGCCGCCATCGACGCCGCACTGGCGTCGGAAACGGCCGACGCCGGCCAGGTCGCCTTGGCGTCCACGCTCACCGTTGCGGGGTGGGTTCTGTTCGTCCTCAGCCTGCTGGCAGGGGCAACCGTGGTGGTGCTGAACTTCCGGCGAGGCAAGGCGGCCAGCTGACTCGCTCCGCCTCATCGATTGCTCCGTAACGGCCCTTTTGAGCCCCCTAAACGGCGCTTACGGAGCAGTCGACGAGGTGACAGAGGCGCGCCGGTCCTTGCGCTGTCGGTGCACACGTTGGGCGATCACCAGGCCCGCGGCCGCCACTCCCACAGTGACGGGGTAGCCCATCAGCCGTTCCAGGGTGCCCGGCTCCGGCACGTCCATCCCCGTGAGACCGCCGGTCACCAGCGCGGCGAGCGACACCAGCCCGCACACCAGCACGAACCACCCCAGGGGCGTCTGCCGCAGCCACAGCGCACCGAGCAGCAGCAGGGCCAGCGCGCCGGCGACGAAGTACATCAGCGCCCCGGTGAAGTGCCAGCCGGAGCCGACGTCCTCCGGCACCAAGCCCACGATCATGGTCCCCGCACCGGCGGTGCCGGTCAGGATCCGCACACCCACGGCCGCCAGCCAGGGCTTCCGACGCCCCGGCTGGACCCGGGCCCCGCCCCGCGCGGCGACACACAGCAGCCCCGAACCCAGCAGCAGCGCACCGAGCAGCATCCCCAGCCCCTGGACCACAAACGAGGCGTTCATCAGCCAATGCAGCGGCGAACACACGTCCCGCCCGTCGTAGATCCCGCAGTTAAGCGCGCCGAGGTCGCTGATGTAGCCGGTCCGGCGGTCGTAGGGCTGCGGGCCGGCCCAGGCGCCGATCACGGCCGATTCCGCCACAAAATACTGCAGGACGCTCAGCACGGACCAGGCGCCGATGTACTGGCGGGTGGAGGCCGTATCCGGGAGGTAGGCCACGGCGGGGGCGGATGTCGGGGCTGATCTCATGCCAAGAGCGTAGTACGGGCTCCCACCTTGTATGCTTGTATCCGTGTCCGGACGGACCGGCCTTGCCGGTAAAGCGGATGCGCGCCCTCGTAGCTCAGTGGATAGAGCACGGCTCTCCTAAAGCCGGTGTCGTTGGTTCGATTCCAATCGAGGGCACTTGAACCTTCCTTCACCGGAGTTTGACCTCCGCGCCTACCTGCTCGGCCCCCCGCAGGCCGGGAACTTGTCCGTTGAGGGACACTGGGCCGTTGAACGGCAGCTGGTGGACCGGGCGGCCGGCACCCACGGAACCTTTTCCGGCGTCGTGCGTTTTTCCCCCGGGGACGACGGCGGCCTGGCCTTCCGCGAAGACGGCACCATGCGCTGGCCCACCTTTACCGGCCCCGCCTCGCGTGAATACGTCCTGAAACCCGCCGACCGGCCCGACGCCCTGGACGTGGTTTTTGCCGACGGGCGGCCCTTCCACCGGATGAGTTTCACACCCGAGGCCAACCTGGACCAGCACTGGTGCGATCCTGATACCTACCGCGTGGCCTACAACTACGAAGGCCCGGACACGTTCAGTTACACGTGGGATGTGACCGGCCCGCGCAAGGACCTGATACTGACGTCCACCCTGAAGCGGCAGGTCTGAACAGGTTGCCCTGAACAGGCTAGGCTCGGAACCGTGAAAGCCCGCATTGTTGTCTCCGCCGTCTGTGTCTTCGACGACGCCGGCCGGCTCCTGACCGTCCGCAAGCGCGGCACCAGCATGTTTATGCACCCCGGCGGCAAGCCCGAGGCCGGTGAAACCGCCGTCCACGCCGCGGCGCGGGAACTTCTGGAGGAAGTGGGGATCGTGGTGGAACCGCGCGAGCTGGAGCTGATGGGCATCTGGATCGCCGACGCCGCCAACGAGGCCGCCACGGACATCGAAGCGACAGTGTTTACGGCACCCGGAACCTGGACGGCGCACCCCTCCGCTGAGATCGCCGAGATCCGCTGGCTGGACCTGGCAGCGCTGGATCGGGGCGCACCGCTGCCCGCGGACCTCGCCCCGCTCCTGACGGACCACATCCTGCCCGAACTGGCCGCACTCCGCCGCTGAGGAGTGAGATCCCGGCGCTTCAGCCCGGGCTAAGCGCCGAAACCTCACCCCTCGATGGGGCTAGAACTCCGGAACGGCTTCGGCTGCCACGGCCGTAGCCTCGGCGAACTGCGTCCGGTAGAGCTCGGCGTACCGGCCCTCGGCGGCGAGTAGATCGGTATGGTTCCCGCGTTCCACGATCTGCCCGTCCTCCACCACCAGAATGACGTCTGCGGCACGGATGGTGGACAGCCGGTGGGCAATCACGACGGCGGTGCGCCCCTCGAGCGCGGCGCCCAGGGCCGCCTGCACGGCGGCTTCGTTCGTGGAATCCAGTGCGGCGGTGGCCTCGTCGAGGATAACCACCCGCGGCTGGGAGATCAGCAGCCGCGCGATGGTCAGGCGCTGGCGTTCACCGCCGGAGAGCCGGTAGCCGCGCTCCCCCACTACGGTGTCCAGGCCGTCGGGCAGGGACCGGATCATGGTCTCGAGGCGGGCCTGCCGGATGGCGTCCCACATGTCCTCTTCGGTGGCGTCCGGCCGGGCGAGCCGGAGGTTTGAGGCAATGGATTCGTGGAAGAGGTGTCCGTCCTGGGTGACCATGCCCAGCGTGTCCCGCAGGGAATCGAAGGTGGCGTCCCGGACGTCCAGACCCGACCCCGGCAGAGTGCCACCGAGCCGCACGGCACCGGAATCGACGTCGTACAGCCGGGAAAGCAGCTGCGCGATGGTGGACTTTCCGGCACCCGAGGAGCCCACCAGGGCGACGGTCTGCCCGGGTTCCACCCTGAAGCTGATGCCATGCAGCACCTCTTCGCCGCCGCGGGTGTCCAGGGTGGACACTTCCTCGAGCGAGGCCAGCGAGACCTTGTCCGCCGAGGGGTAGGCGAAGCGGACGCCGTCGAACTCCACCGAAACGTGTCCCGGCGGGATGGCCACGGCGTCGGGCTTCTGCTGGATCAGGGGTTTGAGGTCCAGGATCTCGAAAACCCGCTCGAAGCTGACCAGGGCACTCATGATTTCCACCCGGGCGTTGGACAGGGCGGTGAGCGGGGCGTACAGGCGGGTCAGCAGCAGTGCCAGCACCACGACGTCGCCCGCGGCGAGCTGCCCGCCGATGGCCAGCCAGCCGCCCAGGCCGTAGACCAGGGCCAGGGCAAGGGCGGATACCAGCGTCAGCGCGGTGACGAAGGTGAACTGCAGCATGGCCGTGCGGACGCCGATGTCCCGGACCCGGCCGGCCCGGACAGCGAACTCGCGGGATTCCTCATCCGGCCGGCCGAAGAGCTTCACCAGCGTGGCGCCCGGAGCGGAGAACCGCTCGGTCATCTGGGTGCCCATGGCTGCGTTGTGGTCTGCGGCCTCACGGCGCAGGTCCGCGAGCCGGGAGCCCATCCGGCGGGCGGGGATAAGGAAGATCGGCAACAGGACCATCGCCAGCACGGTGACCTGCCAGGACGTCCCCAGCATCACGATCAGCGTCAGGACCAGGGCCACCACGTTGCTGACCACGCCGGACAGGGTGCCGGCGAACGCGGACTGGGCGCCGATGACGTCGTTGTTCAGGCGGCTGACCAGGGCGCCGGTGCGGGTGCGGGTGAAGAACGCGATGGGCATCTTCTGCACATGATCAAAGACCCTGGTGCGCAGGTCCACGATCACGCCTTCGCCGATGTTGGAGGACAGCCAGCGGCTGACGAGTCCCAGGCCGGCTTCGGCCACGGCCACCACGGCGATCAGCATGGCCAGCCGGATCACTTCGTCCGTGCCGGCCTTGGCCACGATGGCATCAACCACCTGGCCGGCCAGCACGGGCGTGGCCACAGCCAGGAACGCCATCACAATGGACAGCGCCACAAACGCGATCAGTTTTGTCCGGTGGGGGCGCGCGAAACCCAGGACCCGCTTCAGGGTGGCCTTGGAGAAGGGCCGGGAGCCGCTCTTGGCCCGGGAAATGTTGTACAGGGAGTGCCAGGCAACGCCGTCCATGCTCATCGCTGTTGCTCCGTCGCGCGTGCCATCAGTTCAGTTACCGTTCCGTTGTCCACATTCCACCGTACATCCAGCCGCACGTTCTCCAGCAGCCTCCGGTCGTGGGTCACCAGCAGCAGCGCGCCCTCGTAGCTTTCCAGGGCCTCTTCCAGCTGCTCGATGGCGGGCAGGTCCAAGTGGTTGGTGGGTTCGTCCAAGACCAGCAGGTTCACCCCGCGTGCCTGCAGCAGCGCCAATGCAGCGCGGGTGCGTTCCCCCGGCGACAGGGAATCCACGGGGCGTGTGGTGTGGTCCGCCTTCAGCCCGAACTTGGCCAGCAGGGTGCGGACCTCCGCCGGCGTCAGGTCCGTGAGCACGGCTTCGACGGCGTCGCCAAGGTTGAGGTGGCCGGCCAGCAGTCCGCGGGCCTGGTCAATTTCGCCGATGGCCACCGAGGCGCCCATGGCGGCGTTTCCGGCGTCCGGCGCCTGCACGCCCAGGAGCAGGCGCAGCAGCGTCGACTTTCCGGCTCCGTTGGGGCCGGTGATGCCGATCCGCTCCCCCGCGTTGAGCTGCAGGTTCACCGGGCCCAGCGTGAAGCTTCCCTGCTGAACGACGGCGTCACGCAGGGTGGCCACCACCGCACTGGACCGGGGCGCCTGGCCAATGGTGAACTGCAGCTGCCATTCCTTCCGCGGCTCCTCCACCACGTCCAGCCGGGCGATCCTGGATTCCATCTGCCGGACCTTCTGGGCCTGCTTTTCTGACGACTCGGTGCTGGCGGCACGGCGGATCTTGTCATTGTCCGGGCTCTTCTTCATGGCGTTCCGCACGCCCTGGGAGCTCCACTCGCGCTGGGTCCGGGCACGGGAGACCAGATCTGCCTTGGTGGAGGCGAACTCCTCGAACTTTTCCCTCGCGTGGCGCCGCGCCACGGCGCGCTCCTCCAGGAAGGCCTCGTAGCCGCCGTCGTACACAGCGACGGAATTCTGCGCCAGATCCAGTTCCACAATGGTGGTCACGCAGCGGGCCAGGAACTCGCGGTCATGGGAGACCAGCACCACACCGCCGCGCAGGCCCTGGACAAAAGCCTCCAGCTTGGCCAGGCCGGCCAGGTCAAGGTCGTTGGTGGGCTCGTCCAGCAGCACAACATCGAACCGGCTGAGCAGGAGCGCAGCGAGGGCCACGCGGGCGGCCTGGCCGCCGGAGAGTCCGGTCATGGGAGCGTCTGCGCCCGTGTCCAGGCCGAGGTCAGCCAGGACGGGCGGGATGCGTTCGTCGAGGTCTGCCGCGCCCGACGCCATCCAGCGGTCAAAGGCCAGGGAGTAGGCGTCATCGGCTCCCGGTGCGCCGGAGCCCAGAGCCTCTGCGGTGGACTCCATCTCCACGGTCGCCTGGGCGCAGCCGGTCCGGCGGGCGATGTAGCCGGCCACAGTCTCGCCTGCGACGCGCTCGTGTTCCTGGGGCAGCCAGCCTACAAAGGCATCGGCGGGGGCGAGGCTGACGCTGCCGCCCTGGGGCTGGTCCACGCCAGCCAGCAGGCGCAGCAGGGTGGATTTGCCGGCGCCGTTGGCGCCCACCACACCCACCACGTCGCCGGGGGCCACCGTGAGGGAGAGTTTGGCGAACAGCGTCCGGTGGTCGTGGCCGCCGGAAAGATCTTTGGCAACAAGGGTTGCAGTCATAGGTTGGTCCATCCTCTCGCCGCCGCCCGGCCGGAGGAGCCCGCCTGAATCGGCCCGAAACTGCGGTAAATCCGCAATATGCCGCCCCGCTAAGTGCCGGGGCACTAAAGAGCCCGCCGGTCCGGACTTGGGGGGTGTACGGACCAACGGGCTCGACCATCAAGCATAGTCGACTCAGCACGCCGCACCAAACCGCCTGCGGGAGAACAGGCTAAAATCAGAAGCGACCATCCGTTCTGCGGAGAGAGGCGTCATGCCCATTCCTGCCAAGGTGTTCCAGCGCTGGCTGCACGGTATCGCTCCCCACACGAGCACGTCCGACATCTGCCGCGTGTCCGGCATCAAGCGGACCACACTGGCCCAGCAGCTTGTCCGGGGCAAGGTGGCAGAGGCAACAGTGGTGAGCATCAGCCGGGCGTACAACGTCAACCCCGTCTCGGCGCTGGCGGCGTTTGATGCCTACAGCCAGCTCGCGGATGCGCACCCGCCCACCAGGTCCGAACTGGTCAGCCAGATCTCCACCCCGGACCTCCTGCGGGCAGTCTTGGCCCGTTCCGCCGCGGACCCGGGTGGTGTGCCGGCGACTGTCGCGACTGCCGGTTCGTCTGCGTTGGACCCCACCCCGCACGCCACCTCGGTCAAGAACTGGGTGGAGGCAATCGACGACGGTGAACTGCGGCACCGGGTCTCCGCCGCCACTGGAATCGCTCCGCAGAACTATTCGGCACAACTGACCGCAAACCGGCTGGCTCCGGAACTGGCGGTTGCCACCTCCCTTGCCGCCGGCGTCGGCCCTGCCTGCGGCCTGGTGGCCACCGGGCTGGTCACGGAGGCGGAGGCCGGCTGGCCTCCCGACGCCCGGCAGGCCGCGCTCGACAGCCTGTCCGACGGACAGCTGACCACGCTGGCCGGCGACCGGCTGCAGACTCTCGGCAGAGCCCTCCGCCGGCAGGAACATGACAACGAGAAAACCGAAAAGATCTGGGAGAACCTGGGATGATCGAAATCCTGCAGTGGTCCACGCTGACTGTCTGCGGTCTGGTGGCCATCGCGCGCGTTCCCAGTGCCGTGAGGGGGATGAACAGGACACTCTTCTATGTCTTTGCGCTGATGACGCTCGCCATTCTGCTCAGCATCCAGGCGCCGTACCTTGCCATCGACCAGGCGCTCGGCGGCGTTAATGCGGCCAACCTCCTGCTCCGTTTTGTCATCTTCGCCGCTATTTTCTTCGTGGGCATCCGCGTCACCCGGGGTTTTGGGGCCGACGACGCCTACCGGCTGCTCACCGGACGGATCGGGATGGCCGTCCTGGCGCTGACCTCGCTGACAGTGCTTGTTGTGTTCCTGATGATGGATACGGCGGGGTCCTCCGCGGGCATGGGCTCGGTGTCAGCCAAGGACGCCCGGCACGGACTGCTGGTCGAGTACTACGGTGCTGCAGGCCGCGCTTACCCTGCGTACGTTTCACTGGTCCTGCTGCCGGCCATGGTGCGCGCGGTCAGCAGCACGCTGCCCGCCCTGGTTCGCATCGCCGCCTTCCTGCTGGGCACAGGCTCGGTGGCCATCGCGCTAACGCTGCTCTTTCCCTTCTATCCGCCCAACTGGGGAGCAGCGATGTTCCTGATCAACTACACCGCCGTTCTGTGCTTTGTCTTTGGCCTGGCTTTAATCGCCGTGGCCAGTGTCCGGCACCGGCGGGGCGGCCCGCGGCCAAGGACTTCTACTGCAAAGTAACTTCACATCTTTCACAAAATCATTAGACATGGCATAATCATGAATGTGTGAAGTGGGGTGCCGGTGTTTGCGAACGGGGATTGATTCTTGGACGCCGGGCCTGGTGAAACTTTGCATTCCTTGGGGGGATGAGTGGTGGCGGGCCGTTGGGGACCGCCCCCACTCAGCCATTTAACGGCCACGTCCGTTTTCTCATCCACCCGCCCACTGACCGGACGGCTTGCACCCATGCCGCACCTACCGTGCGAACCTCAGGGTCACCAGCTGGAACGGGCGCAGCGAAAGCTCCACCGATTGCTCTGCTGCGGCAGTGTTAACGCCCGGGGCGTCCGTGGCCCGCTCCAGGAGGTCTGTGGCCTGGACGTCCGCGACCGGGAAATTGGCCGTGAGTGTGCCTGCGGACCGCTGCCCCAGGGACTCATAGAGGCGGACCACAACATCACTGGACCCGTCTTCGGCAAGCTTGACCGCCTCGATCACGAGGGCCGGGTTGTCCACGGAGAAAAGCGGCTCCACGCCGCGGGCGCCCTTCACCAGCCGGGGTGCAAGGTTGGTGCGGTACCCCTCTTCCACAGCTTCGGCGATTCCGGCGCCGGGGCGGATGGTCACGGTCAGTTCCTGGTGGCCGCGGTCCGCCGTCGGGTCCGGGAACTTCGGTGCGCGCAACAGGGAGAGACGCACCGAGGTGGTGGTCCCGCCGTCGGAATCCCTGACGCATCTGGTGACATCGTGTCCGTAGGTGGCCGCATTGGAAATCGCGACGCCGTAGCCGGGCTCGGCCACGTGGATCCAGCGGTGCGCGCAGATCTCGAACTTGGCAGCCTCCCACGAGGTGTTGACGTGGGTGGGACGGAAGACATGGCCGAACTGGGTCTCTGAAGCGGAGCGGTCCGCCCTGACGTCCAGCGGGAAGCCCAGCTTGAGCAGCTTCTCGCTCTCCTGCCACTCAACGGCCGTGGTGATAGTGAGGGAGCCGCTGCCGGCATCCAGCGTGATCCGTTGGGTGACCGGTGACGAGCCGGCAACCCGTTCCACCACCACAGCGGCACTGGTTCCGACGTGTTCCACCCGGATGGCCTGCGCCGCCGTGAGGGCCACGACGTTGCGGCGGTAGAACTCATCGATGTCCCAGGCGTCCCACTCGTTGGGCGTGTCCCGGTGCAGTTCCAGCAGGTTGCCGCGCGCTCCGGGCGCGATGGCTTCCCGTCCCGTGGCGTAGTCGGTGAGGGAGGCAAGCAGGCCATCGGCATCCAAGACCGCCCGGATGATGCCGTTGTCCAGCACATAGCCGCCATCCACGGCGGCAGCCTGGACCGGCTGGCTGGCCAGCGAAAGCTCAGCGGCAGCCAAGGCCGGAACGCCGTTACGCGTGTGCGGTGCGGCGTTGAGCAGGAAGGTCCGCGCCCCCTCGCCGAGGAGCGCGGCCGCGGCCTGCCCAATGAGGGTTTCGAGGCTGGCGCTGACGGCTGCATAGTTACGTTCCGCGTCCTGGTGGACCCAGGCGATGGAGCTGCCGGGCAGGATGTCGTGGAACTGCTGCAGGAGCACCAGCCGCCAGAGCCGCTTCAGCTCGGCCGCCGGGTACTCGAAGGCACCGATGCCGCGGACAGCAGCTGTGGCACACCAGAGTTCGGCCTCGCGGAGCAGGTGTTCGCTGCGCCGGTTGCCGCGTTTGGTCTGGGCCTGGCTGGTGTACGTGCCGCGGTGGAGTTCCAGGTACATCTCCCCCACCCAGACGGGCAGGGAGGAATACTCTTCCTCCGACTGGGTGAAGAAACTCTCTGCGGAGCCCACCCTGACCTTGGGCGATCCTTCGAGGTCTGCGGTGCGGTTGGCGGCAGCCAGCATTTCACGCGTCGGCCCGCCGCCGCCGTCGCCGTAACCGAACGGGACGAGCGAGGTGTTGCCGCGTCCGTGGTCGCGGAAATTCCGCTCTGCGTGCGCCAATTCGCGTCCGCTGAGCTCGGCGTTGTAGGTGTCAACGGGCGGGAAGTGCGTGAACAGGCGGGTGCCGTCGATGCCTTCCCAGTTGAAGGTGTGGTGCGGCATGCGGTTGACCTGGTTCCACGAGATCTTCTGCGTGAGGAACCAGCGGCTGCCCGCCGACTTGACGATCTGCGGCAGGGCCGCGGAATAGCCGAAGGAATCCGGGAGCCAGGCTTCGCGGCATTCGACGCCGAACTCGTCGAGGAAGAAGCTTTTGCCCTCAATGAACTGCCGGGCCATGGCCTCGCCGCCCGGCATGTTGGTGTCCGACTCGACCCACATGCCGCCCACCGGAACGAACTGCCCGGCCTTGACCTTTTCCCGGATCCGGCCGAAAAGCTCGGGGTAGAATTCCTTCATCCAGGCGAGCTGCTGGGCTGAGGAACAGGAGAACACAAAGCCCGGATCCTCGTCCATCAGCGCCACCACGTTGGAGAACGTCCGGGCACATTTGCGGATGGTTTCGCGCACCGGCCAGAGCCAGGCGGAGTCGATGTGGGCGTGGCCCGTAGCCACCAGCTGATGGGCGGAAGCGTAGGCGGGCCTGGACAGGACCACGGCCAGGGCTGCCCGCCCGGCCGCGGCGGTGCCGGGGACGTCGTCGGGATCCATCTGGTCCATCATGCGCTCCAGCGCACGGAGGATCTCATGGCGCCGCGGCTGCTCCGGCGGGAGTTCGTGCATCAGCCCGGCGAGGGTCCAGATGTCCTGCTGGAGTTCCCAGACCGTCTGGTTGAGTTCGGCGATGGCGATCCTGCCCAGCCGGTATTGCGGTGCCGTGCCTGCCGTCGCCGTATCTCCGTACGGTGTGGCGGCGAAAATCCAGCCCTGCGCCATGTCCGGGTTGGCAGCCGCTTCAACGTAGAAGTCAACGGACATGCCGCTGCCCAGGAGCTTCAGGGGAATGTACTGGTTCCGGGGCGAAATGGCCTTGATGATGGTGCCGTCAGGGCGCCAGGCGATTCCCTCGCACTGGAATCCGGGGGCTTCGTTGATGAAGCCAAGATCCACCACGATTTCCACGGCGGTGTCCGGGCCGGTGCCCCAGGCTTCCGGGACGTCGCCCTGCAGTCGCAACCACTTGGTGCCCCACGGCTTGCCCCAGGCGGCACCGTGTTCCTGAGGCGCGAAGTGATTCCGCAGTGCTTCCATCACTGACACGGGTTCGCCGGGAGCATCCCAGCTGCTCAGGTTCAGCGGAACGGTGCGGGCGTAAACGGCGGGAACGATCCGCTCGCGGACAAACCGGTCCAGGCGGACTTCGGTGATCCGGCGGTCGTCATGCAATGTAAACCCTCTTAGGTGCTTGAACTGGAGTTCTCGAATCCGGACCAACGCGTCCAATCGATGGATAAAATCTACCGGCTAGTAGCTCAATAGCCAAGCCTCACCGGAAATCTTCGCCGAAGGTGCTGACGATGTTTTCTGTCCGGGTACGTTCGCGCGGACCCCTGCCGGGTCCTCCCCGGGGACCTGCGCAGGAACCGGCGCGGCGGGCAGCGTGATCCTGCCCTGTCCGGCGTAGATATTCAGGCTGGTGCCCCGGCTGAATCCTGCCAGGGTCATGCCGCTGGCCTCCGCCAGCTCCACAGCAAGGCTCGACGGCGCGCTTACCGCCGCCAGCACGGGAATGCCTGCCAACGCTGCTTTCTGGACGAGTTCAAACGACGCGCGGCCCGACACCTGCAGGACCAGCCCGGTCAGCGGAAGCAACCGCTCCCGCAGGGCCCAGCCCACCACCTTGTCCACGGCGTTGTGGCGTCCCACATCCTCGCGGAGGCACAGGAGCTGCACGCCGCCGTCGTCCGTTATGCGGAAGAGGCCCGCAGCGTGAACTCCCCCGGTGACGTCAAAGACGTCCTGGGCTTCGCGGAGCCGCCCGGGCAGGGAAGCCAGAACGTCAGCGGCCACGGTCAAAGGATCCGCGGCCGGGCTGAAATGGGAGGACTTGCGCACTGCCTCGATCGAGTCCGTGCCGCAGATACCGCAGGAACTTGAGGTGAAGACGTTCCGTCCCTTCGCCGGGAGTTCGACGTCGGACCGCAGTTGGGCTTCCACCACGTTGAACGTCTGGACGCCGTTTTCGTCCTCGCCGGCACAGAACCGCAGCGACACCAGCTGCTCGGGAGCCCAGATGATCCCTTCGGACACCAGGAAGCCGGCCACGAGGTCAAAGTCGTCCCCGGGTGTCCGCATGGTCACCGAAAACGACAGCGCACCGATCCGGATTTCCAGCGGCTCTTCGACGGCGAGGACGTCCTCGCGGTGGCGGACCGGGAACTCAAGGGCCTTCGGCGAGCCATCCAAAACGTACTTATGCACCTTGCGGCGCTGTGTCACACGGCCCATCAGCAAACCGCCAGACAGTCTCGAAGGGCCCCGTGGACGTTCCGGACCTGCCGGCTGGCGCTGTTCATAGGTCCATCATCGCACCACTGGCTGTGCTGTGGCGTACGTGCTTCCGCAGCCCGGCGCCTACCCCAGCAGGGCACTCCAGTCCACCGGACCGGCGGGCTTCGCAGCGTCCTTGGCAGCTGCCCGGGTGGCCGGCTTGGCGGCGGGCCGGCCCTTGGACTTGGCGCCTGGCTGTTCGGGCGCGGGCACCGGCGGTCCCCACGGCAAGGCAAACGCCGGGACGGGTTCGCCCAGCTGCACGCCGTGCGGCGGAACAACCATCACCCCGTGCGCCGACGCCAGTCCGCGCATCATCCCGGGACCTGTGTGCTTGGCCGGTGACGCCATCCCGTACAGCAGGCGGAAGGGCATCAGCCTGGTCCGGCCCGGCTCCGGCTCGATGGTGGTGCCGCACGGGACCTCCTGCACCGGCGGCATGGTGCCGTGGCCCAGCGCCGCCAGCAGCGGTTCGCCCACCGTGGACAGTGCCATCATGGCGGCCAGCGGGTTTCCGGGGAGCCCCAGGACAAAGCGCCCGTCGGGGAGCTCGGCCAGGACGGCCGGATGGCCGGGGCGCATCGCGATGCCGTCGACCACCAGCCGCCCGCCCAGTTCCGCCACGGCCCGGCGGAGATGGTCGGTGTCCGAGCGGCCTGTACCGCCGGTGGTGATCACGACGTCGGCCGGCAACGCGGAGGGGTCCGGCATCTCGGGTGGGACGTCCGCCAGACCGTCCAGCCACTCAGCGTAGGAATCGCCGATCCGTTCCTGGCCGCCGTTGATGCCGCCGAGCATTTCCACGACGGCCGCGAGCTGCGGGCCGAAGGTGTCCCGGACCTGTCCGGGGACCGGCAGCCCGCGGGCCACAACTTCGGAGCCGGTCAGCAGGAGTTTAACGACCGGCTTGCCCTGGACCAGCAGGTCATCGTGCCCGGCCAGGGCCGCGACCGCCAAATGGGCCGGGTTCAGGGTTACGCCGGCCTTGACCAGCACCTCCCCCGCGGCTGCTTCCTCGCCGGCCTTCCTGATGTGCTGGCCGTTCCCTGGCTCGCCGGGGCGGGCGGTGCCGCCGGTCATCAGCAGCGGCAGGCCGTCGTCGTCCGTTCCAAGCACGGCACTTTCGCTGCGCAGAACCGCCTTGGCGCCGGGCGGAATCAGTCCGCCGGTGACAATGGGGCTGGCCTGGTGTGGTGCCAGCCGCTGGCCGGCCTCCGCCACAATCCACGGGCCGCTGCCGTTGACGGCCCAGCCGTCCATCGCAGACGACGCATAGTGCGGCATGTCGTGCAGTGCGGTGATGTCGTCGGCCAGGACCCTGCCCAGGGACTGGCTCAGGGGAACCCGGCCCGGCGGAATCGGCGTAGCGATGTCAAAGGCGGCTTTGCGCGCCTCATCCCAGGTGTGGGCAAGGTGCTTTGCCGGGGCTGGCTGCTGCTCGGAGCTTTCGGATACGTCGCCGGGGGCGGCGGTCACTGAACGGGGGTCATTCGACGGGGGTCCCGGCGGATTCGGCATCATAGTCAGCAGCAAGGGTGCGGGCACGGTCCATGGCAGCGGTCATGGCGGCGGCGTTCGTGGCCTGTCCTGATCCCGCAGCCAGGCCGGCGGCGAAACCGGCAATAAAGGTGGTGAGCGGGGCGGCCGGGCGGACCACTGAGTGGGCTGCCACGCCGGCCAGCGACAGAATGGTGTTGACGTCGATCTGGACCTCCTCCAGCTCATACGCCTGGAGCAAGGCCCTGCACCACTCTTCCAGCGTCTCGTCCTGGCTTTTCACGCTCTGCCTCCCAAATCATCCGCGGCGGTGTTGCTCCGGAGCCCGCTCATGGGATCCGGTCCGGCCACTCCAAGTGCGGCGGCATCGTCCCAAGTGTCCACGTCGGCCGTGGAGCCGGCCGGAACGGCGACAAGCTGCACGTCCAGACTAGCAAGGAGTGCCCGCACCGAACCGTTGATTAAGCGTCCTGTGCTTTCCAATTCAGCCACGGAACGTTGTAGCGCGACTGTGCTATAAAAGCCGACCAGGGGCTGGCGGCGGCCATCCTCAGAAGTGGCCACCACGCCGTCCGATTCCAGGCCCGCCGCCTGTACCGCGGAGTGCCCCCCTGCGGCGTATTCAACGGTGGCAGTCCCTGCGGCAGCGGGTCCTCCTGAACGCAGCGCAGCCTTCAGCGCCGCCACCGCCTGCCCCACGTTGGGCATGTCGCAGGCCAGCACCAGTGTCAGCCGGGGACGGTTGCCGCCCGTAGCGGCCAGCGCCGCGAGCCCGGCTGCGATAGCGGCCGCGGGACCGCCAAACGGCGGTTCCTCGCGGCAGCGGAGTAACCCGGCCGGGACCTCCCCGGCGTCCGGACCAACCACGACGGCGGCCCGGGCTCCCCCGGCAGCGGCGGCGGAGCGGCGCAACAGGGAGTCGCCGTCGTACGTCAGACTCTGCTTGGGCACGCCACCGAGCCGCGACGAACGGCCGCCGGCGAGGATGACGGCATCGAAGTCGGGGGGGTCAGCGTCCACCCTCCCAGCTTAACCGTGCGGGCTCGAATGCCGTGCGGGCTGGTATTCAGGCGGCCCTTTCAGGCAGGAGGAACGGGTCCCAGGCAGGCGTGGGCTTCTCAAGCTCCTTGATCTGCCAGATGGTGCCATGCGGCGGTTCCGGGACAAACCTGAGCTTCCAGCCCATTTCAGCCGGCGTGTGATCGCCCTTGGTGTTGTTGCACCGAAGGCACGCGGCCACCAGGTTCTCCCAGGAGTCGGCGCCGCCACGTGATTTGGGCTGCACATGGTCGATGGTATGGGCACCTTTTCCGCAATACGCGCACCGGTGACCGTCCCGCCGCAGGACTCCGCGGCGGCTGACCGCGGCGCTCTGGTTGTATCTGGGGCGGATATAGCGGTTCAGGAGAATCACGGACGGGCGGCCCAGGATCTCCTGCGGCCCCACCACGGGGTCTTCGCCTTCGGCAATAACGCTGGCCTTGCCCGTGAGCACAAGGACCAGCGCCCGGCGGAAGGTGATTACCGCCAGCGGTTCATATCCAGCATTCAGAACGAGAGTGCGCATGCACGTACCTCTTCGTGGCCGCACCCGTCAGGGGCACGAGGGCCGGCTGCCCCCGGCATATCCGGGCTATGGATCGACACCACAAGAGTAAACAAAGAATCCCGGGATCAGCTAATCGCAGAAGTGGCCGCGGTCAGGCGCCGCCCCCGCGCACCCGTCCGGAGCACTGCTGCAGCCCGGCGACAGCAAAGGACCCCCGCCGTGAGGCGGGGGTCCTTGAATGCTGAATCAGTTGCTAGGACACGCGGATGAAGACCGGTCCTGAGCCAACATTGGCGCTGAAGACAACGGTCTGGTTGCCGTTGTAGCCGCCGTGCACTGCCTGGCCGTTGCCGGCGTACACGGCAATGTGGGCAACGCCCGCGCCGCCGTCGGCGTAGTAGATCAGGTCGCCGGGCTGTGCCTCGGCGGCACTGACGGTGCTGCCCAGGGACAGGTAGCCGGCGGGCCAGCCGTGGAAGTTGATGCCCACGGCGGCCAGGGCGTTGGTCACCAGCATGGTGCAGTCCTGGTTGACACCCAACTGGGCGTACGCAGCGGACAGGATGGCCGCACCCTTGCCGCTGGCAGCGACCGGAGCCGAAGGAGCGGCCGGCGTTGCCGACGCTACCTTGACGGTGGCCGCGGCCTTGGGAGCCGGAGCTGGAGCCTCAACAACAGGCTCGGGAGCCTCAACCGGAGCCGGCGTGGTGGTCACGGCAGGCTTCTCGTAGGAGATGGCAATGGTGGAAGCGGCCGAAATGATGGCCGGGGCGAAAGCCTCAACCTCAAGGTTCGAAGCGGAAGCAGCTTCACGCTGGACTCCGGTGTCTGCCGCGTTCGCAGCAATACCACTGGTCAGGACAAGGCCGGAAGCAGCAGCGATAACCGCAGCCTGACGGCCCATGCCGCCGGCGTTGTCGCCGACAGCCTTAGCAATGACAGCCAGCGAGTTGGTCTTGGCGACCTCGGCGCGGTGCCGTGCAACAGTTGCACGTGTAGTCATTAATTTCTCTCTTTCGTTTTCCTTAGGACCGCGTGGGCAGCACAAGGGCTTTGGACGCGCCGGCATCTTGGGGGTACGCCGGCACGCCCCGAACGGGGATTTAGCGAAGAGTTTCTCTCGAAGAAACGGTTCCGGCAGCGCTGGGCTGCAGGAACTACTGGACTGCAGGACCTACGGGACCATCGTGAAGAACGCGGAAGAGCCCGTGGATGCCACGGAGTGGAGCAGCGTGCCCTGTGACGGATTCAGTGCGCTGATCATCATGCCGTTGCCAACGTAGATGCCGACGTGGGCGCCGCCATTCTGCATGACCAGGTCACCGGGAGCCGGTGTGGCGGTGGGCCGCATGGCTGTCCAGGCATTGGTGCGGGGAATACTGATGCCGGCCTGGGCGTAGACCCACTGCGTGAAACCTGAGCAGTCCCAGCCGCTGGGGGTGGTGCCGCCCCAGAGGTAGGGGTTGCCGATGCCGGTGTAGGCAATTGCTGCCAGACCCGATGCGGCGGCGGAGGAGACAGTGTCAGCGAGCTTGGAGGCCGCGGCCTCGGTTGCGGCAGCACTCTGAGCCCCGGTTTGGGAGGCCGTGGACTGCGCACGGACCGTCTCAACCTTCGGTGCCGGCGCGGTCTTGATCACGGGGCGCTCGAAGGAAACGGTAGCTGTAGGCGCCGCGGTTACGGCAAGTGCCGTCTGCGCGGACCCGGACTCGGTGGAGGCGGATACGCCGGCGGTGGTGTCCGCGGCGTTTGCCGGAAGCCCCATGCTCAGGATCAGACCTGATGCGGCTGCGATAACAGCAGCCTGGCGACCTACGGTCCCGGCATTGACACTAACGGCCTTGGACACGGGGCCCAAGGGGTTGGTGCGGACCGGTTGTGCGCGGTGACGCGCAGAACTATGGCGTGAAGACACGAAGGTAGCCTCTCCCAATGCCTGCGAGGTAAGCTGTCGGATTCGGATGGGAGTCACCCGGCCGCGCTGCTTCACAGTGGAAGCTTTGCGACTTAACCCCAAGGCCTTCAGAATCGAAGACCAAAATTGGTTCCCCCGCCCCTGCCAGACGATGTCATGCGAACGGACCTTGAGCGGTGGCAGAGCTAGGCAATCCACTCAAGAACGTCAACTTCGGAAAAGTTGACGCGCTTTAGACGTTACAGGAGTTCCGAGCCAATGTCACATTCAGGTCACGGCACGTCGCTGCGATTCGAGAGTTTGCCATCACTTGGGTCAGAGCCAGCCACTGGGGTCAACGACTTCGCCGTTGACCTGGACCTCGAAGTGGAGGTGGCAGCCCGTGGACGCGCCCGTGGTGCCGCTCAGGGCAACCACATCGCCGCGGGCGACCGTCTGGCCCACCCTGACGCTAGCGGAGGAGAGGTGGTTGTACGTGGTTTCAAGGCCATTGCCGTGATCCACCACCACGCGGTTGCCGCCGCCGTACTGGTGCCACCCAACAGAGGTCACGGTGCCGCTGGCAGCAGCCAGGACAGAGGTTCCGCACTGTGCCACGAAGTCCTGGCCACGGTGGAAGTCGCCGGAGCCGCCGGTAATGGGGCTGACCCGGAATCCGAAGGGTGACGCCGTAGCCAGCTGGGCCAGCGGCGAACCGAGGCTTCCGGCAGAGGCGGCGCGGGTAATGGATCCTGCGGACTGGGCGCTCAGCAGCTGCTTCAGTTTACCGTCGGGATCACCTTGGGTAACCACGGACGAGCGGCTGAAATCAATTTGGGCGGCGGCTTCGGCGGTAACTTCGGGCTGCGGAGCGGCGGAAACGGACGACGCCGCCTGGCCGGGTGCCGGAGTGGCCATCACGGGGCCGGTCACAGGAACCGTCACGGTGAGAGCCAGGCCTGTTGCTGCCAAGGCGATACCGGCCTTCTGGCCGAGGCCACTGGCAGCGGCGAAATCCGTCATCTGCCTGAAGGGTCCCCGGCGGCGGCGTGCTTCCCGCTGTGGGTCGCGGGGCCTCTCCGCGGTGAAATCCTCGGCCACTCTGGGCGCCGAAGCGGGACCCACCGCGCGACGGCGGCCCCTGGAGTATTGCGTGGTCAAGAATGTTCCTCTCTGGATAGCCTGCGAAGTTAGCTGTCGGATTCGGGTCAGAGAGTTCAAAGACCCGGTCCGCCGTGACAAGCACTTTGCGCAGAGATATCCCGTGAGGATCCTTCGCTGGAAGAGGCTTGCTGCTGACGGACTTCACCCCAAGGCAGTCTTGCGACTGCCGATTGTGGTTCCCCCGCCTCTGCCAGTGGTGACTCGTGCACCTGATCCGCTGGCAGAGCTCGGCTCCGGATCAGGTAACGCTTTTGTATCGACGCTGAGCTTCAACTATAGGTGATTAAGTTGGACAGTAACAATTCCGTTATCTTTGCGAACATGGCGTCACTGCGCTATGGCGCGGCCCACGCGGGGGGGACCGCCGTCCCGTCAGCGGACCGAAACGAAGACGTGCGCTGCCACTTCCGGGGGCAGTTCGAGCGCCCCCTCTATCCCCGGAACCCGCACGGAAATGTACTCTCCCACGCGCTCCAGAGACATCGAGGCGCCGGGCCTGATTCCGCCTTCGTCCAACTGAATCAGCAGCTCAGGTTCCACCTGGATAGGCTCAGCGAGCCGGCTGACTGTCACGTTCGACGCCGGCCCGTAGCCCTGCATCGCATCAAGGAGATTAATCACATCGGCGTCAGGCAGTGCGGGCGCCGGCCCGCCCAGGGCGGCCAGCCCGGGGATGGGGTTGCCGTAGGGAGACTCGGTGGGATGGTTGAGCAATTCGTAGATGCGCTGCTCAACGCGTTCACTCATCACGTGCTCCCAGCGGCACGCTTCATCGTGGACGTAGGCCCAGTCCAGGCCAATCACATCCGCCAGGAGCCGTTCCGCCAGCCTGTGCTTGCGCATCACTTCCGTAGCGCGTTTCCGCCCGGCTTCGGTCAGCTCCAGGTGACGGTCTCCGGAGACCACCACCAGTCCGTCGCGTTCCATCCGGCCGATGGTTTGGGACACCGTGGGGCCGGAATGCCGCAGCCGTTCGGCGATGCGTGCGCGAAGAGCAACGATGTTCTCTTCTTCAAGCTCCAAAATGGTCCGAAGATACATCTCCGTAGTATCGATCAGATCCGTCATCCAGCTCAGCTCCTCGAGCACAGTACCTTGCGTTGTCCCACCGTATCGCGTCCAGCAGCGGCGAGGTCCGGTAAAAAGCTTAGCCTATTTTGAATTTGTCCGGATAATCCCCGGACGGGGACAAACGGTCTCATTGGCCGGACTATGACGGCGCCGGTTCCCGCCCAATCGAGGGTTCAGGCAGAATGAAGAAGGTCCTATGCAGTCACTGCCGACTACCGGCCACCCCACCGTCCGGACGTGAGCCACGTCCATGCCGAAATTGGAGCCCCCGTGAGCGAAACCAGCATCACTATTCCTGCCGACCTCCTGCCAAAGGATGGACGGTTCGGCGCAGGACCGTCCAAGGTCAGGCCGGAGCAGCTCGAAGCGCTCTCAGCGGCGTCCAAGACCATCCTGGGTACCTCCCACCGCCAGGCTCCGGTCAAGAACCTCGTAGGCTCCGTCCGCGAAGGCCTCAGCCAGTTCTTCCACGCCCCCGAAGGCTACGAAGTGGTCCTCGGCGTCGGCGGCTCCACCGCTTTCTGGGACGTCGCCAGCTTCGGCCTGGTGGAGAAGAAGGCCCAGCACCTGTCTTTCGGCGAGTTCGGCTCCAAGTTCGCCTCAGCCACCAACAAGGCCCCATTCCTGGACGCCTCCTCCATCATCAAGTCCGAGCCGGGCACCCGCCCGGTATCGGCCGCCGAGGCCGACGTGGATGTCTACGCCTGGCCGCAGAACGAAACCTCCACCGGTGTCGCGGCTCCGGTCAAGCGCGTGGCGGGCGCCGACGCCGGTTCCCTGGTCCTGGTGGACGCCACCTCCGCGGCCGGCGGCCTGGACGTGGACGTCTCCGAGGCTGATGTCTATTACTTCGCCCCGCAGAAGAACTTCGCGTCCGACGGCGGCCTGTGGCTGGGCCTCTTCTCCCCCGCCGCACTGGAACGCGCCGCCCGGATCAAGGCCAGCGGCCGCTGGATCCCGGACTTCCTCGACCTCCAGACCGCCATCGACAACTCCAAGCTGAACCAGACGTACAACACGCCGTCGCTCTCCACGCTGGTGACCCTCGACGCGCAGGTGCAGTGGCTGAACGCCAACGGTGGCCTGGACTTCGCGTCCGCCCGCACTGCTGACTCCGCCGGCCGGATCTACTCCTGGGCCGAGGCCTCCGAGTACGCGACCCCGTTTGTGGCCAAGTCGGAGGACCGTTCCAACGTCATCGCCACCATCGATTTCGACGACTCGATCGACGCCGCCGCGATCGCCAAGGTGCTGCGCGCCAACGGCATCGTGGACACCGAGCCGTACCGCAAGCTGGGCCGCAACCAGCTCCGGATCGCCACGTTTGTGGCCATCGAGCCGGCTGACGTCTCCGCGCTGCTGGCAAGCATCGATTACGTGGTGGGCGAACTGCGCAAGTAGCGCTCGGCGCGGGCTACCGCGGTCAGGGCTGGTCGGCGTCGTCCGGGTGTGCAACCCGGGCGGCGCCGTCGTCGTTAATGCCTGCGGCGGGACGAAGGGACTCAACGCCGAAGTACCGCAGGCCGCGGGCGCGCCTGTTGAAGGTGAGCCGAAGCTGCTGGGCGCGGATGATCCAAATCATTCCGATCACGGCGGCGATGATCCCGGAGGCGGCCGCCACGGCAAGCGACCACCGGGGGCCGGCGACGTTGGCCACCCATCCCACCAGTGGGGCGCCGATGGGTGTGCCGCCCATGAAGATGGCCATGTACAGGGCCATTACCCTTCCGCGCATGACGGGGTCGGTGGTGGTCTGGACATAACCGTTGGCACTGGTCATCATGGTGATCGCGAACAGGCCGACGGGCACCAGCGCGACGCCGAACCAGAAGTAGTCCGGGGCAAGCGCGGCCAGTCCCGACGTCATCCCAAAGGCAGCTGCCGCGCCAAAGATCATCCGCAAGCGGGGCTTTCCGCGGCCGGCGGAGAGCAGCGCGCCGGCGACGGAACCGATGGCCATGATGGAATTCATGAGCCCGAAGGCGCTGGCGTCCAGCCCGAATTCCGTGCCCACCATGGCGGCGATGAACAGCACGAAGTTAAGCCCGAGTGTTCCGACGATGAACACGGCGACGAGAACCACCACAATGTCCGGCCGGAACCTGACATAACGCAGCCCCTCCCGGATGCGACCCTTCCCCGGGGCCGCCCGGGGAAGCTGGCGCAGTGACGCGGGGGGAATCTTCCACAGGCTCAGGAGCATGGCCAGAAAGGTGCAGGTGTTGATCAGGAACACCCAGCCGGGACCTACCGCCACGGTGAGGACCCCGGCCACAGCGGGCCCGATCATCCGGGCGACATTGAAGGAGGCGCTGTTCAGGGCCACGGCGTTGGGCAGGTAGTCGTCCCGCACGAGTTCAGAAACGAAGGTCTGCCGGACCGGGGCATCGAGGGCGGAGACCATGCCCAGCAGCAGGGCGAAGGCGTAGACATGCCACAGCTGGCCGGCGCCGAGCACCACCAGGATGCCAAGGCCGGTGCTCAGGAGTGCCATCAGCGACTGCGTGATGACCAGCAGCTGCCGGCGGCTGAAGCGGTCCGCCACGAGGCCGGCGACGGGCGCCAGGAACAGCTGTGGCCCCAGCTGTAGTGCCATGGTGATGCCCATGGCTCCGGCGTCGTGATCGGTGAGGTGGTCAAACACCAGCCAGTCCTGAGCCGTGCGCTGCATCCAGGTTCCGATGTTGGAAACCAGCGCGCCGATGAACCAGATCCGGTAGTTGAGGATGTGCAGGGATTTGAAGGTGGACATCACTGCCGGCCCTCTTGATTCTCAACCCTGCGCAGTGTCAACTGCTAGTCAGCCTCGCCGGCAGTGTCGTCGTCTTCGGATCCTTCGTCCTGGCCTTCGGACCCGGGAGTGTCAGCCTCAGCCTGCGAAGCGTCAGGCTCCGGAGCGAAAGCTTCCGCAGCGGGTGACTCCTCTTCCTCTGCCGCCCTAGCGTCCTCGGGTCGGACGCGCTCGGCCCACGGCACCCACTCCGGGGAGAGCGTGGAGTCCTCCGACGGCAGGAGACCAAGCTCGCTGACCGTGACCACCTTGGAGCGGGAGTTCCTGGTCAGGACCGCGTACCACTGCCAGCCGTGGTAACCGGGCAGCTTTGATTCGAAGAGGTGTGTGACCAGGCGGTCGCCCTCACTTTTGGCAGCCAGGTGCGCACCGATGTCCGACGCCGCCGTGATGCCTTCGATGGCGGTTCGCGCCTCGCCAACGGCAGCAGCGAGGAAGGCATCTGGCTTACCGGTACGCCACACGGGCACGCCAGCACGACGCTTGGCCTCGGCCTTGGCGCTCACCTTCTCCGCTGCCGTGGTGTCCGGCTGTTCAGCTTCCGCGTTCATGGCCAAGACCTAGACGTCCAGCTCGTCGGCAACCTTACGCAGGGCACCCGCGATGGCCTTGCCCTTGTTGCCTTCCGGGTACTTGCCCGCGGACAGCGTTCCGGAGAGGTTGTCCAGCACGCTGACCAGATCCTGGACGAGCGGCGCAAGGTCCCGGGCGCTGGACCGCTTGGCCTTGGCGATGGACGGCGTCTTGTCCAGGACGCGCAGGCCCAGGGCCTGCGCACCCTTGCGGCCGTCGGCAACGCCGAACTCAACCCGCGTGCCGGCCTTCAGCTCCGTGATGCCTTCGGGCAGCGATGATTTGGGCAGGAAGACTTCCTGGCCGTCCTCGCCTGCGAGGAATCCAAAACCTTTTTCCTTGTCATACCACTTGACCTTGCCGGTAGGCACGTAATCAACCTTCTTCGTTCTGACGTCTTCTGACACGGCCGGCAGTCACAGCATCCGCACTGATGTGCGGGTTCAGGGTATGACAGCGACGGACCGTGTTGGTCTGTTCCTAAGGTTACCGGTCGCCCGGCTGTTAGCGTTACCTGCATGACACCCTCGCGATACCGGCGCCCACTGATGATCTGCGCAGCGGTTGTTGCCATGCTTTCCCTCGTGGCGGTGGGAGCAGTTATGGCACTGGCCTTCGCAGGCTCCGCTGCTCCTGCCTGGGTCACCGCCACTGCCCTGTACGGGTTGCCTGTTGCGTTCCTGCTGATGCTTTTCCTGGTCCTGGACAGCGTGGCTGGCCGGCGCCGGGCAGGAAAGTCCAGCGGGCGGTAACGTTGGACTGATGTCCCTTATCCGCGCACTCAGCAAAGAACTGGAAGCACGCAGCGATGACTCGTTGCGGGCGCTCTTCGCAGCGCGGCCGGACCTTATGTCCCCCGCAGTTCCTGACTTTTCCGCCCTGGCCGCCCGGGCCAGCGCGCGGGTCAGCGTCCAGCGCGCGCTCGAGCGGCTTAATAGGCCACAGATGCAGGTGCTGGAAACCCTGCATCTTTGCACCAACACAGACACCGAACACAGCGCCTCGGCGGCGGGCGTCCGGAAACTTATTGCAGGATCCACGGTGGCGGCGCTGGAACGCATCCTGGCCTCGCTGCAGGAACTGGCTTTGGTGCACCGGGCAGAGCCGCCGCATGGAACGGCGGTTTCGGGCCACCGGCAGCGGTACTACCTGCCGGTGGGAAGCCTCAAGGACGTGGTGGGAATCTATCCTGCGGGGCTGGGGCGCAGCTACACCGAACTGGTCAGGCTTCAGCCCGCGTTTGCCCAGCGGGTAGTCCAGCTCGTTGCCGAGCTGCACCGCAGCGGCGTCTCCATCCAGAACGCCACCACACCCATGGAGGCAGCCCTTGCGCTGCAGCATTGGACGTCCTCGCCCGAGGCACTCAGCGAGGCTTTGGCCGGAGCCCCGGAACGCACGACGGCGCTGCTCGCCAAATTCCGCAACTGGGCCATGGGTGCCGTCCCCCAGGCGCAACGGAAAGCGTCGGTCTCGAACCAGGGCGCCGACGTCGGGCCCGTTGACTGGCTCCTGGCCCGGGGCCTGCTGGTCCCCCTGGACGCCGCGCACGTGGAACTGCCGCACAGCGTGGGGCTGTCGCTCCGCGGCGGCGCCATCATCAATGACTTCTCCCTTTCCCCTCCTGTTCCGGAGCTGGGCAGCACCACCGCTGCGCTTCGCCGGAACGCGGCGCTGGGCGCCATCGCCGAAACCCTCCGGCTGGTGGGTGATCTCCTCCATGCCGTCCGCGAACAGCCGCTGGCCACGCTGCGCAGCGGCGGCGTCGGTGTCCGGGAAATGAAGCGGCTCGCCGAGAGGCTGCGCATCGACCAGCACCGGGCGGGCCTGCTGCTGGAGCTCAGCGCCCTCTCCGGCCTGTTGCGCCTTGATGTGGACTCTTCCTTTTGGGTGCAGCCCCCGCAGCTGGAGTGGCTGGCCCTCCCCCGCCAGGAGCAGTGGCTGTGGCTGGTCACCGCATGGCTCGCGAGCGAGCGTGTGCCCTCACTGGTGGGTCAGCCCGTTAACGGCCCCGGCGGCGTCCCCGCCCCGCACCGCGCCCTGCCCGGGAACACCGTCAATGCCCTTTCAGCCGAGGCGCAGCGCCCGGACGCCCCGGTGGTCAGGAAGCGGATCCTGGAAATTCTGGACGAGCTCACCCAGGAGGCTGCCGCTTCGGACGGCACGGCACCGGTCCTGGATGCCGCGGCAGTGCTCCAGCGGGCTGAATGGACGCAGCCGCGGATGGCGCGCCGGTTCAGTTCCCTGATCAGGGGGGTGCTGGCGGAAGCGGAGCTGCTGGGACTGATCGGCTCCGGTGCGTTGAGCCAACTGGGTAGCGCCATTGCCGAAGACAACCCGGACGAAGCCCTGGGCATCCTGGGCGAGCATCTGCCTGCGGCACTGAATCATGTCCTGCTTCAGGCGGACCTGACGGCAGTTGCCCCGGGTTATCTGGCTCCGGAGCTGGCCGAAAAGCTGCTGGTAATGGCCGACGCCGAGGGGCAGGGGCCCGCCACCATCTACCGGTTCTCCGCCACCTCGGTCCGGCGGGCGTTGGACGCCGGGCATGACGCGTCGAGCCTGCTGGAGTTCCTGCGTGAGCATTCGGCAACGACCGTGCCCCAACCCTTGGAATACCTGGTGGAGGACACCGCGTCCCGGCACGGCCGGCTCCGGGTGGGAACGGCCGCCAGCTTTATCCAAAGCGATGATGAGGCAACGGTGCTGGAGCTGGCGGCGGAGTCCAAAGCCGCTGGGCTGGGGCTGGCCCGGATTGCGCCTACGGTGCTGATCTCCACTGCTCCGCCGCGGGAAACAGTGCACGTCCTGCGCGGATTAGGCCTCTCGCCGTCGGTGGACCAGGCCGAGCCCGGAGTGGTCCGGCTCCGCCGCACCACAGGCGTTCCGGGCAGCGCCCGCCCCGTCTACACAGCGCCGCGGACCGCGCCCGCCGAGGACGACGTCGCTGCCCAGCTGGCCGTCCTGCGGACCAGGCGGGCCGAAGCCAACGGAAACCACACAAATGCAGTGCCTGGCTCCGGCGAAGCTGCGACCCAGCTTGGTCTGGAGACCCTGCAGCGGGCTATCCGGTTCAAGCAGCGCGTGAGCATGAACGTGGTGGACAGCCAGGGGAATTCCTGCCTGGAGACAGTTGTTCCCCTCTCCGTAAACGGCGGACGCGTCAGGGTCTTCGATCCTGCCAAGGAAACCGAGCGGGTACTCTCCATCCACCGCATTATCGACATTGAGGCCGCAGAAGAACTGCGCCAGTGAAGGACTCCCCCGCGTGAACGACGGCCCGCTGATCGTCCAAAGTGACAAAACCATCCTGCTCGAAGTGGACCACGAACTGGCCACCGAGGCGCGCCACGCCATCGCCCCCTTCGCCGAACTGGAACGCGCCCCGGAGCACATGCATAGCTACCGCCTGACGCCCCTGGGCCTGTGGAACGCACGCGCCGCCGGCCTGGACGCGGAGAAGGTCCTGGACACCCTGCTCAAATACTCGCGGTTCCCCGTGCCGCATTCGCTACTGATCGACGTCGAAGAGACCATGTCCCGGTACGGGCGGCTGCGGCTGGAGAAGGACCCGCAGCACGGCCTGGTGATGCGCACGGACGACTACCCGGTGTTGGAGGAGGTCATCCGGGCCAAAAAAATCCAGCCTTTGCTGGGGCCGCGGATCGACGGCGAAACCATTGTCATCCACTCTTCCCAGCGCGGCCAGCTCAAGCAGCTGCTCCTGAAAATCGGGTGGCCGGCGGAGGATCTGGCCGGCTACGTGGACGGCACACCCCACCTGATCGCCCTGAACGAGGACGGCTGGAAGCTCCGCCCGTACCAGCAGCTCGCCACCGAGAATTTCTGGGCTGGCGGCAGCGGCGTGGTGGTGCTGCCCTGTGGTGCGGGAAAGACTTTGGTGGGTGCCGCAGCCATGGCCACGAGCTCCACCACCACCCTCATCCTGGTGACCAACACGGTGGCCGCCCGGCAGTGGAAGGACGAGCTGCTCAAGCGGACGTCCCTGACGGAGGATGAAATCGGCGAGTACTCGGGCGCGGTCAAGGAGGTCCGCCCGGTCACCATCGCCACCTATCAGGTCCTCACCACCAAACGCGGCGGCCTGTACGCGCACTTGGAGCTACTGGATGGCCACGACTGGGGCCTCATCATCTATGACGAAGTCCACCTCCTGCCGGCTCCGATCTTCCGGATGACCGCGGACCTGCAGGCACGCCGCCGGCTGGGCCTCACCGCCACGCTGGTCCGCGAGGACGGCCGCGAAGGCGAGGTCTTCAGCCTGATCGGGCCCAAGCGGTACGACGCACCCTGGAAGGACATCGAAGCCCAGGGCTACATCGCCCCCGCGGACTGTGTGGAGGTCCGCATTGACCTCCCCCGGGACGAACGCGTGGCCTACGCCATGGCCGAGGACGCGGACAAGTACCGGCTGTGCGCCACGTCCGAGTCCAAGACCCTGATTGTCGAACAGCTGGTGGCCCGGCACCAGGGCGAGCAACTGCTGGTGATCGGGCAATACATAGATCAGCTGGACGAGATCGGCGAGCGCCTGCAGGCTCCCGTCATCAAGGGCGATACGTCCGTCAAGGAACGGCAGAAGCTCTTCGACGCATTCCGCGCCGGCGACGTGAAAACCCTGGTGGTGTCCAAGGTGGCCAACTTCTCCATCGACCTGCCGGAGGCCTCGGTGGCCATCCAGGTCTCCGGTTCTTTTGGGTCGAGGCAGGAGGAAGCCCAGCGGCTGGGCCGCCTGCTGCGCCCCAAGAAGGACGGCCGGGCGGCCCGCTTCTACTCGCTGGTGGCCCGGGACACCCTGGACCAGGATTTCGCGGCCAAGCGGCAGCGCTTCCTGGCAGAGCAGGGCTATGCGTACCGGATCATGGATGCCAAGGACGTCGGCGCCGCCTAAATGTTGGCCGTTGTTCCTGTCCAGCGATCCGGATGGTCACCGCCACGAGCGGGCTCCCCATGGAACACCCACCATCCATCCAGAAAACTCACAGTTTCTGGGAGCATGATGGGAGCATGAAGAAGACCGGCCCAGAAGCCAAGCTGCTAGTTGTTGATGACGAACCCAACATCCGCGAGCTGCTGTCCACCTCGCTCCGCTTCGCAGGCTTCGAGGTGGTCTCTGCCGCCAACGGCCGTGACGCGCTGGCCGCCGCCGAGCTCCACGCGCCCGATCTGGCGGTGCTGGATGTGATGTTGCCGGACATGGACGGCTTCACCGTCACCCGCAAGCTGCGGGCTTCGGGCAAGCACTTCCCGGTCCTGTTCCTCACGGCGAAGGACGACACCGAGGACAAGGTCACCGGCCTCACGGTGGGCGGGGATGACTATGTCACCAAGCCGTTCAGCCTGGACGAGGTAGTCGCCCGCATCCGCGCGGTCCTGCGCCGCACGCAGCCCCTGCTCGACGACGACGCAGTGATCCGGGTGGACGACCTGGAGCTCGACGACGACGCCCACGAAGTGCGCCGCGGCGGCACCGTGATCGAACTTTCCCCCACGGAGTTCAAGCTCCTCCGGTACCTCATGCTGAACCCCAACCGGGTGCTGTCGAAATCCCAGATCCTTGACCACGTCTGGGAGTACAACTTCAACGGCGACGCCTCGATCGTGGAGTCCTACATCTCCTATCTCCGGCGCAAAGTGGACATCGATCCGGACGCTCCGGCCCTGATCCAGACCAAACGCGGAGTCGGCTACGTGCTCCGGACGGCAGAGAAGCGCTGACCTTGCTGCAGCGGTGGAAATCGGCCTCGTTGAGGTCTCAGCTGGTGGCCATGATCATGGCACTGCTGATTGTTGCCCTGACCTCAACCGGCGCCGGCACCCTCACCCTGCTGCACAGCTACCTCCAGGCGCAGGTGGATGACAAGCTGTACGCCGCCGTCGACCTCGCCAGCAAGCAGCGCTCGTTCACCCAGCTGCAGGCACCCACCAACCCGATGGTCCCCACCGACTACTCGCTGATCCTATACACCCCTAATGAGGACCCCCAGCTGCTGGGCGGCGATCCGGATGACCACCCCGACATCTCAACCATCTCCGTTGAGGACGCCCAGGACCGGGGCGCGCGTCCTTACCAGGTGCGTGGCACCGACGGCCAGAACTGGCGGGTGGTCGCGGTGACCGTGCTCTATATCGGCCGTCCTGCCGTGGTTGTCATCGGCTTGCCGCTGCAAAGCGTGGATGACGTCCTCAAGCACGCCACCCTGGTGGTCACCGGCGTTGGCCTGCTCACCTTGCTGCTGGCCTCCCTGATCGCCAGCTGGACCGTGTCACGGTCATTCCGGCCATTGGCCAAGGTGGAAAAGACCGCAGCTGCCATCGCCGCCGGCGACCTTTCCAGGCGTGTGGACGTCGAAAATCCCGGCACCGAAGTGGGGCGGCTCGGCAGCTCGCTGAACGCCATGCTGGCGCATATCGAGACGGCCTTCGCCGCCAGGACAGCCTCCGAAGGCAGAATGCGCCGGTTCGCGGCCGACGCCTCCCACGAGCTGCGTACCCCGCTCGTGACCATCAGGGGTTTCTCCGAGCTCTACCGCCATGGCGCGCTGGCCACCGAGGAGGACGTGGCCACGGCCATGGGGCGGATCGAAAGCGAAGCCAAACGGATGGGTTCAATGGTGGAGGACCTCCTCCTGCTGGCGCGCCTGGACGAACAGCGCCCGCTCCAGCAAAAGCCCGTTGACCTGCAGCTGATTGCCCACGATGCAGTGGTGGACACGCAGGCGAGCGACCGCTCGCGCCCCATCTCCCTGACAGGCCTTGGTGACGTTCCGGCCGCCCCCGCGCCGGTGCTCGGTGACGAAGCAAAACTGCGACAGGTGGTGGGGAACCTCGTGGGGAACGCCTTGCGCTACACCCCGGACGGCAGCCCGATCGAACTCGCCGTCGGGGTCCGGACCTCCGACGGCGGGCCGCCGCTCGCCGTGATCGAGGTCCGTGACCACGGCCCTGGCATCTCCGAAGAGGACGCGTCCAAGGTGTTCGAGCGTTTCTACCGCGCGGACACGTCTCGGACGCGTGAGACCGGTGGCAGCGGCCTGGGGCTCGCGATTGTGGCTGCCATCGTGGGATCGCACGGCGGGTCCGTCAGGGTGGAAAAGACCGACGGCGGCGGGGCCACGCTGGTGGTCAGCCTGCCTGTCCGGGACGACGCCACCGACGAGGCTCACGCCGGCGGCGACCGCTTGAGGGAGGCCCATCCGGGTGGATCGGCCGCGCAGGATGGAGATCCCCTGGACGGAGGCCACGGAGATGGCAAAGTTATCCACATATAGCCATGGAGCGTGGCGTGCGGGCAGTGCCCGTCCGTAGGCTCGCTGTAGTGGCCCGGAGCAGCCGGGCGGGCAGCAGATGCTGTCCCACTACTTCGAGAGGCAGCAAGCCATGAGCATCATTTCCGTCGACACCGAACTCCTTCAGCTCAAGTCGGCCAACGTCAAAGCAACCGTGGACCGGATCAGCTCCGACGTGCAGACCATGAAACGCGGCCTAGACGAGCTGCAGTCCACCTGGCGGGGCTCGGCTGCCAACAACTTCCAGGCCCTGGTGACCGAGTGGACACTCACCCAGGGCAAGGTGGAGGCGTCGCTGGCATCCATCAACATGGCTCTAGCATCAGCAGCGTCCACCTATGCCCAGGCCGAGCAGGGCAACACCCAGCGTTTCAGCTGAGTCCGCAGCCGAAATGGCCTCTAAGCCTCCGGTGTCTCCTGGCGGAATCGGAGCCGCCATCTGTTGCCGTCCAAGACCCACAGTGAGCTATGAAGAGCCGTGCCTGAGCGCGAGTAGCTTCGGCAGGTCAGCAGGATCGCGCTGGTGCCGATGCGGTCCGCGCCCAGGATCTCCAGTTCAGTGTGCTGGCCGGGTTCCTCTTCCAGCGCCATCATCGTGGCATCACGGGTCCATACTCTGCCCGAGGTTCCGATTTCCATAAAATCAGGGTGCAGGAGGACGCCGGTGCGGCCGATGTCGCCACGGATGTCGGGGCCCGACAATTCGTGTTCGAGGGCCTCGACCATCGCTTCGGGGCTCATCTCAGTCCCGGCGGACTCCGACGGGACGAAGGAGTCGCTCTCCAGCTCACTGAAGAGGTCCGGCTCGTCGTAGGGGCCTTGGTTGAAGAGGTCCTGGCCGTACGAGCTCTGACCGGCGGGGCTGGTCACTGCAGTGCCTGCCCCAGAGCTGACGGCGACCCGGCTATCAACCGCCGGGTCAACCGCTGCCGGGGCTCCCGCGAATCCTGGGCCGGAACGGGCAGCCACACCCTGCTGGTACGCGGTGGCGGCGGCACGCGCGCGGACATCGGCTGCCTCATTGAGGTCGTGGCCTGCGTGGCCCTTGACCCATTCGAACGTGTATTTCCGGCCGGAAATTTCGCGGTCCAGTTCCTTGAGCAGCTCCACGTTCAGGACGGGTTTGCCGTCGGCCTTGCGCCAGCCCTTGCGTTTCCAGCCCGGCATCCATTTGGTGATGGAGTTGATCACGTACTGGCTGTCGCACAGGACCCGCAAATCCTCCTCCGGGACGTGGGCGGTGGCGCGGAACAGGTCAAGGACGGCCATCAGCTCGCCCTGGTTGTTGGTGCCGTGCGGCCATCCCCCGGCCCGCCAGCAGTCGTCGTTCACGTACCAGGCCCAACCGGCCGGGCCGGGATTTCCTAAAGCCGAACCGTCGGCCGCTGCAGTAATTGTCACGGAACCATCCTGCCAGACGGCGCCGGCAACCGGTTCAGCCAACTTTCGGGAAACCGCTTACCGAAATGTCTTGACGCTGAAGTCGAAGCGCGGCAGAATCGGAATCCTGACCAGGAAAGCGCTTTCTCAGTCGAGGCTTCCCCACCGGCACCGACGCCGTCACGGGAACACGCGTGTGGTGGACCTTCACCCTTTTGAGGAAGGCTCATCAATGAAGATTCGGGCCATCAGCCGCAGGAAGTTCCAGTTCGGCGCAGTCGCCGTCGCTGCTTAACTGCTTGCCACAGGCTGCGGCAAGTAGCGGAGCTCGCCGGCAAGCCAGGTCACCGGGCACGCCAGGCAACCAGGCGCCGGCCCACAGGTCATCAGCCAGGCAAAAACAAATGCGGCCCCTTCCAGTGGAGGGGGCCGCATTATGGTTTGCGCGGAACGGATTCCGGGCGCTGGGGGCTAGAAGCCGCCCATGCCGCCCATGTCGTCGCCGCCACCCATGGCCGGAGCGTTCTTCTCCGGCTTGTCGGCCACAACGGCCTCGGTGGTGAGGAACAGACCGGCAATGGAAGCCGCGTTCTGCAGGGCAGAGCGGGTTACCTTGACGGGGTCGTTGATGCCGGCAGCCAGCAGGTCGACGTATTCACCGGTTGCTGCGTTCAGGCCGTGGCCTGCAGGCAGGCCACGGACCTTGTCGACAACAACGCCAGGCTCGAGGCCGGCGTTGAAAGCGATCTGCTTCAGCGGGGCGTCGATGGCAACGCGGACGATGTTCGCACCGGTCGCTTCGTCACCTGTCAGGTTCAGGTTCGCGAACGCCTTGGCGCCGGCCTGGATCAGTGCAACGCCGCCACCGGCGACGATGCCTTCTTCAACGGCAGCCTTCGCGTTGCGGACAGCGTCCTCAATGCGGTGCTTGCGTTCCTTGAGCTCAACCTCGGTTGCGGCACCGGCCTTGATGACTGCAACGCCACCGGCCAGCTTGGCCAGGCGTTCCTGCAGCTTCTCGCGGTCGTAATCCGAATCGGAGTTTTCGATCTCGGCACGGATCTGGGAAACGCGGCCAGCGATCTGGTCGGCGTCGCCGGCACCTTCAACGATGGTGGTCTCGTCCTTGGTGACAACAACCTTGCGGGCGCGTCCCAGGAGTTCCAGTCCGGCGGTCTCCAGCTTGAGTCCGACTTCCTCGGCGATGACCTGGCCACCGGTGAGTACAGCGATGTCGGCCAGCTGGGCCTTGCGGCGGTCGCCGAAGCCCGGAGCCTTGACGGCAACGGACTTGAAGGTGCCACGGATCTTGTTGACGATCAGGGTGGCCAGGGCCTCGCCCTCGATGTCCTCGGCAATGATCAGCAGCGGCTTGTTGGACTGCATGACCTTTTCCAGGACAGCAACCAGTTCCTTGACGTTGGAGATCTTGGAGTTGACGATCAGGATGTACGGGTCCTCAAGGACTGTTTCCTGGCGCTCAGTATCGGTAACGAAGTAAGCGGAGATGTAACCCTTGTCGAAGCGCATGCCTTCGGTGAGCTCGAGCTCCAGGCCGAAGGTGTTGGACTCCTCGACGGTGATGACGCCTTCTTTGCCCACCTTGTCCAGGGCTTCAGCGATCAGCGCGCCGATTTCGTCGTCACCGGCGGAGATGGAGGCAGTAGCCGCAATCTCTTCCTTGGTTTCGATTTCCTTGGCGGAGGCCAGCAGTTCAACCGTGACGGCCGCGACAGCCTTCTCGATACCGCGCTTGAGGGACAGCGGGTCAGCGCCGGCCGCGACGTTGCGCAGGCCTTCCTTGACCAGGGCCTGCGCCAGCACGGTAGCCGTGGTGGTGCCGTCGCCAGCGACGTCGTCCGTCTTCTTGGCAACTTCCTTGACCAGCTCGGCGCCGATCTTTTCGTAAGGGTCGTCCAGCTCGATCTCCTTGGCGATGGAAACACCATCGTTGGTGATCGTGGGGGCGCCCCACTTCTTTTCGAGGACGACGTTGCGTCCACGCGGGCCGAGGGTGACCTTGACGGCGTCGGCGAGGATGTTCAGGCCCCGCTCAAGACCGCGGCGTGCCTCTTCATCAAATGCAATGATCTTGGCCATAACGGCAGTAGTCCTTTCGGGACAGTCGTTAAGAATGAACCTCACTGCAGTGCCCGCGACGGACGATCCTTCACCGGCGGCCTCTGTATGCCGCGGCTGGGAATCTCACTCCAGGTAGGTATTTCTCTCGCTCCACGACCGCCGCCAAACTCCGCTGCCGGACAAACCGGACGTTGCTTTAGCAGTCGGTACGTAGGAGTGCTAACTCAATAATTAGCACTCCCTAGGTGAGAGTGCAAGCGAAAGACCCCGCAAATCGCGCTGTCAGGGCGCCCCGTTCGCCACTGGCGATCAGCCTGCGGCCCGGCCTGCCGCCTCACGGCCGCTGAGCACTGCCCTGTTGTCTGCGCCGTAGGTGAACACCATGTAGTTGGCCGTGGTGATGTCACCGTTGGAATCGAACGCAACCGGCCCCGATTCGCCGTCGTAATTAATGTCTTCCCCGGTCTTCAGGACAGCGAGGCAGTCGGCGTAGGACAGGCAAGGCTTGGTGGCCGGGCCGGAAGCCTGCGCGGCGGGCTGCCCGCCGGTTGTCCCGCCGGACACGGCGATCAGGTGGGCGGCGATGGAGCGGCCGGCGTCGTCGTCAGCCTTCGCGGCCGCCAGGACCGCGAGGTTCACGGCGTCGTAGGTCTCTGCGGCGAACGAAAGGTCTTTCAATGAAGAGTCGACCGAAACAAGCCGGGCTTGGAAGTCCGCGGACGGCAGCAGGCCAGGCACCACTGCACGGGCGCCGTCGAGGGCCTTGGATCCCAGCCCCGAACCGTATTGGGCGAAGGCGCCGTCGCTCAGGATGATGCTCTTGCCCGACAGCCCCGCGTTATTGAGCTCTGCGAGGGTGCCCTGGGCATCGTCCCTGGCGATCAACACCACGGCGTCAGGCGTGGCGGCCTTGGCAGCGACTGCCGCGTTCCCGGCGTCGCCGGGCTTGAATGCGGTGGTGGAGACCGTCTTCAGGCCGGCGTTCTTGGCGGCGCCGGTCACCGCGGCCGAAACGTCCTTGCCGTAGGCACTGTCCTGGTGGACCACGGCTAGGCTCTTGGCGCCGCCATCCTTGGCCAGTTTCACCAGCACCGAGGCCTGGGCAACGTCCGCCGCCGCCGTCCTGAAGTAATAGCCGCCGCTCTTGTAGCGGGACAGGCCGGCAGCGGAGTTGGCCGGCGAGACGAGCGGGACGCGCGCGGCCGAGAGGACGTCGATGGCGGCGGCGGCGTGACTCGAATCCGTGGGTCCGATCACCGCATCAACCTTGGCTGAGGCCAGATTCCTGGCCTGGGCATCTGCGCCATCACCGGAGCCCACCACCAGGTCAACAGGCCTGCCCTTGTGGCCGCCGGCCGCACTGATTTCCTTGATGGCAAGTTGGGCCGCGGCGAGCTGCGAGTCGTTGAGGAAGGCCTGCTCCCCTGTGCTGTCCTGGATCAGCCCGATCCGCAGCGTCCCGTCACCGGATGCTTCAGCGGATTCAACGCGGGCGTTGCCGCCTGCTCCGGCACAGCCGGCCAAGGCCAATAGGACTGCCGCCCCCGTAGTTGTGCGGACAACAGTTGAGCGCAAGCTGCGGGAGATCACTGCGTGGGCCGGACGTTTTCTGCCTGCGGGCCTTTCTCGCCTTCACCGACTTCAAGCTCGACGCGCTGTCCCTCGTCCAGGGCCCGGTAACCTTCGCCCTCAATGGCCGACCAGTGCACAAAGACATCGTCCCCGGAGCCGTCCACCGTAATAAAGCCGTAGCCCTTTTCGGCGTTGAACCACTTAACCGTTCCCACTGCCATGATGTCCACTCTTTCCGTCGTGCCGTCGGTCCCCGTCGGAAGTGTGCCGCTTGTTACGGACCGAAGCCTGAAATCACTCTAGCGACAAGCCATCCGGCGGGCCGAGCCACACGGCCGCTCCGGTGCCCAAAAGTTATTCAGGCGTAACCGGGAAGTGTCACCGGTAGTCCGGGCCCAGGACAACAACCAGCGGAACCTGGAACTCCTGGCTCTCCACCAGGGTAGGGATGCTTAGGAGTTCGGAGACTGCTTCGGCGTTGGCTTTCTGCGCCGGTCCTGAATAGAAGATTGCGGATGTCTGCTGCGGTGCGCCGCCCCAGTTCCCCACCTGGCCCAGCGTCCAGCCATCGGCCTGGACCATCGAGCTGATGCGTCCGGCGAGCCCGGCCGTACCGGCGGCGTTGTAGATGGCTACGCCTTGGGTCTTGTCCAGCACAACCGCGGAGGGAATGTTACTGGGCGAAGCGCTGGGCTCGGCGTCCGGGCTCTCAGAGGGCTCCGGGTTCGCGGAAGCTTCAGCGGTGACCGACGGCGCCGCGCTTGCCTCGGGTGCCGCGGTTGATTCCAGGCTGGTGGAGGCTTCACTGCCGGCCTGGGTGAACCCGAGCTTGGGAAGGATCAGGAAGGACACCACTCCGATGGCCAATGCCAGAATCCCCACCGCAAGGATGGGCCACAGCTTGCGGCGGGCGGGCGCTGAGGCCGCACGGTGGACGCCCTGCCGCGAGGCAGACTCCGGAACCTTATCGAATTCATCCCGAGCGTATTTGGTCATGGTGGGGAGACGTCCTTGTTGATTGCTGCTGATGGCTCAGCACGAGCTTGGTCAGGCGTCGGAACCCAGACGTCGTGCAGTGCGTGCCCGGTGACGCGACGTACGTAGTCTACGCAATCTCTTGACCAGCATGGGGTCATGGGCCAGTGCGGCCTCGGTGTCAATGAGGGCGTTGAGTAGCTGGTAGTAGTGGGTCGCGGACAGATCGAACAGCTCCCTGATGGCCTGTTCCTTGGCCCCCGCGTACTTCCACCACTGCCGCTCCAGTGCCAGCATCTGCTGGTCGCGCTCGCTCAACGGGGAGTCACGGAGCGTAAATTCCGCCAGCAAAGAGTCGCGCTCCTCCGGCTCCGGCACGTGTTCCCGAGCAGGTTCCGCCACGGCACACTCCTTCGCTGGTCTCGCTGAATCACCGGTTAAGTTTCAAAATCTCCTCCCCATGCTACGGCGTGAATAACACGGTTGTCATTTGCGTCCCGGCTGCAGTGGCCGGTAACCCTGCGAGAATGGGAGCGTGTTTGATTCTGACGCGCTGTTCGAACTGCCGGCGGAGGCCGTTGGCTTTGCCGAGATGGCCGCTTTGCCGCTCAGTGAGCTGATGGCGGCTGACTGGGCGGAGGCGCTGGGCCCCGTAGAGGGTGAGCTGCGCGGCGTCCTGAGCTTCCTGGCCACCGAAATTGCCGCGGGGCACCAGGTGCTGCCGGCGCCGTCGAACGTTCTGCGTGCCTTCCGGCAGCCGCTGGCTGGCGTGAAGGTCCTGGTAGTGGGCCAGGACCCCTACCCGACGCCGGGCCACGCGATCGGCCTGTCCTTCGCCGTTGACGGGCGGACCCGCCCCATCCCGCGGAGCCTGGCCAATATCTACCGGGAACTGGAGGCCGATCTCGGCCTTCCCGGGCGCGCCCACGGCGACCTGTCCGCCTGGGCCAGCCAAGGGGTACTGCTGCTGAACCGGGTCATGAGCGTCCGCGCCGGGGCTGCCGGCTCCCACCGGGGCAAAGGCTGGGAGGCCATCACGACGGCGGCAGTCACCGCGGTTGCCAGCCGGCGCACGTCCGACGGCGGCCCGGCGCCGCTGGTGGCAGTGCTGTGGGGCAAGGACGCAGAGAGTGTCCTGCCCCTTCTGTCGGACACGGCGGTCGTGTCCAGCGCCCACCCCAGCCCATTGTCGGCGTCGCGCGGATTCTTCGGATCCCGGCCCTTCAGCGCCATCAACCAGCTGCTGCGGGACCAGGGATGCCCTGGCGTAACCTGGGAACTCCCCCCGGTCCCTTAGCTTAGGGTTACCTTATGAGCACTGTTCCGGCCGCCACCAGCGCCACGAAAAATACACGTCCGCAGATCGATCTCACTGTTATTCGACGGGAAGAACTCTCGCCCCGCATGGTCAGGATCGTGGCCGGCGGCGAAGGTTTTGCCGCCTACGTGAACAACAGCTTCGTGGACCGTTACGTCAAGATTGTCTTCCCGCAGCCAGGCGTTGCTTATGCCCAGCCCTTGGACCTGTGGACCATCCGCGAAACCATGCCCCGCGAGCAGTGGCCCTTCACCCGCACCTACACGGTCCGCTGGGTGGACACCGAGGCCCAGGAACTCGCCATTGACTTTGTGATCCACGGCGACGAGGGGCTGGCCGGCCCGTGGGCGGCTGCCGCCAGGCCGGGCGACACCTTCACCTTCACCGGCCCGGGCGGTGCCTACAACCCGGCGCCCGACGCTGACTGGTACCTCTTTGCCGGCGATGAAGCCGCACTGCCCGCGATCGCCGCCGCCATCGAATCGTTGCCGGCGGAAGCGACCGGCCTGGCGTTTATCGAGGTGGATGGCGATGCCGACATCCAGCCCCTTGCGTCCCCGGCGGGGGTTCAGGTTACCTGGCTCCGCCGCAACGGCGCTCCGGCCGGAGCCGGGGACCTCCTGGTCTCAGCGGTGGCCGACGCCGAGTGGCCCACCGGCCGGGTTGGCGTTTTTGCCCATGGCGAGCGCGGCTATATGAAGGGCCTGCGGGATGTGTTTTTCGTCCAGCGCGGCCTTGAACGGAGCCAGGTATCGCTGTCCGGCTACTGGGCCCAGGGCCGAGTGGAGGACGACTTCCAGGCCGAGAAGAAACTCCCGGTCGGGAAGATCTGACCACGCAGGCCTGGCCGGCCCCGCACCCTAACCCCTAACCCCTAAGCCATCTCCTAATTGATGGTCCGGAACCTTGCGGAGCGGCTCACAGCGGCCTACGCTCACCCTAGATGGCACTCTGGCAACCGCTGATCAGGCTGCCGGTTACGCCGTTCGAGCGTCTCTGGGAGCCGTCATGAATTCAACGACCAAACGTTTCCTCACCCAGGTTTTTGCCTTCTGCCTCGCACTGGCTGGAACTGCGGTGTTCACCTCGACAGCGGCCCAGGGCGCGACCACCTACGGCACTCAAAGCATCAGCTACTCCGGTGTAGCCAACCCACCCACCTCCGACAAGCCGCAGAGCAAACTCTGGTGGAACGACGGTTCGTGGTGGGCCGACATGTGGACCACAGGCAGTGGGTGGCACATCTACCGCCTGGACCGCGGGGCCAAGAAGTGGGTGGACACCGGGTTGCGGAACGATAGCCGTGCAAATACCCTGGCCGACACCTTGTGGGACGGCTCCCACCTCTACATCGCGTCCCACGTCGTGACCGTATCCGGGGATGCCGCGCCCAAGCCCTCGGTTTCGGGGCAGCCAGCCAAGCTGTACCGCTACAGCTACGCCGCCGGCGAGTACACACTGGACGCAGGTTTCCCGACCACCATCTCCAACAACAGCACCGAATCCATGACGATCGACCGGGATTCGACCGGGGCGATCTGGGCCACGTGGACGCAGGTGGCAGGAAATTCCTCGTCCGGGTATACCAATACGGTCTACATGAACGTTTCCGCCCCCGGCGGGACCAGCTGGTCAACACCCTTCGTGTTGCCGGTGGTAAACCCCCGCCCTGGCCCCGACGACATCTCGGCCGTGGTGTCCTATGGGAACAACAAGATCGGCGTGATGTGGAGTGACCAACTCAACGGGGCCATGTGGTGGGCCACGCGTACCGATGGCACCGCACCGACGGCGACCTCGTCCTGGAGGGTCCAGCCGGCAGTCAAGGGCACCGGGCAGGCCGAGGATCACCTGAACCTCAAGGCACTGCTGGCAGACCCTTCCGGGAGGGTTTACGCCGCAACTAAAACCAGCATGGACGTCACCTCCTCGGACCCGACACGGCCACAGCTGCAGCTGCTCGTCTTCAAACCCGGTACCGGCTCGTTCACCAGGTCCACCATCGCGACCGTGGGGGATTGTGTGACGCGCCCCCAGATAGTTCTGGACACGCAGAACAACACTGTTCATGCATTCCACACGGCACCGTCCACCAGCGGCTGCGCTTTTTCCGGGGCAGCAGGCAGCATCTACGAGAAGATAGCATCGATGGACAAGCCGGTCTTTGGCGCCGGCCGCGGGACACCGGTGATCCAGGACGGCTCGTCGGCCTACATCAATGACGTCACCTCCACCAAGCAGGCCGTCAACAGCTCCACCGGCGTCGTGGTCATGGCAACCAACAACGTCACCAAGCGCTACTGGTACTCCGACCGGCCGCTCGGTACCGCCCCCGTACCGACCGCCCCGGTAGCCGCCTTCACGGCGTCACCCACATCGGGAACGGCACCTCTGCCGGTGAGCTTCACGGATACGTCCACCGGTTCGCCGACGTCGTGGTCCTGGACGTTCGGCGACGGCGGTACGTCGACTTCACAGTCGCCTTCACACCAGTACTCCGCCGCGGGCACCTACACGGCGACTTTGACCGCGGCCAACAGCGCAGGGTCGACGTCGGCGAGCGCGACGATCACCGTCACCGCGGGAGGAGGAGGTTCAGGTGCCGTTACCGCCGTCGGGACCTCCACCAACTCCTCGACCACCGCCACACCATCCGTGACGCTCATACGGCCGACGGCGGCGGCGGCCGGCGACGTCCTGGTCGCGTCCATCACGACGGATCTGAATCCGGCCGTCACCGCTCCGGCGGGCTGGACGGCCATGGTGAACGGCCTGTCAGTAAACAGCTCCGCCACCTCTGGCGCCCGGATCTTCGCCTATTACCACGTCGTGGGTGCGTCGGATCCTGCATCGTACACCTGGAGCCTTGGCACGGCCGCCAAATGGGGTGGAGGCATCACCGCCTACCGCGGCGTCAACCAGGCCACGCCGCTGGACAGCCCGGTGGCGACCGCCGTCGACACCAGCTATTCGGCCACCAGCATCACCCTTCCAAGCATCACGACGGCGAGCAACGGCGCCATGCTCATCGGAGGCATCGGCTACGACAGCGGCACGCCCGGAACCACCCCGCCCAGCGGCTGGACCGAGCGTTGGGAAGCCACCGGCGGGCAGATAGCCCAAGCAGCAGACCGGCCCCAGGCCACAGCGGGCGCCACGGGCACCGCAACCTGGACTTTCAGCACGGTGAAGGCAAGTGGCGCCTGGCGCGCCGCGCTGAAGCCTGCCGGCTGACATGGCGGCCCGGAACCATTCCGCCAGGGCAGCATCCGCGGCGGCCCGGACCTGGGAGGCCTTGGCCTGGGCCACCCTCATTTGCCTAGCCGGCTCAGCGTGCCAGCCGGCATCAGAAGGCCCACCCGCGCCACAGGAACAGCCAGCCTCCGACTCGAGGTCGGTTCACTTCACCGCAGCCGGGGACATCGGCATGGGCGGCGGAGCCAGGGCAGTGCTCGATGTGATCGCCGGGTTGAAGCCGGATCTCAACATAGTGCTGGGCGACCTTTCCTATCAGGCCGGCGCTGAGCAAGCCTTCTGCGACATGGTCACGCGGAAACTTGGCAAGGATTTTCCGTACGAGCTGATCACGGGCAACCACGAAAGCGACGGGCACGACGGCGACATCGGCAAGTTCGCCGAATGCCTGCCCAACAGACTCCCGGGGCTGCAGGGAGCGTACGGAACCCAGTGGTACGTGGACGTCCCCCAGGAACGGCCCCTGGTGAGGTTCATCCTTATTTCTCCCGGCATTGATTTCCCCGGTGGAGAGCCCCTGGATTATTCCCCAGGCAGTGACCGCTGGGGCTGGACCGAATCCGCCATTGATGGAGCCCGTGCCGCCGATATCCCGTGGACGGTGGTGGGCATGCACACGCCGTGCTTCAGCATGGGACACTACGGCTGCCAGCCAGGGGAGCAACTGACGAACATGCTGGTCAGCAAGAACGTGGACCTTGTGCTCACCGGCCACGAACATGTCTATCAGCGAACCCGTCAGCTCAGCCTGACTGCACGTTGCCCCGTGCTGGTGCCCGGAGCGGCCCGGGACGATTGCGTTGCCGACGCCGACAACAGACTTGCCCAAGGGCGGGGCACGGTCTTTGTCACGGTCGGTGTGGGCGGCGCCGGGCTTCACGACGTCCAGGCGGACGATCCTGAGGCCGGCCTGTTTGCTGTCTGGTCAGGAAAAAACGACGATCGGGCCCTGGGAACGTTGGACGTGATGGTGACGGACTCACGCCTGGACGCACGTTTTGTGCCGGCCGCCGGGTTCACCTTCACCGATGCCTTCGCGATTGAGCGTTAGCGGCGCCGGGCGCGGCGGCGTTCGTTGCTGGCCAGGCTGCGTGTCAGGGGCCGGGCCAGGGTGTCGCCGAGGACAATGCCGGCTGCGGTGCCCAGGACGATCGCGCCGGCGTTGAGCATGCCGCCGGCGCCGAGGAGGATCTCGGATTCCTCGATGGTCAGCACATACATGGACCGGAAAATGGTCAGCCCGGGCAGCAGGATCAGGGCCGCCGGGACGGCCACCACCAGCTGGGGTGCCCCCATCTTCAGCGCCACCACCCGCGCCAGCAGGCCAATGACGACTGCGGCGAGCGCCGGGGAGAACCTGTCACCGACGCCGAGGGACGCAGCACCCAGCAGCACAAAATAGCCCACCACGCCCACGCCTGCGGTAGGGAGCAGCAGCTCCCACGAGGTCTGCTCCGTCACGCCGATGGCCATCACGGCGACGGCGATAAAGATCACCAGGACCCAAAGGTCGTAGGAAGGCGGGAACGTCTGCGTGACACTGATGGGCTGCATTCCGGTCATCGCGCCCACCACAAAGGCCACCGCAATCCCGGCCACAATCGCGCCGAACGTCAGCAGGGTGGACAGGAACCGTCCCGCTGCGGTCACGGGAAAACCGTTGATCGCGTCCTGGACCGAGGAGACGAGGCGTCCGGTGGGCAGCAGCAGGAGGATGCCGCCCACCACCACAATCGCCGGTGCATTGGTGAGGTCAAAGCGCCACAACAGCAACGCGGAGAGCGTAACGCCGAAGGAGCATGCCGCCGTCGTGAAGAAGTCCGGAACCCGCCACCGGCCCAATTGGCGGGCGAGCAGGCTGACGCCGATGTTGGCTACGAAGGCGATACCCGAGGACACCGGGTCTCCGCCGAGCACGCCCACAAAGACCGCGGCGAACACGCCGAAGGCTATGGTGACCATCCAGCGCGGGAAGGGCTTGGGGCTGGTGATGGCCTCGTCCAGCCGGCGGATGGCCTCATCGCGGCCCACTCCCCCGGCCACGATGTCAGTCACCAGCCGGTGTACCTTGGCCAGCCCGGCATAGTTGTTCGTCCAGGACCGCACCACCCGAAGCAGCGAGATGGGCGTCTGGTCCTTGGGCGCATAGTTGATGGCCACCGACTGGTTGGTGATGTCCACTTCGATGTTTTTCAGCCCCAGCGCCGCTGTGACGGCAATGATGCTCGTCTCCACCTCCAAAGCGCCTGCCCCGTACCGGAACATGGTCTCGGCCAGGTGCAGGGCAAAGTCCAGGGTCTTGCGTGCGGAGGTGTCCACGCCTCCCACCTGGATCATGGGGTTGGCGTAGGGGCTTCCGGCGAGCCTGTCCACAATGCTCATCGGCGCCGTCGGCGGGTTTTCCCCCCGGACCAGGCGCCGCAGCATCCGCGTGGCCGCCGCGTCCTGGCGAAGCTGGGACGCTGTAAGCGGCTCTGTTTTGGGCAGGCCGTCGGTGGGTGGCCTGCGCCTTGGATTTTCAGGTCGATCGGTCACCTTGGTGCTGATCCCTTTCTTGCACTTCGTGGGTTGGTGCTAGGCCTGACGTTTCAGTGGCAGTTTGCCCAGCAGCGTGCGGGCCGCGCCGATGGCCGCACGGACCAGCCGGTTGGCCTGGAAGGCTACGGGCCGCACCGGCATCACGAAGTCTCCCAGCAGCTGGACCACGTCGCCGCCGAAGCCCTTCTTGAACTCGTAGCCGCCGTGGCCTTCTTCGTCCTGTCCCTGGATGCCGAAAGTGCCGTAGAAGTTGTAGCGCGAGTAGCCCTTGTCCAGCGCGTGCAGCAGCATCCCCCAGTACAGGGACGTGGCGCCGTTGAAGTAGATGTAGTCCTGCTTGGTCCCCCCGATAACGCAGACCACCTCGTCCCCGAAGCAGACGAAGTGGATGGCGGCCACTGTTGCCACGCCCACCGAGTCCGGAAACCGCTCGATGTCCTTGAGGCTGCGTTCGTAGCTGTCCACGAGATCCTGGACTACTTTGAGGCGGTTGGCCTTCTTTTTGCTGCCGGTCTCTTCCACTTCACGGCGGAGTTCGGCTGCGGACGCGGATTCCGCTTCCAGGCGTTCGGTGATGGACTTCCGGTACTCGGGGATGTCGATCTTGGCCATCATGAGTCTGGTGAACTCGGCCGAGGTGGTCCGCAGGAGCTGTTCGTAGTATTCGCGTTCCCGGTAGAAAAAGCCCTTCTCGTCCCCCGCCGTGCTCAGCGAATCGTAGAACTCGTCGAGGGTTTCAAGGGTGGCCTGCTCCAGGAACACGCCGTTCTTTTCAGCCTTCCGGATGGCCTTCCGTGTCCGGTAGCTGGTGCCCATGATGAGCTCCTCGGCGTCCGTGATGCCGTCGAGCTGCTTGATGAACATCCAGTTCACGTTGGCGAAGTTCATGTCCGAGCCCTGGTGTTCAAGACCCAGGCCCGCCAGTTCCGCCACGAGCGGCCTGTTGTCCACGATCTCGGGGTGTTCGGCGCCGTCGGCATCGCGGGCGATGTACGTCAGGTTCGGGGAAATCCGCAGTTCGGCAGCCTTGCGTTCCGCGGCACGCTCCTTGAGGAGTCCGACGACGTCACGCACCAGTGCGGGGTCCGTGTAGTCCATGAGGGGGCCCTTGGCGCACTCGCAAACCTTGTAGCCCCAGCGGTTGGTGGTGTAGTTGAGCTTGCCGGCGGCGACCAGGTCGCCGTCGCGCCTGACACCGAACAGCTCCACTGCCTGACCGCGGGCACGCTGGAAGCGGGTGAAGTCAGCGGACTGGATGAAGTTGTTTTGCTGGTGCTTGAGGGAGAAGGACTCAAACTCGGCATCGCTGAGGACGCTGAGCTCGAGGCCGGCTCCGGCCTTGGTTGGATTCACAGAAGTAACCTCATCTATGGCTGCGCTGCCGCCTGGGGCATGCGCTGGCCTTCGTGGTGTGGATGGTGAGCGTGGCGGGTGGGCTGTCAGTAGAACTGCTGGCCGGTGCGTGCGGTTTCGAGCCGGCGGAAGATCCGTTCCGCGCCCTTGACCCAAAGGGCGTGCCTGACGGGCGACAGCACGTAGTCGTAGCAGCCGACGAAGTCCGTAACCGTCTTCGTGAAGCTTGTCTTGAACATGCCCATGCCGTACAGGTGGTGGGACTTGTCCTTGATCAGGCCGGATGGCGGCGTGCCGCAGAAGTCGTACTCGGTGCAGCCGAGTTCCTGCATTTTCCGGATGGCCGACCACTGGACCAGGTGCGAATCGCCGTACTGCTTCCGGTTCTGGGTGGAGCCGCCGTCCTTGTAGGTTGCCTTGGATCCGTAGTTGATCACAAAGGCGCCCACACTGGGTTTGCCGTCCTCATAAACAAAGAAGAAGCTGCCTTGGCCGCGGGTGCAGAATTCGTCCCAGAACCGGGTGTAGTACTCGAGGCTGCGCAACGGCATGGAGCCCTTGGCGTTGACGGTGTCCGCCATCAGGTCATACAGCGCCCGGTACGTGTCCGGGCTTGGCTCCTGCTGCACCACTGCGCAGCCTTCGCGTTCTGCCCGGCGGATCGCGTTGCGGGCGCGGGAGGAGACGGACCGGAACACCTGGTTATCCGGTGCCGCGATGTCCAGCAGCGCGGTGGAGTCATTGGATTGGATGTTCGGGGCCTTCACCAGTCCGACGGCGGCGAGCTGTGCCGGGGCTTCCGGGTTGGACACGATGTCAGGCTCAATCTTGATGGTGAAGACATTGAGCTTCCGGCTCCGGGCGAATGCAGCGCACGCGTCCAACACCGGCTTCAGGTCCTCGACAGCACCCAAGTCAGGGCCTTTGATCAGGTACCACAGGCGGCCCAGCAAGGGGAATTTCTTTTCCAGCACCAGGTTGTAGCTGGCGGTCCCGGCAGACTCCAGGACCAGGAAGCGGGCGGTCCAGCCACTGCCGTTCTTTACGGACGCGTAGGCGGCAGACTGCAACATGTTGCCGCCGTTCGGGTTGGCCGTGACGTGCTTGTCCCAGTTCTCAATTTCCTCCGCTGTGGCAAAGCGGGCGGTGAATTCTCGCAAGTGGGCCGTGTCCAATCTCAGGGGTTTGTGCGCGGTTCTGTACTCGTGGCTACGGGCGGACATGTAGCCACAAGTCTAAAGCCTCCGGTTAGGGCGGTAGGTCCCCGGCATCCTCGTGGCCGGGCGACATCCCCGGTGGTCGCGCCTGTCCCTGGTGATCGAGCTTGTCAGATCGGTTTCGACAAGCTCAACCACGAGGAAACTAGTTCGCGAATTCTTCGATGGGTNCGATGCGGCCTACGGGCGGGAAGTACTTGTCCTGCTTGAGCGAGGCGATCGGGAAGGCGGCCTGCTCCCGCGGGTACTGGCGGGTCCAGTCGGAGGAGACGACGGCGGACGCGGTGTGGGGTGCGTGGCGCAGCGGGCTGTTCTCCACGGTGAAGTCGCCGTTGGCCACCTGGTCGATTTCCTGGCGGATGGTGATCATCGCGTCGATGAACCGGTCGATCTCCACCAGATCCTCGGACTCCGTCGGTTCCACCATCAGCGTGCCCGCAACCGGGAAGGCGAGGGTGGGGGCGTGGAAGCCGTAGTCGATAAGGCGCTTGGCCACATCCTCCGCGGTGACGCCGG